>DASZMZ010000020.1:0-49550 GCA_035551455.1 Candidatus Sulfopaludibacter sp.
AGGAGAGCGTACACGCCGATGGTTTCCCTGCCCAAGAGATGATCCTCGATGACGGCGTCAGTGATGGGAAGGAACTTCCGGGTTTTCTGGTCGACTTTCTTTCGATCTTCCGGGCGGCTTTTGTTGATGGCCTTCCAGTCCTTTAGGGCCGCCGGCATATATCCGTGCCGGCCATCGGCGTTCTCCCATCGTCGAGCGTACACATCTTCTCTTCCGCGAAACAGGCTTCGAAACAGCGCGATCCTCTGTTTGGCCCGCTCCTCCTTGTCCAGCGGTGGCGGCGGCTCGACGGTTTTGGTTGGAGGTGGAGTCTCTGCCGGAAGTTGCGGTATAGGAATACTGTGAACTGCCAGAAGCCGCCGCAGGCGAGCATTCTCCTCGCGGAGGCGGATATTTTCCTGCTCCGGAGGTTCGAATGGAAGAGAGTCTGAACCGTTCTCGGTCATAATGCGTTCACCTACCTGTGCGCTGTGCCAGCACCTCTTCGACGAACTCCTGAACCCTCGCAAACACCGCAGCGATATCTGTTGGGAGACCGCATTCCTCGGCCAGGGCTTGAAACGGGATCTGCCAATCCGCAGGCGGCGCAACCAAGCCCGCCAAATCGTGTGTCTTTCTTCTCTCAAAGGTCAGACGCAGAGCTTCCAGAATGCGACGCTGATCCAACTCACCTGATCCGATCAGCAGAGCCAGGTCCACCAAGTCCTTCACCCTGCTGTTCGCCGCGTTCCGCGGGAGCGTGTAGGCATGGACCTTCTCAGCCAACTGCTGTTCACGAGCGATCATCAGGACACGCGACGATTCGATACCGGCGAACCCCAGCCAGTCCCGGCAAACGATTGTTTCTGGAGGTCGCATTACCACGTCACCAACGCCCGCGTCCACGTGAAATCGGGCGAAGGTCCGTTCGTCCATCCGAGCTTCAACGGGATAACGGGCGCCGCCGTACGGCGCGGCGGTCAAGTCCATCGATGCCAGCCCGACCGTAAACTCGAACCAGTCGCCGAGTGGCACGTCGGCCGCGCCCTGCAGGATCTCCCGTATGATCTGGTTCTGGTCGCCGACCGTGGCCGTGACCCGCTGTATCGTCAGGTCAATATCCACTGTTGATCGAGCATCCTTGAATCGTAACTCCAGCGCATACCCGCCCTTTAACAACCAGGGCGGTGATTCGTCACGAAACAGCCTCGCCAGCAGGCGGTCAAATGACACCTGTCGCCGGAGACGGTTGAGATCAGTCTGCTCGGTGAGGGATGTCCGCTTCAGGCGTTCTTCTAGCGCCGTTCGGAAGGCCCTGGCGCTCGTATATGTTTTGAGAGACGCCATTATGCGGCTCGCCGCAGTGCTTCCTCTACCATCTTGCGGGCAGGTCCACTCATTGACGCGTTGCGAATCTGGTGCCGAGTGATCAGGCCTCGGTCTAGAGCTTGCGTCAGCGCCTGGAGAATGAAACGTCGCTCTACTGTACCCGCCTCAATCAGATCGAGAATCGTCCGCAGAGGCCGAGTGAACCTGGAACCCTGAGCGGTCTGTACGTCGCTCTCGGCGAGATCGGCGTAGTGCAGGACGAGTATTCGGGGCATTTCGCTGTTGCGCCGGAAATCCGTCGGAACGGTCATGTGCAGCTTTGCCGGATTCAGATCCGACAGGTCGTAAAGACTGAGCGCCGTGTGGTGGCTGTAGACTCCCTCTACCTCCTCGTCGCGGTTCCGAGACCAGAGCGCCCAAAGGACGAGATCGGGCCGATCGGTGACCGGAAACAGAGCGAGTCGATAGATCCCGCGATGCTCACGGATCCAGTTTCCAACCTGGACGTGGTAGGGATGGGTATTTTCGGCAAATCCAGCCGCCTTGGCCTGCTTCGTTGTGAAGAAGCCCTGCTGCTGCTCGGCAATCTCGAAGAGCCGCCGGAACGCTTCGCGGTGAGACTGGGCCATGACACAATACTACAACTTTCTTGAAGTTAACTCAATCAAGGCTCACGCGCGGCTCCTTTATGGCTGAACCGACACCGAGGCGCAAGGGGTTGTTTCCCTACTTGCCCGCACGGACTCGCTGGAACACGATTCCACGGGTACGGTCCGCTTCAGCCTGGAAGCCGGTGACGGCGCCACTGGAATCGCGTTCGAACTGGAGATTGACTCCGCGCTCGTTGAACTTGTCCTTGCCGGTAGGCCGAAGGGTCACGGGGACAGTCGTGCGGGGAAAGCCGCTGGGTTCGAGAATCGCCGCCAGAGTCAGGCTCCCAGCGGCGACGGACAGGCGGTAGGTGACGCCCAGCTCTTCGGCCGAGTAGTCGCCGGCATAGCCCGCCAAAGTGGCGGCATCCGGTTCGGTCGGGGGTGTGGGCTGTGGACGAGGCTTCGCGGCGGGAGCGGCGGGCGCCTCCTGCATGAGGTCTTTCAAGTAAAGATCAGAGACCTGTTTTGCCAGACTGCTGGGGTTGGCCGAACCCACGTTGCATAGGCAGGCGATGGAGAAATGTTGTTCGGGAAATCGTACCAGTTCAGCCCGATATCCGCCCCAGGCGCCGGCATGGCTAACCAAGGCCAAGCCCCGGCTTTTGGAGTGGGAGAGACCCTTGGCGTACTCCAGAGTTTTGCCGTTGGAAAGCGTAGCGCGCTCCTGAATTTCCGCAAGGAACTGCTTGCCTCCCACCGCGGCGGTATAGAAGTTTTCGTCCCACTTCAGCAAGTCTTCCACCGTGGTGTGCACGCCGCCGTCGCCGAGCTGTTCGAAGTAGGAAACGTTCAAGCGGAAGCCCGAAGGCGTGACACTGTAGGCCAGCGCCCTTTTGGGAATCAGCTCGCGGTGGTCGTCGCGGAATTCGGTATGGGTCATGTCCAGCGGAGTGAAGATGTGCTGCTGCGCGTACTGCCGGAGATTCACTCCGGCGACGCGCTTCACAATGATGGAGAGCAGAAAGTAGCCGGAATTGCTATAGAGAAAATCACTTCCCGGCACGAAGTTCAGGGCCTTCTGGCGCGCGAGAAGGGCCAGCGCAGTGTCATCGGTTGTCACGCCGTCGAAGGAAATGCCGGCCATGGAAAACAGAGTCAGATAGTCGCGGATGCCGCTGGTGTGGTTGAGCAGATTGAGGATGGTGACCTTGCCGCCTCCGGGCCCGGAATAGTCCGCCAGCTCGGGCAGATATTTACGGATGTCATCGTCCAGGCTCAGTTTGCCTTCCTTTTCCAGCAGCAGGATAGACGCGGCGGTGAACTGTTTGGAAGTGGAGCCGATATCGAAGACAGTAGCCGGTGTGATGGGGACGTCCAGTTCCACGTTGGCCAGTCCGAAGCCTTTGGAATAGATGATTTTGCCTCCGCGGAAAACGCCAAGCGCGCAACCGGGAGATCCGGGCTTATTGAAAGCCGCGAAGATGGCGTCAATATTGGAGGGGGCGGGGTCGGCTGCGAAGCCGGAGCAGAGCAAAGTGACCGCGATGAGCAGGACTCTCGGGAGGGTCATGGTATGAGCAAGTTTACCGCTTGACGGGCCCGCGGGCGGGCGGCTAGAGTCGCGGTATGCCGCAGCGCCTCACCGATAAGGACACCATTCGCCGCCTGTTGAATGCGGACCGCGAATGGTCGATCTATCCTCTGGCCGATCTGGATGAGGGGCTTTTCGAGCACTGCGAATGGTGGGGCCTGGCCTCGGCACTGGCGATGGTTTTCCGTGCGATCGCGATCCGCCCGATCTTCGTCATCGGGGATGCCGCGAGTACGCAGGAGTTGCTGGCTGCGATGACCGAAAGCAGCGGGTACCTGAACTTGCGGCAGCATCAACTCGATGCCGCCGAGACGGTGTACCGGTTCCGCACGCGGCACCAGATGCGGCGCATGATCCTGGACGACTTCCGGCCTCGTGTGGGCGATACCGAAGTGCTGGGTCCGAAAGACTGCGAGGAAATCGAGACGCTGTACCAGTCTGGCGACGGCGGCATCGCGTTTGCGCCGTTTCAGCTGGGCACAGGTTTGTTTCGAGGCGTCCGGCGCAAGGGGGAACTGGTGGCGGTAGCGGGAGCGCAGGTGGCGTCGTGTGCGGAGCGCGTGGCGGCGATTGGGAACATCTTCACACGGCCGGACTGCCGCGGACAGGGATTGGCGCAAACGGTTACGTCCGCGGTGGTCAGCGCGATTCGCGGCGCCGGGATTCCCACGATCGGCCTGAATGTCGAGTGCGCAAACGCAGCCGCCATCCGGGCTTACGAGAAGATCGGCTTCCGCTCCAGGTTCGACTATGTGGATGGCGCGGCGGATCGGTTGTGACCGCTTTTCGCGGCCTTATTTTTCGGGCTTTTCGTCGCCCTCACCGAGCAATGGCATGGAACCGCCGCTGCCGGGGCCCAATAAGCCGGTCTTCATATAGAGCAGCAGTTTGTCGCGGGTGTCGGTGATGTCCAGGTGGCGCATCGTGAGTTGGCCGATGCGGTCCTGCGGCGAGAATGTAGACTCGCCCTTTTCCATGGTCAGGCGCTCCGGCTTGTACGTGAGATTCGGGCTGGTGGTATCCAGGATCGAATAATCGTTGCCGCGGCGAAGTTCGATGGTGACCTCTCCGGTGACGGCACGGGCGATCCACCGCTGCGAGGTTTCGCGCAGCATCATGGATTGAGGATCGAACCAGCGGCCCTGATACAGCAGGCGGCCGAGGCGGAGCCCGTTGATGCGGTACTGCTCGATGGTGTCTTCGTTGTGAATACCCGTCACGAGCCGCTCGTATCCGATGAATAACAGGGCCAGGCCAGGGGCTTCGTAGATGCCGCGGCTCTTGGCTTCGATGATGCGATTCTCGATTTGATCGGAGACGCCGAGTCCGTGCCGTCCGCCAATGGCATTGGCTTCCAGTACCAGTTGCACCGGGTCGTCATAACTGACGTGATTGAGCGCGACGGGCTGGCCTTCTTCGAAACGGATCGTCACCACTTCGGGTTTGACCGCGACGTCCTCGCGCCACGATGCAACGCCCATGATGGGTTCGACAATGCGGACCCCGGTATTGAGATGCTCGAGGTCTTTGGCTTCGTGAGTGGCCCCCCAGATGTTGGAATCGGTGGAATAGGCCTTCTCCACGCTCATCTTGTAGGAAAGTCCGTTAGCGGCCATGTACTCGGACATTTCCTTACGGCCGCCGAGTTCGTCGATGAAGAGCTGGTCAAGCCAGGGCTTGTAGATGCGCAGCGCGGGATTGGCCAGCAGTCCGTAGCGATAGAAGCGCTCGATATCGTTGCCCTTGAATGTGCTGCCGTCGCCCCAGATGTGGACGTCGTCTTCCTTCATAGCGATCACCAGCATGGTGCCGGTGACGGCGCGCCCGATCGGCGTGGTGTTGAAGTAGTGAACGCCGGCCGTGGAGATGTGGAAAGCGCCGGATTGGAGCGCGGCGATGCCTTCGGCCACCAGTTGTTTGCGGCAGTCGATGAGGCGGGCCTTCTCGGCTCCGTAGAGCAGGGCTCGGCGGGGAATTTCGTCGTAATCCGGCTCGTCCGGCTGGCCGAGATTGGCGGTGTAGGAGTACGGAATGGCGCCCTTAGCGCGCATCCAATGAATGGCGGCGCTGGTATCGAGGCCGCCGGAGAAGGCCAGACCGACCTTTTCGCCCGCAGGCAGGTTCTGCAGTATGTTTCCCATTTGAATATTCGGAGGTGAACGTTTAGGATAACGCGACTAGGCCGGGCAGCGCGTTAGGCGGCGTGTGCTTCGATGACCGACTTGACCTTTTCCACCAGGATGGCAGACGAGTAGGGCTTTTGGATGAACCCCGCGAGTCCTTTGCCGGTAAAGCGGCGGACGGCTTCGACTTCGTTATAACCGCTGGAGAGCAGAATGCGGGCGTCGGGGCGGATCAGCTTGATTTGGCGGAAGGCCTCCTCCCCACCCATCACCGGCATGGTCATGTCCAGGATGACGACCGCGATGTTGTCCGCCAACACCTGGAAAACCTTCACGCCCTCGGCTCCGTTTTCGGCCACGGCGACGGTGTAGCCGTACCGCTCCAGCGACGCTCGGGCCGTCCTGCGGATCACGTCCTCATCATCGATCACCAGGATCAATTCACGGCCGCCCAGTACATGCGAGACGACCGGAGGTTTCGGCAGGGCGGCGGCTTGGACCGCCGGAAACATCACCTGAAACGTGGTTCCACCGCCCGGCCGGCTATGTACCTTGAGAGCGCCGCGATGGCTGCGCACAATGCCCTGCACGGCGGCCAGGCCCAAACCTCGGCCGGTGAATTTGGTGGTAAAGAAAGGATCGAAGATGCGCGCCAGCGTCTCTTCATTCATCCCGATGCCGGTATCGGAGACTTCAAGCGACACGTAATCTCCCGCGGGCAGCTCCGGCACATCGACATGCTGGATTCCGGTCGTCACCAGGACCGTGCCGTTCCGGTCGGGCGGGATAGCTTCGGCGCCATTGATCACCAGGTTCATCACCACCTGCTGCAATTGGCTGGCATCCGCCTGAATCGGCGGCAGACCCTCATCCAGTTCGAGACGCAGATTCACGTTCTTGGAGATGGAGGTTTGCACCAGATGACTGATCTCGCGCACCTGTTCGGAAACGTCTAGCGGCTCAATCAGGAAGCGGCCCTTGCCCGCGTACGCCAGCAATTGACGCGTGAGGTGGGCGGCGCGGTCGCTGGCTGAGACGACGTCGCGAATGAGTTCGCAAACCGGATCGTGGGTCGCCAGAATCTCCAGCGCCAAAGACGCGTTTCCCATAATGCCGGTGAGCAGATTGTTGAAATCGTGGGCCACGCCCCCGGCCAGCACCCCAAGGCTTTCCAGCTTCTGCGTATGGCGCATCTGCTCTTCAAGCTGCTTCCGCTCGGTGACGTCGCGGGCCACGTGGGAAGCCCCAATGATGCGGTCCGTCTGATCGTAAACCGGCGAGATGGTGACGGAGACATCGATCAGTTTTCCGTTCTTGGTGCGGCGCACGGTTTCGAAGTGATGGACGCGCTCACCGCGGCGGATCCGGTCCAGAATATCGGCCTCTTCGTTCGGCCGGTCCTCCGGAATGAGTAAAGTCATGGAGCGGCCGATGGCTTCGGCGGCCGGATAGCCGTACAGACTCTCAGCGCCGCGATTCCAGGTGAGAATCATGCCGTCGAGCGTCTTACTGACAATGGCGTCGTCTGACGATTCGACAATGGAAGCCACGCGGTTGAGCTGCTCTTCGATGCGCTTCCGGTCGGAGACGTTGCGCGCCACGTGGGAAGCGCCGATGACAACGCCCTGCGCATCGCGAATGGGCGAGATGGTGATAGAGACCGTGATCAAGTCGCCTTGCCGCGTCCGGCGCACCGTTTCGAAATGATCGACACGCTCGCCGCGGCGGATTTGTTCCAGAATCAGGGCCTCCTCGTTCGGCCTGTTGGGAGGCAGCAGGAGTGTCATTTGGCGGCCGATGATCTCGTCAGCGGGATAGCCGTAAATGCGCTCGGCGCCGGAATTCCAGGAGAGAATCACGCCCTCCAGAGTCTTGCTGATGATGGCGTCGTCGGAGGACTCGACGATTGCCGCCAAATGAGCAACGGCTTCTTCGGCAGTGAGAGCCGGTGCAGATTGATTGGTAGCGGCCATCCAGTCTCCAGTTTAGCGAGGGTTGGTGGAAAGCGTGATCGCCTCAACGCGCGTTATAACCTACACGGGGTGGCATGCATGTGCGCAATCGGACAGAGCGCCATTAAGTTTTCTTAAAGCGCAGGGCCGCCGAGTTGATGCAATAGCGAAGTCCGGTGGGTTTCGGCCCATCGGGGAAAACGTGTCCGAGGTGGGCGTCGCATTTGCGGCAGAGCACCTCGGTGCGCTCCATGAAAAGACTGCCATCCTTCTCGGTCTCGACATTCTCCTCCGCGGCGGGCTTCCAGAAACTCGGCCAGCCGCTGCCGGACTCGAACTTTTCGGCGGAGCGGAACAGCGCCGTACCGCAGCAGACGCACCGGTAAATGCCATCCTCGTGATTGGCCCAATAGCGGCCTGTGAAGGCGCGCTCGGTGCCCTTCTGGCGCGCGACGGCGAATTCGTCCGGCGCCAGTTCGGCCTTCCATTCGGCATCCGTCTTGACCACTTTGTGTTCGTGAACGGTCTGCTCGCGCTCGCCCTTATCGGAGATCAGGACAATGTCGATCTCCGCGCCTGTGCCATCTTTTTTCGGATCCGGCATCACTCTCTCCCTCTTGTACATGGATGCCAGCAGGGCGGCGAAGGCGACCGGCGTTAGCAGCAGCGCGCGGCGCGGAATTCCCCCTCCCGGCAGTAGTTCAAACCCAGACACTCTGCTACCAGTGTAAACCCCCTTATAATTCCATTGATGTTCGTTAAAGTGGCGGTGGTGCAGGCGGGCGGAACGCTGTTTGACAGCGAGGCCGGGGTCCGCAAAGCAGAAGAGCTGATTGCCAAAGCGGCAGGGAGCGGCGCGCAACTGGCGGTGTTTCCCGAAGCCTTTGTCGGCGGCTATCCGAAGGGCGAAGATTTCGGCGCGCGGGTGGGCTCGCGAACGGAGGAAGGCCGAAAGCTGTTCCGCCGGTATTTCGACGGCGCGATCGATGTGCCGGGCACGGCGACGGAGCGGCTCGCCCACGCGGCGCGGGATTACGGCATGTGGCTGGTCATGGGCGTGATCGAACGCAGCGGGGGTACGCTCTACTGCACGGCGCTATTCTTCGCGCCGGATGGAACTCTGGCGGGGAAGCATCGCAAGGTGATGCCGACTGCGATGGAGCGGCTGATCTGGGGTTTCGGCGACGGTTCCACGCTGCCGGTGATCGAGACGGGCTTCGGCAGGATCGGCGCGGTGATCTGCTGGGAAAACTATATGCCGCTGCTGCGCGCGTCGATGTACCGGCAGGCCATCCAGATGTATTGCGCGCCGACGGTGGACGATCGGGAAACCTGGCCCGTGACCATGCGGCACATCGCGCTGGAGGGCCGCTGCTTTGTGCTCTCGGCCTGTCAGTATACGGAGAAGATCCGCGGCGGCAGCATGATTGTGGGTCCGCTGGGCAAGGTGCTGGCCGGGCCGTGCTACGACGGCGAGTGCATCCTGACGGCGGATCTGGATTTGGGGGAGATCGCCGAGGGCAAGTTCGATCTCGACGTGGCGGGACACTACGCGCGGCCGGAGGTGTTCCGGTTGGAGGTGAATACGGCTGCCATGGAGCAGGTCCAGGGGGATGAGTAAGGAATGGTGCAGGTTTTCGGAGTGAAGAATTCGCAGGCGACGCGGGCTGCGGAACGTTTCTTCAAAGAGCGGCGGGTAACGATTCAGCTGGTGGACCTGAAGAAGAAGGCGATTGCCGCGGGGGAGATCCGGCGCTTCGTGGAGCGCTTCGGCTGGGCGGGATTGCTGGATGCGGAAAGCAAGCCGTACGTGGATGGCGGCCTGAAATACATGAAGCTGACGGAAGCCGAGTTGATGGCGCGCGTCGAGCGGGAGCCCGCCCTGCTACTGCTGCCGCTGGTGCGCGGCGGTAAGCTGGTGAGTATCGGCCGCGACGAAGAGGCTTGGAAAGCGATGGCGGCTGGCGGCGTTTGAAGGCCCTATTAGCCTCCGGATTTCAGCCAGGAAGCCGCGGTGAGCTCAGAGAGCTTCCTTTCATACTCTTGGTTATTATCGCTGCTGCCGCTGGTCATCATCTCATACATTTGGGCCGCGAGAACGCTGCCTATCGCATGCACCGCATCGTGGCGATCCAGACCTTCGAGCATGAGCCTTCGGAGCACAGCTTTGGCCGGATGTGACCGGCCCATGGCGATCTGAGTTTCCACGACGGCTTGAATTGCTGCATGAGCCCGCACACTGGGCATCCGGATCCTCTTCCGTCGATGGTAGTCTTCGACGATTTTGATGCGCAACGCCTCGTCGAGTTCTAACCATTCCTCCGGATCAGGATCCTTTAACGGATCGTATCTCATCGCTTCTATTTTATTAAGAAAGCGGGAGCTCCGCTTGGCCCTTTGCCGCGTAAGTAGGATAGACGGTCGCCTTTCGCCGTCTGTCCAGCCGAGCAGCGCTCGGCCTTCGCAGGCCAGTTCGGCCCAAAACCTTAGTTGCGGTGTGCCTTTGTCAGCAATTCGCTGAATTCGGCCTTCGTCATCTTTAGCTTTTCCGGATGAGCATCGATCCACTTGGCGAAGGCGGCAAATTTCTGATTGGTCCAGCCGCCTTCGAACTCGGCCCCGTTTTTTCCGGCCGTGTTGAGTTCGAAATTGAAAGCGTCCTGCAGGTTGGTGAATTCGGCTTTGCTGATGGCGCCGGCGGCGAGGGCCGCGGGAATGAAAGTGACGCCGTCTCGCTTGGCCAGCACGAGGTCGCCGGGCAGCACCACGGCGCGGCCAATGCGGATGGGGACATTGATGCCGGTAAGCTGCATTTGCGCCCATGCGGAGGGGTCGTAGCCGCGATAGAAGCCGTTGAGATTCTTAATTTCGCGGTTCTCTTCCGCGTCGCGAATGCCCGCATCGAAGATGAAACCGGAATGCGTATGGGCGGCAATGCCGCTGCCGAGGTTGGAGCCAATCAGGGTGCCTTCAATGATTTTCCCGTAGCCGTCTGCCACCATGGTGTCGCCCATCTGAAGCTCGTTGATCACCCAGCTATTGGTGCCGCTGAGGCGGCCTTCGGCCTTCCCCTCGGCTGCCACGGCGGCGGCCATGTCGGGCCGGCGCGGCATGAACTGCGCGGTGAGCGCGCGTCCGGCGAACGGCTGGTCGATATGCAGCCCCTGCCAGCCGGCTTCGAACTGATTCACGTAGCCCTGACCGCGCAGATAGTCCCACACGTCCTCGAGTGAGACGTCGAGCGCGCGCGTGAGGAGGTTGTCGGCGATCTTGGGACGGCCGTCGGGAAAACGCTCGCCCTTCCAATCCGAGGTGTAGAACAGGATCTGTTCCTTCGTCTGTTTGACTTGGGCGAAGGCAGAGAATGGCGCGAGCACGGCGGCCAGGGAAACGATACCGATAATTCTTCTCATTTGAGTCACTCCTTATTTCGTAACATATCCGGCGATCAGATCGACAACCGCCTTGGGATCGTTCGGCGGCAGCGGGAAATGGCCTTCGCCTTCCCGGACAATGACGGTGATGCGTCCACCCAGTTCCTTATAACGCCGTTCGACAACGCGAGTCTGTTCATTCAGCCACGGGTCGAGGCTACCACATTCGTGAATAATAGGGACTCCCGCCTTGGCCAGCGGGGCCAGATTGTCGATGGGCGGCGACTTAGTCATCAGACTGCGCAGCGAAGGATTGCGCGCGTAAATGCACGCCACCTTTTCCGGGTTCGCGATGGCCCAGGCGTACATTTCGCCGCCTTTCGCGCCCGCGGCCTCCATGACGGGCTTGGGCGAGAAGCCGTTATCGAGTAGCAGTTTGTAAGTGGCGTCCCATTGCTGCTGCACCATGCCGGCCTGCGTGGTGAGCGGCGCCGTGACGATGTGAAAGCCCCGGGCCAGCAGGGCCTGATCGACCGCGGCGTCCGGCTCAAGTGCTCCGGCGCGGAAGACCCACGGCTTGCCCGGTGCGGCGTTGTGCGGCGCCACCACGGCCATGCCGTTGGTTTGGAAAGTGCCGGCGTTGGCTGCTTCGTAGCGCTCGTAGACCGGCGTGAAGCCCGGTCCGCGCACCGTGGCGTAGGTCTGCTCTTCCTTCAGGTAGACGAACGAAGACAGGTGGCTGTAGTAGTACGATTTGCGAAACGCGTCGGCGAAGGCGGGCCGGTTCGCGGTGGAGGCCTGCATATGCTGCTCGATCCAATCGGCAATCAGCATGGGATTTCGCAGGCTGTGCGGATGGTGGGCCTGCCCCTCTTTGATGACCACGGTGATGGAGCCCCCGGCAAGATGGTACATACCTTCGACTGCGAGGGTATTGTGCTGGAGCAGAAAGTCCTCAGTGCCGCAGATGTGGAGCAGCGGCACGTCGTGTTTGGCGAGCTCCGGGATCTTGGCAAAATCCTCTTCGTAGATCGCGGGATTATCGGCGTAAATACAGGCGACCTGATCGGGATGTGCGCCGCCCCAGTTGAATTCGTTGACGCCGCCCTTGCTCATGCCGATGAAGGCGGGCTTGGCTGAGAGACCATGCTTTTCGGTGAGGAACTGATACCACCGGTCCCAAGCCGTGCCCTGCCGCGCGGGATCCGGCGCCACGAACGCAACGTGGAACCCGCGCCGGAGCAGCTCGACTTCGGTTTGCGGCTCGTGATTCCAGTAGCAGCCGCGCCACGACCAGGGATTGCCGGGCGCAGCCTTCTTCGGGACGATCACGACACAGCGGCGCTTGCCGTCTTTGAGGGCAACGTCGATTCCGAAACCGGCGGCTTCCTTTTCCGGCGCGAGCATGGGAGTGATAGCGCCGGTGGCGTCGTCCATTACGAAATCGTAGCGAGCGAAGCCCTCGTGCCAGGAGGTTTTTTCCCCGTCGAAGGGAATATACCGGTCGGCGGCGCCGGTGAACCCGGCAGTGCAAAGCAGGACCATCAAGAGTGGGAAGGTACGCGTCATCGGGTTCACTTCTTTCTGAATATCAGAACGGCGACATCGCCGGGTTTGATTTCCTGATCCGCACCGGTCAGGGTCGGGTCCTGCCAGTGGGCCGATTCCAGAGTGTAGCCGGGCGCGGCGATACGCGGCTTTTCGGCGGCGGTCCCGGGATTCCAGAGCGTGACGGCCATGCGGTTTCCGGCCAGGAAACTGTGTGCGGACACGTGGGCGTTTTCGCTGGTGAAGCCTTCGTTGTCGACGAACCCGCCTTCCAGCAGAAGGTCCGCGAACTGTGTGCGAAGCTGATTGAGTCGAGTGAGATAAGGGGCGATGACCGGGTCGGTGGTATCGCGCATCATGCCATCGACGCGCCACTGGAGCGAGAAGCCGTGACCGAACGCGGCCTTGCGATCACCGCCGCCCGTGCGATTGGTGATGATGCGGTCTGGGAAGGTGTATTTGAAAAGCTCGCCGAAAGATTCGGGACCGGGAGTGAAGCCGTACTGCACGGGCTGCGTGATATCGCCGATGCCTGAATAGATATCGACATTGAGCTCCATGAGGAAGGCGAATTCGGGGTCGCGCGATTTGATGAGTTCGCGCAGTCGGCGCATGTTCTGGACTTTGCCGGGTCCGTTGGCGAGCGACGGCTTCTCGTGGGGATGGGTGGAATCGAAACAGATGTACGGCGGACGGCCGCCGATCTGATCGTACATCAGGCCGTTAACGCCGTACTTGCGGGCCATTTCGAATTGCGAGGCCAACTGTTCGTACCAGCCTTTGGCCAGCGGGCAGGCCACAGCGAAGAGTTTGCTGCGCATGATGTTGAGGAGCGTGCCGCTTCCGGCGCCGCCATAGGTTTCGCGATACTCGCCGCCCCAGATATCCTTGGCGCTCTGCAGGTGGCCGATGCGCCGGTAGTATTCCGTGCCGGGGTCGATCAACTGGCCCTGCGAGTAGAGATTGACGTGGCCGCCGGCGCGCTGAATCTCGGCAATGGCGGCTTTGAGACCGGCCTCGCCGCCCATGCCAGGGTCGGGATCGTATTCGGGATACCAGTTGTCGAAGCCCTGCTTTTCCCAACCGTAAATGCTCAGCATATCGATGCCGACGGCGTGGGCGTCGCGCCAGTAGCGGGGCAGGTCGGCATAGACGCCCACGTAGCGGCCGCCATTCTGCGCTTTGAGATTGGGGATGATCCAACCGTTCATGCGGCGCAGCCACTGGGGCGGGTCGGGCTTTGGAATCCAGGTGTCGGCCCAAGCGCGGTAGCCATTAGCGGCAACGTGCCAATCCCCGCGGAAAAGACGAATGACGGTGGGTTCGGAGGTCCAGGTCTCGCCGGTTTTGACGAAGGGATATTTCACCATGGAGAAGGTGAGGCCGTCGCCGGCGGGCGCGGTGACGTTGAGCGTCGTGGTCATGAGGGACTTGTCGTGACTGGCGACGTAGATGCCTTCTTCGCCATTGGCGAGCGCGTACCACTGCATGCTGGCCGGCCAGGGGTAAGTCATCTGGTAGGAGGGTTCGCCGCGTCCGCCGCGGGTGGCCTGGAGTTTGGCAGCGGGATTCACGATGCGGCGTCCGCCGTCTTCAGGCCAGTAGAGGAGGTCGGCATTGCTGCCCTTGCCCAGATTGCCGACGCCGTAGATCCAGGGCAGCCAGAGTTCGCTGATCTCCAGGCCCGGCTCGGTTTCGTGATTCACGATGGTGGCGGTGAAGACAAGGCGGTCGTCCTCCAGGACGGCGCGCAGGGTGAAGCCGATATTGAGGCTGCGGGAGGCTCCCGCGAGGGCGACATTTCCGGTGAGTTTGGGGTAGGCGATGACGAGAGCGTTGCCCTCGCGGCGGACCTCGGCCTTCTGCGCGGACGCGGGAATTTCAAGCTCGCGAGCGTCGGAGGTCCGATAGTACATCTTCCAGAGCACATGGCCGGGCGCGGAGAGATAGCTGTGTCCTGTGCGCGGATTGGCGAGTCGCTGAAGGCGGCCCTGCGCGTCCACGGCGAAATCGACATTCGCATTGGAGAGTTGAAGCGGGGCGGGTTGGGCGGCACCCGGATGGACGGACAGGAGCATTGCAGCGCCTGCCAGCGTCAGGATCGCGATGTGCTTCATAAGGTCAACGGCATTCTAACTGACGGCTCCAAGCGAAGCTATGGGGGTGGGGCTTGATCGGGGTGAACCAAGCTTTCACCCGGCAAGCGCGGCGTGGAAATGCAGCAAGGGAGAATTCTTGAAGCGGTAGGAACAGTCCTCGATGCGGCTGCCTTTGATTTCGATACGGTCGAGCCTGCCTTGTCCCATGCCGGCGGCGGCCATCGAGTTGAGGTAGAGGATCTTCGCCGCGTCGAATCCCATGAGCTGCGCGCCGAGCGTGTCGGCAGCTACCGGATCCAGGCTGGCGAGGGCGATGCGCGAATCGACAGGGGTGCCGCGCGAAGGGCCATCGCCTTCCATGCCGGTGAAGCCATCGATCACAGCCAGGTCGGGAAAGACTTCCTGGGCCAGATGGAACATGTTGAAGTGCAGGATGTCGTCGGGTTCGCCATGGGGACCGCGATGCATCTGGCCTTTGTCGCTCTTCTTGTAATCGTTGATGGGCGCGCCGAGGAGCATGTTCTTCAGCGAAAGCGTGACGGAGGCAAAGCCGTGGGTCTTGAGGACGGCGGCCGAGATGAGGAACAGGTTGGGGTCGAGGAAGGAGGAGCAGATGCGGATGGGGACAGGGGCGTTCTTTTCGCCGAGGGTGTAGCGGTATTGATAGTTGCCCAGGTTGAGATCGATGAGCTTGACGGGGTAATCGCGAACGAGGTCGGTGTAACCGTAGTTTTGGTATCCGGCGAAAGTGCCTTCCTGGGTGGCGGTGGCCTCGCCGATGAGAATTTGCTTCTTGTAGTGCGGCGTGAGGAAGTCGAGGATGCCCCGGATGGCGTCGGCGTGCGTGGCTGCGAGCGGTTTGCTGGTCTGCACGAAGTTGGGCTTGATGAGGATTTGTTTGTCCCCGATGGCCGCGAACACATCGTCCTCGATGAGCTTGAGCGATTTGTAGATGTTCTCACGGCGGGAGTTGCCCTTGATCAGTGCGACCGTGGCTGGGTCATCGGCGGACTGGTAGAGGCGGCGTCCCCCACGGCGGCGGTAGAGGGCTGGCGCTTCGGCTACCTGGGCCCCCGCGGCGGCGGCAGAGACCGCGAAGCCAGCGAGGAAGTGTCGGCGTGACTGCACGTCGCGATTGTAGCTCCGGGCAGATGTGTTGGAAATGATGGTGGGCGGTGAGGGGTTCGAACCCCCGACCTTCTGGGTGTAAACCAGACGCTCTAACCAGCTGAGCTAACCGCCCTTTTTTTCAGTGACCTACAAGCCCTGCGGCACTCTAAGAGCCTCTAGAAAATTCATCCGCGAGAGGCGCTACTTGACCAGTGTATCACCGAAAACTCTTCACTTTTATGGCTGTTCGTTTAGGGCATTCGAGGGAGCGCTAGAGCTTCAGGTTGCTAAGAACCGGGTGGCCGAACTGCGGGAGCACGGCGCAAAGCCGGTTTTCATCAACACCTACCTGACCTGCATCAACGCCTCTCGGAAATGGTGCGCGCTCGATTGGAAAATCAATCCTTTAAAGCCAGGAGCAGAAAATCCTAGCGACGTTCAGCGCGGAGCATATCAAGCGGCCTGTAAACTGGAAGCCCATCGGGTGTAATCACGCTCGGGCGCACATCATCGCCTTGGCCGCTCTGGACGCCGGCCTTCGGATAAGCGAGTTGCTGGGCCTGACGCGCCAGGATGGGACCTCGACAACCTCGTTCTTAAGGTTCATCGCAACGGCAACAAAGAGCGACTCGTACCAATGAGCATTGAGCTGCGCAAGCCGCTGTACCGGTATCTTGCCAAGGACCAGTACACGCCGCTGTATTGCACCCACACACGAACGGCCCTGAGTCTTTGGAACTCGGAGCAAGATTTTAAGGTAGGTGCGGGCAGGCCGGCATTGCCGGGGTTCGGGCGTCTTGGCATACGCTTCGTCATACTTTTGCTATTAATTATCTGCGGAAGGGCGGAAACCTCTACTCCTCCAGCAGATCTTGGGGCATTCCACTATCGTCACCGCTGAGCGGTACTTGCGGGGCCTCTGGATTGAGGATTTGGTTATCATTGCTGTCGAGGTAATCATTCCATTGCCGTCGAATAGTCACCTCTACCCTGATTATCGTCATCCTCGACCAGAACCTCGGTCTGCGCCACATAAAGAGGGGTTGCGAGAATGGCTTGGCCATAATCCTCCATGAAAGGCCGAATCCGTGCATACCCACGTTGACGCCAGAGTACCTTCGCTACGAATTCCAGTGCCTGAACCGGCCCTCTCAGGTAATAATTTGCCAAAGCCATCGCTGAACATAGTTCATAGTCTTCGTCATGAGGCTCTTTCCAGATTTGGCGGCATTGTTCCGTATCGCCTGCATCCATTCCCCCGCGAAGGAAGTTTACTAAAGCAGGAGTGACGGAACGCGAACCGGTTGCAGTCGCTCCATAACAACCCTCAACATGACATGAGGAGCCACCCATTCCTAAGAGGATTTCGTTTTCAATTCCACTAAACCAGACAAGCGGCCCTTCATTGGCAGGTCTTAATTTGGAATCATTGTACATACCCCATCTCATCGGAACCATTCCCTTGATGTAGGGCTTATCTTCTTCAATACCGCCGACTAACTCTCGGGTTTCAAGTTCAGCGGTTACCAAACGAAGCTTATCGTCATCATCCACTTCCTCTTCCGTCTCGGATTTTTTGGTCACGGCAACTGCCTTAATGTCTATTTTCCATTCCAGAGAAGCTTTTTTAATCTGTTGAGCCGCCACTTGGCGATAAAGCATATCAAGCTTTGCTTTGGATAAGTAAAGGTAATACTTAAAATCCGCTGCACTTTTGAATTTCATCGAGTCAATTGTGCCACGAACCGGCTACCAATTCAACAGAAAGACCTCCACCTTCGTTCACCCTGTCAATGAACTACTGCTGGTGCGGCGATACTCGGCCAGTCGGCGACTTTGCTTCAATCGCCAGAAACCGGCCATTGGGGCAATACGCCGAGAATATTGAGGTTGTTTTGATCTGCGGCATAGAGGTATTCGCTTACGTAGTAAGGCGCGGGACACTTGTACCGTCTAAGGAATCCAAGGGGTGCTATTTGCATATAATGCTCGACACTTGCCCGGCGCTGGATTTTCCGAGATAGACGAAGAAGTCTTGTGGCGGGTTGAATCCTCTGATGTGGCCTTCGCGAAAGCCAATCCAACGACCAAACACAATGCCAGAACTATAAGAGAGAATTTCACGCATAAGATTTATCTGCGCCGACAGCCTTGCTTGCCCAGTCCTCCGGAAATTCTCACGGAAGGACTTAAGGCGGTAATGATAAAGGAGTGAGCCAGCCCCTAAGTCTAACTTAGGCTTAAGAGATTGGTTCGCACTCTTTTTGTTGCTGGATGGTTAGGCGACTAATGGTGGACACTAAACAAGGCGTGAATGCCGAGTACCAGTAGACCAAGCAATGCGAGGTCGACAAAGAAGTGATGCAGAATCGGCAAACGACCGTTCGTATACTCTAGTAGGTCAAAGAACTGTTTGATCTGATCTTTCATTAGTCTGAAACATCCTCCCATCTATATATATGGTCACCCGAAAGTAAGTGAAATTCAAGCCTCGAGTCTTGACAAAACCGATAGATTGTGCTAAACCTATGGATAGGTTTAGTCGTTCCTGATATCCCGCGCATTATTTTTCCTTAATCTGTAGTCAAATTTGGAGGGTAGATGTTTCCATCCTCCTGTTAAAGCGATTTGACCTGCGCCAGGAACGGCGCGAGCTTAGACTGCGAATCGGTTCCAGTTCTTGGAAAGCACTGGTGAAAGCACGGCTTCCATGCGGGACAATGATTCTTCCCAGATGTGCTTCGGCGGTTCCTCGTCAACCAGATGAGCACTTTCCCGTCGACCTGTGCCTTCTCGCGGCCTTGTTCGTTAGGAATTGAAGATTGTTTTGAGCATCTGGCAGTCTGCGGTTAACCAGAGGGTGTAAACCAGACGCTCTAACCAGCTGAGCTAACCGCCCGGGCGGGACTCCTCTATTCTACCCAATTGCGGAGAGCTCGCAGTAATACAATCGATGGGATGACGTTTCGGTGTCTGGTGATTTTCCTCGCTGTGGCGACGGCCGCGGCGCAGAGTCCGGTGAGCGGGAAGCGGCCGCGCCGCCTGTTGATTCACAATGCCACCGTGATCGATGGCAACGGGACTCCGGCGAGCGGGCCCAAAGACATCGTGATCGAGAACAATACGATCACCGACGTGATCGCGCTGGACCCGGTCGCCGTGAGCCGCGGCGGACGCGGCGGAGCCCAGGCCGATGCCGTGATCGACGCCACTGGCAAGTACGTCATGCCGGGGCTGATCAATGCGCACGCGCATCTGCAGGAAGAGCGGGGCGGCAAGCCGCAGCCCATCGAGTACGAACTCGACATCTGGCTGGCCTGCGGCATCACCACCGTTCGCGACGTCGGCAGCGATACCAGACGCGCGCTCGAACTGCGCAAGCAGAGTGCCGAGGGCCAGATTGCGGCGCCCCGCATCTTCGTCTACCCGATGTTCGGCCGTCCCAAAGACGCCGCCGCGGCGCGTGCGCACGTGCGCGAACTCAAAGCGATGGGCGCCGACGGCATCAAGATTCTCGGCATCGACCGCGACACCATGCAGGCCATGGAAGACGAAGCGCACAAACTGGGACTGCGCATCGCGCATCATGCCGGCGTCGAAGAGACCAACGCCTGGGACGACATCAAATTCGGGACCACCAGCATCGAGCACTGGTACGGCATTCCGGACGCCGCCATCGAGGACGGTGTGCAGCATTTCCCTTCTTCGTACAACTACAACAACGAGACGGACCGCTTCCGGTACGCGGGCCACCTGTTCCGCGAGGCCAATCCGGAACGCCTGACGAAGGTGCTGGAAGCCATGGTGCAGGCCGGCGTGGCGTGGGACCCCACCATGGACATCTACGAGGCCAGCCGCGATCTGCAGCGCGCGCAGACGCAGCCCTGGTTCGCCGAATATCTGCATCCCACGCTGGAGGAATACTTCCGGCCCAATCCGGCGAATCACGGCTCGTACTTCATCGGGTGGACGTCGACCGACGAGGCGTATTGGAAGGAGAATTACCGGCTGTGGATGGCGGCGCTGCGCCAGTTCGATCGTTTAGGCGGACTGATCGGGATGGGCGACGATGCCGGCTTCATTTATCAGATGTACGGCTTCGGCTTGATTCGCGGAATGGAGTTGCACCAGGAAGCCGGATTCCATCCCCTGAAGATCATCCAGCAGGCCACGGGGAACAACGCGAAGATCCTCGGGCAGCAGGACCGTCTGGGTCGCGTGCGTGCCGGCTATGCCGCGGACGTGCTGGTGGTGAACGGCAATCCGCTGGAAAACCTCAAGGTGCTGTATCCCACGGGCGTGGAAGAGATCCGCGACGGGAAGGCGATCCACACCGGCGGCGTAGAGTGGACGATCAAGGACGGCATTCCCTATCACGCGCCGGAGTTGATGGCGCGCGTGAAAGAGATGGTCGCCGCGGCGAAGAAGCGGTAGCGCTCGTTACCAGCCGTGGCGCATGGTCTCGGCGCGCGAGAGCGGGATGATGATGGGGTTTACCAGCTTCCGATAGTCGGCAGTCTTCATGTGTATGGCGGCGTGGTGCGTGCCGGCATTGAAAACGATCTCCGGTTCCGCGGCCAGGCCGCTGTCCAGGTAGACGGGAAGATCGTACATATTCCCCACCGGGGGCATGGCGCCCACTTCGCAATCGCGAAAGATCTCGCCCAGTTCTTCTTCAGTGGCCAGGCGGACGTGGGTCAGCCCAAGGGCCAGACGCACTTCCTGGAAATCCACCAGTTTATTGGCGGGGACAACGATCATGTGATATTCGCCGTCCCCAAACAGGACGACCGTTTTGGCGACTTCGCGCGGGGCAAGGTGCTCGGCTGACGCCACCTCGCGGGCGGTAAAAGCGGCAGGATGAGTGGTTTCCGTGAAAGCGAGGTGGTTCGCCTCAAGAACGCTCCGTAAGTTTTGCTGATGCGGCATAGCAATCTCCTCGGCTGACTGGATTGTACGCCTGTTTTCCTCAAGAAAAAAGGGTCTAAAATTGCCGATTTGGCCGTATGATGGAATTGGTTTCGAGGCTCTGTCATGGCAATGCTTACCAGAATTCTGGTGCCGGTAGAGTTCTCACCGCGCTGCCAGGGTGCGATTCAGTATGCCGCCGCACTTGCCCGCCACTTTCATTCGGAAATTGCCTTAATTCACGTGGTGCTTCCGCCTGCGGCCGTTTACGGCTTTTCAGAGGCGGCCGCCTACACCACCGTTCCGGACCTGCAGGCGGAAGTGGTCGCAGACCGCAAGGCGCGCTTGAACACCTTCGGCGCTGCCGAGTTGCAAGACTTGCCCGTCACGCGAACGGTGCTGGAGGGCGATCCGGCACACACGATTGTGCGCTACGCCCATCAATTCGGCGCGCAACTAATTGTGATGCCCACTCACGCATACGGCCCGTTCCGCCGCTTCCTGCTGGGTTCGGTCACGGCCAAGGTGATCCACGACGCCGGCTGTCCCGTATGGACCAGCCCGCACCTGGAACTGGCTCGTGTGCCGGACCTGGTGGGTCTGCGCCGGGTGCTGTGCGCCGTGGATCTCGGGATCGACAGCCGGGCGACTCTGGCCTGGGCCGCGTGTTTCGCACGAGAGCACGGGTCGAAGCTCGCCACCCTACACGCCATTCCCATGTCTTCGACGCGATTGGGCGGCGTCTACTTCGACCCGGACTGGTCGATCCACATGGCTACCGACGCCCGGCGCATCATCTCGGAGTTGCAGGCCGATCTGGAGATCGCTGGAGAGGCCATCGTGGTGGTGGGCGAAGCACCGCAGGCAATTGCGGAAACAGCCGCGGAGTGGAAGGCCGACCTGGTGGTGATCGGGCGTGGACGCCCAGGTAGAGTGTTGGGCCGTCTTCGCACCAATGCCTACGCGATTCTGCGCGAATCGCCCTGTCCCGTGGTTGCGGTTTGAGTCGGGCCGGCCCTACGTCGACCCAACAAAGATCCAGAAGGAGTTTTCACGCTACCGGGTGCGTTCGTACTCGGCATTGAATTCGCAGCCGATCAGGGCGATCACCGCCATCAGATACATCCACACAAGTAGCGCGAGCGCCGCGCCCACCGAGCCGTAGAGCACGTTGTAGTGGCCGATGTTGCGGACGTACCAGGCGAAGCCCGACGTCGCGAGCAGCCAGAGAGTGGTGGCCAGCACGGCGCCGGGCCAGACGAACCGCCACCGCTGCTGCCGGTACGGTCCGAAATAATAGAGCAGCGCCGTGACCACCACCGTGGTGGCGAAACTCAGAGCGTAGCGGGCCACACGGCTGACCAGTTGCCAGAGCCAAGCGAAGGGCGTGAGGGTGGGGTCAACCTTCATCGCGTGTAGCACGGCGCGTTCGATCTGGCCGCCGAAGAGAATGAGCACGGAAGCACACACCAGCGGTACGGCGGCGAGCAGGACCAGGGACATCGCCACCGCGCTACCGTGCAGAAAACTACGGCTGCGCGGAACTTTATAAACCGACTGGAAGCCCTCAATCAAACTCTTGATCACCCCGGAGGCGGCCCACAGCGAAACCAAGCCGGCCACGATGAGCAGCGAAACCGGGCGCGCGCCGGTCACGCGGAACTGCTGCACCACCAGGTCTTCAGTCCCCGGCGGCACGATTTGTGAGAGCGCGTCTTCGAGCGTATTCGATACGAATTCGGCGCGCGTCTGCACCAGAATGGTGGCGGCCGAAGTGAGCACGGGGAAGAAGGACAGCAGCGCCGAATAGGCCGCGCCTTTGGCGATGGCGAAGCAGTTATCGTCAAAGGAAGCCAGCAGGCTGCGGCGGAGCAGCCACACGATGGTGCGAGGATTTCGGAGTAGCGACCGGCCCGCCGACTGTGCCACAGGCTCAGTATAGCGGGCTGGAAAGCAGTCCTTCGCTGCGCACGCGCCAAGTCTCCGGAAAAGCCGAATTCCGCGCCATGTGAGCGACGGCCAGCAGCAGTCCGCCATTGCCGGGCAGATAGCAGGGTAGACTCCCGCGCTGCCAGTTGTGCCCGTTCGGCAGCCACGTGTTCTTCGCCGTCTTCATCATCAGGGCGTCGATGGCGAGCCCGGATTCGCCCAGGCTCGCGGCAGTCATCGCGACCATCGGAAAGTCCCAACCCCAGGTGTCGGGCCACTGCCATTCCGCAAAAACTTTCTTGAGGGTGCGCCGCATGATTTCGCGATCCACCTTCGCGCCGGGAAGAACGCCGAGCGCTCCCAACATCGACGGGTGATCGCGATTCCTCTCCGTGAAGGTCTGCGGGCAATTCTCGTGAGCCAGATACACACCGTCCTTGACCGGCAGCGGCGCCAGCGCGGCGCGGACCTTGTCCCATTCGGCATCACGCGGCATGCCCAGCCGCGTGCGCCACTTCTGCGCCGTCCCGAGCGTGTCCGCCCAATATTCCAATTCGAAGGTGGGATTCCAGGTTTCCCGCGGCGGATGGTTCTCCTGCGCGGGTATCACCGGCGGACCCAGCACATACCGTCCGGCGTGCGAATCGAAATGCGCGAAACTGGCCATGAATTCGGCCGACTCCAGGACCACGTCGCGATGCCGGGCCAGCGTTTCCACAGTGGGGTTGGCGCGGTAGCACCATTCGGCCATGTGAATGGGATGAGGCTGCTGCCAGATGAGCAGGGGGCCGATATTGGAAGGACTGTCGCGGCCGTCCGGCGCCGTCATCTTGGGCCAGCGCGCGCCCGCGTAGCCCTGCCGGCGAGCCCAGGCGCGTGCCGAAGGAAGAATTTTGGTGTACCACTCGAGACTGCGTTCCAGCAGCGGCGCGCGCCCCCACGCCGCGAAGTGGGCGGCGTGCCAGTAGTGCATTTCCAGGTGGAACTTGCCGAACCAACTGTTGCAGGTGAGTCCCGTTTCCTGCGGGGGCAGGGAACCGGCGCACTGAATGGCGGTCTGGTATTGGGACAGAACGATGCGGCGTTCCAGTTCATGAGCGCGCGGGTCGGTGGCTGCCGCGAGGTCGATCGCGCCTCCGCTATTCCAGTAGGCGGACCAGTGGCTGCGTGCCGCCGCGAAAGTCTCGGCGACGGTGGCCAGCGTCGGCTGGCTGCGGTGAAACGTGCAGACGAACTCCATGCGCCCGCTGGACGGTGTGAGGACGAAATGGTGTGGGCCTTGACGCTGCATGGCGGCCGGCGACTGCCACGCGACGGCCACCGCGTAACGGTCGGCATCGAGTTGCCGGGCCAAGTCCAGGCGCTGTGGCGTGCGAGCGGTTTCGGTGGTGGTGTGCCGCGCGGGCTGAGTCCAATCGGCGCCATTCATGCCACCCGAGCCATAGGGAAATTCGAAGTGGATGGGCAGGCTGCCACTGACCCTGACGGCCAGCAGATCGAGTGTGGGATGGCAGCAGGTATCGACCGCCACGGCTTGTCCGTTGTGCTCGAATTCGCTGTGCAGGATTCCGCTCCAAAGGTCGAGATTCTGATGGAGATGTGAGACGGCGGACGGGTCTGCGATGGCGAATCCAATCTTGCCCAGGTGGAGACGGTGCGGATTCTCGCGGAGCCAGTCGAAGAGATCCTTCTGCCCGGTGGATGTGGTTGGGTATGGGACCTTACGCCCGAACGTGTCGTATTCGGTGAGGTGGAGGTCGGCGGCGGTCTGTCCGGTGGGATTCGGAATCGTGTGCCAGCCCCACTGGGATTGGGTGCAGAGCGGCATGTGCGCGTCGTAGAGCTGTGGGAATGTCTGGAGGCCGGTAGGGTCGGCGGTGAAGGCGAATTCGCCGTTGCCCACCGAGAGCGGCGAGCTTGGGTCGATCGCCGTGAGGCTGGGATTGTGCCGCGCCACTACCGCGTGGCGATCGATGCGCGCCGAAGGTTGTGCGGCCAGCGTGGCGGGGATGGCGGCCAGAAAATGGCGGCGCGAAAGCGGCATACTTGCATCCTAACGGACTTTGAACACACGCGGCCCTCTACCGGAGGCGATACACCGTGCGATACGGCCGATCGGCACCGCATACATGGCGCCGCGCGCCTCGTCTCATGTTTTGATCCTACTGCCAGTGCGAACATGAAGATGAGGTCCCCATGCCCACTCTTTCGGCTACTCCCGCATTCCTCTTCGATCTGGACGGCACCCTGGTGGACAGCGTCTATCAACACGTCCTGGCCTGGCGCGACGCGTTGGAGGAAGCAGGGATGCCCCTTTCCGTTTGGCGCATTCACCGGCGCATCGGGATGAGCGGCAGTCTCTTCGTCAGCGCCTTGGCCCGCGAGATCCGCCATTCCTTTTCCGCTGAGCAGGCCGAACGCGTGCAGCAACTCCACGCCGTGGCCTTCCGCCGTTATGCCGATCAGGTGCGGCCTCTGCCGGGCGCCGCCGAGTTGCTTGCGTACCTCGCGAAGGCCGGCGTGCCTCACGCCATTGCCACCAGCGGCAAGATCGAGAGCGCCGGCGGATCGCTCAAGAAACTCGGCGTGCGTCCCGACCTTCCCATCGTGACCCGCGACATGGTGGCCCGCGCCAAGCCCGATCCCGACCTGTTTCTCGCCGCCGCCGACCTGCTGGGCGTCAATATCGAACACACAGTCGTGGTCGGCGACAGTATCTGGGATCTGCTGGCGGCCCGCCGCGCCCGCGCCCTCAGTGTCGGCTTGCTATCCGGCGGCTACGGCGAAGAAGAACTCGTCCGCGCCGGAGCCTACCGCGTTTACGAAGATCCAGCGGACCTGCTGAATCACTTGGACGAGGTGGGCGTCCGGGGCTAGTGGTCGCCTTGCCCCTTTGCCACGTAAGTAGGATAGACGGTCGCTTTTTGCCGTCTGTCCAGCCGAGCGGAGCTCGGCTCTAGTTCTCCAAAGGCGTTCGCTCGGCGTGATCGATCACAATCACATCCAGCGGGACCTTCCGCCTTTCCAGGCCGAGACCCAATTGCTTGCGCAGAGCCTCGTCAAGCACCGTGGGCAGGTCGCCGGGCCGCATGCCTCCCATGTAGCCGGAAATATCCAGGGCGAAATCGTAGCGTCCTTTGAGACCGGTCAAGTCAACCACGGGATCGGGACAGCTGCCGTTCAACAGATCGGCCAATTCCGCCATCGACGTGTGGACAGAGGTGCCGCCCGTCCCCAATCGCTTGGCGTTGGTCGTGGCGCCCTCCCCTTCGGTCTGGGACTCCTTCAACTTCGAACCCGTCTTGGCCACCACAAGCGCGTACACCATAAAGTCCTTCGATTCGTGGTGGAGTTTCAGCTGGAAGCGCTCTGCCAGCAGCGATTGCAGCATCAGTTTGAGCTCTTTCACGGAAGCTGGTCCGGGCGCTTTCGCGGCGATGTGGTATCGCACGGAGCCCAGCCATTCCGGTCCGGAGATCTGATACGGCCTCAGGTCGTAAGCCCACTGAAGACAATATTCCAGACCGCCCTCGATGGTGACTCGGCCGGGAGACGCATCCACAAATGCCCGCGAGGTGGTCTGAACGATCTTGAGCGAGGCCACTTCGAAGCCCGTCTGCGCGCTCAGCGTGCAGACCGCCAGAGTTGCGGCCAGAATATAGCGGGCCATACCGTGTTAGACGAAGCCACGGCGGCTATCGTTGAGTCTCCCTTACCAGGCCAGGGCCGTGGCGGTGGTGCGCGGATCGGCGGCGGCACTCACGGTGCCCGTGGCCATCTCCACCGTGATCGCGGCGCTATCGTTCATCGACCACGGCGGCCGCATCGCCACCTTGTGTCCGCGCTCGGCGAGTTTGGCGCGCACGCCATCGGGAATGCGATTCTCCAGCGTCAGGTCGCCGGGATACATCGTGTGCGGGAACGGCGAAGCCGGGAAACTGCGCGTGGCCCAACGCGGAGCTTCAATCGCCTGCTGCGCATTCATGCCGAAGTCCACCATGTTGAGCAGCGTCTGAATGGTCCGCATACACTGATCGTCAGCGCCCGGACTGCCGGTGGCCAGATACGGATGGCCGTCCTTCATCACCAGCGTGCCTTGCAGGGTGCTGCGCGGACGCTTACCCGGTTCCAGCGCATTGGCATGGCCGGCCACCAACGAATAATAGTCGCCGCGGCAATTGAACAGGAAGCCGAGATTCCCCACCACCACCTTGGTGCCGAAGGAACTGTGCAGGCTGGGCGTGAACGAGATCAGATTGCGATCCTTATCTACCGCGCAGATATAGCTGGTGTCGCCGTTGTGATCGGCATTGCCATGTATATCGACGTCGCGCGGCCGCTCCACGTGCTTATACCCCGCGCCCGCGAAACGGGTGACGTTGCCGGGACGGAATTCGAGCGAAGCCTTGGCCGGGTCGATCAGCTTGCGGCGCTCGGCGGCGTACTCCTTGGAGAGCAGTCCCGCGTACGGGATTTCGATAAAGTCGGTATCTCCCAGGTAGTAATCGCGATCGGCCATGGCCAGCTTCATGGCTTCCACACACGTGTGGATGTAGTCGGCCGAGTTCTGCCCCATCGCCTTCAGGTCGTACCCTTCCAGCATATTGAGGGCGAACAACTCTGCCGGACCCTGACTGCTGGACGCGTTCTTGTACACGGCGTAGCCGCGATACGTCGTGGAGACCGGCTCTTCGACTTTGGCGGTGTAGGCTGCGAAATCGTTATAGCGGAAGAGCGCGCCGCTGTCCTCGGAAAACTGGGCCATCTCGCGAGCGATGTCGCCCTTGTAGAAGCGGTCGCGCGCCGCCTGCAGTCCGGCGAGGCGGCCCCCGGTGGCCTTCGCCTCGGCCTCAACCAGCCGGCGCAGGGTGCGGGCCAGGTCGGGATTCTTCCAGACCTCGCCATCCTTCCAGCTTTTGCCGTCGGGCGGCGCATACAGCTTCATGCTCGTGGGGTACTTCTTGAGCGTGGCGGCATTGAACAGACGACCCATGGGGATCCCGCGTTCGGCCAGTTCGATGGCCGGCGCCAGCAGTTCGCCGAACGTCTTGGTGCCCCAGCGAGAGAGCAGAATGTACCAGGCATCCACGGCGCCCGGCACGGTGCCGGCGAGTAGCGAATCGTTGACGGGGATCTTGCCGTTCTGATTCTTCTTGTACCAATCGATGGTGGCCAGTTTCGGCGCCGTGCCCTCGGCGTTGATGGAGAAGACCTTCTTGCTCTTGGCGTCGTAGACCAGGAGCGTGGCATCGCTGCCCACGCCGTTGAGGTGCGGCTGCACCAGTCCCAGCACCGCTTGTCCGGCGACGATGGCGTCGAACGCATTGCCTCCGGCTTGCAGCACGTGTTCGGCGGTCAGGGTCGGGAGCGGAGCCATTGACGACACGGCGTATTGGGTGCCGCGCACCAGTTGTTTCATGGTCTGGCTGGACGGGCGGGGCGGCTCTCCCTCGGCCGCATCGGCGGCATCGCCGGTCGCATTGGTGCGGCGTTGGGTCTGCGCAGTGGCACTGGCGGCGGTGGCCGCAGCCAATTCAAAGAACGTTCTTCTCCTCATGCAGGGTACATTATCAGAATCAACCAAAGAAAACCGCGCTACCCACCGAACTTCTTGAAGGGCCACGGGCCGGGCTTCGGACCCGGAGGCTCGGGCGGAGTGATTTCTACGGGTGGAAACAATCGCTGCAGCATCGAGCGGAAAGCCTGTCCGCGGTGGCTCACTTCGAACTTTTGTTCCTCCGTGGCTTCGCCAAACGTGCATTTAATCTGCGGGCAGTAGAACAGCGCGTCGTAACCGAAGCCGGCGGAGCCGCGCGGCTCCTCCAGAATAATCCCGTCCACTCGGCCCGCGAAAATTCCCACGTGACGCCGGCCCTGCATCAAAGCGATCAGGCAGACGAAGCTGGCCGTCCGATCCTGCACGCCCTTCAGCTTCTCCAGCAGCAAACGATTGTTGTCCGCGTCCGTCGCGCCCGGTCCTGCAAACCGCGCCGAATAAATTCCCGGAGCGCCGCCCAGCGCTTCCACCACTAGCCCGGAATCGTCGGCGAACAGGAACCCGTCAACATGAGGCGCGTAATGACGGGCTTTGATGATCGCGTTGCGCCCGAACGTGTCGCCATCTTCATCGCACGGCAGAATCTCTTTATAGCCGGGAACCGCTTCGATTTCGAGCTCGAGTTTCGGGCCCGCCTGCTGCGCCGCCAGGCGAAATTCGCTGAGCTTTCCGGCGTTGCCCGTGGCGCAGTACAGCCTGGTCACAACTGAACTACCTTCCTTTGCGCCTCCACCAGTTCCGCGATCCCGCCGCGAGCCAGTGCCGTCAATTGAGCCATCTCGGCGTCGTCAAAGGCCGCATGCTCGGCCGTCGCCTGCACCTCGATGAACTTGCCGCTGCCGGTCATCACCACGTTCATGTCCACGTCGGCTTGTGAATCCTCTTCGTAGCAGAGGTCCAGCATGGGCTCGCCGCGTACCAGGCCCACGCTCGTGGCCGCTACATAATCGCGCAGGGGAATCTTGCGGAGCACTCCGAAATCCACCAGTTGCCGCATCGCCAGCGCCAGCGCTACGAAAGCGCCCGTGATGGACGCGGTGCGCGTGCCGCCATCGGCTTGAAGCACGTCGCAATCCATCATGATGGTCCGTTCGCCCAGCGCGTTCACGTCTACTACGGCGCGCATGGAACGGCCAATCAGTCTTTGAATCTCGTGGGTCCGTCCCGAGGCACGCCCTTTCGTTACTTCGCGCGGAGTGCGCTTGGCAGTGGCGCGCGGCAGCATCGAGTATTCGGCGGTCACCCAGCCTTTCCCCGAGTTGCGCAGAAACGGCGGCACCGTATCCTCCACACTGGCGGTGCACAGCACGTGCGTATTCCCTACTTTGATCAGCGCCGAGCCTTCCGCCGTCTTCAGCACGCCCGTAAGAATTTCCAGCGGACGGGCTTCATCAACTTTTCGATTGTCTGTTCTCATCGTCTCTATTTCGTGGAGGAACCGGCCATTACAAAATACAGAAAGAGCATCACCAGGATCATTCCGACGATCACCAGGATCACGCACGGAAGCCCGCCCTGAGGAGCGGCGGCGTTCTTGCTCTTTCCTTTCGCCGGCTTAAACTTCGCCATACTTGCGATGGTATCACCTCGGTTTGCGCGGGCATGTGAGAATCGAGGTGGATGACACGCAGGATTTGGATTTTGACTCCGCTGCTTCTCGCCGGTTGCGGCAAGGATGCGGAACTTCCGGTCGATCTCTTCCCGGAAACAGCGGCCGGCGTATGGAAACGCGTGGCCGTGCAGAATCTTTCGGCGTCGGATGCGCCCGATCCGGTCCCGCGCAATGAGATCGAACGTTTGCGGGAAGCCGATTACGACGGCCCCGGCAAGTTACAGGCCCGCGTCTACCAGTTACATTCCGAAGGGGTGAGCCTGGAACTGGCGCAACGCTGGAGGCCCAGCGCCGACACTGTGTTCCTCAATGTCGGACGGTATTTCGTAGTGCTGAAATGGCAAGCGGCCGAACGCAAACCACTCCAGGAGTTCGTGCGCGAGCTGCAGACGAAACTCAAACCGCGCCCGTGAGCCATCCAAAGAGGTGAGGCACCTATAATAGAAGGACGCCATGTCTTCTTCCGTTTCCGCCGTGCCTTCCGCCGATGTCATCGCGCGTTATGAACCCGTAATCGGGCTCGAAGTGCACGTGCAGCTTTCCACCGCCACCAAGATTTTCTGCGGCTGCCCCACCAGCTTCGGCGCGCCGCCGAATAGCAACGTTTGTCCCGTCTGCCTGGGCCATCCCGGCGCGCTGCCCGTGCTGAATCGCGCGGCGGTCGAACTCGCCATCAAAGGCTCTCTGGCCTTGAACTGCCAGGTGCGTGCGCACTCCCGCTTCGCCCGCAAGAACTACTTCTACCCCGACCTGCCCAAGGGTTATCAAATCTCGCAGTACGATGAGCCGCTGGCCGAGCACGGCTATGTCGATATCGTGGTGAATGGCGCGCCCAAGCGAATCGGCGTCACCCGCGTGCACATGGAAGACGACGCGGGCAAGAGCGTTCACGATGGTTTCAACGATTCCGGCCGCTATTCCTACGTCGACCTCAATCGCAGCGGCACGCCGCTCGCCGAAATCGTCAGCGAGCCCGATATGCGCAGCTCCGAAGAGGCGTACTCGTACCTCACTGAAATGAAGCAGGTGCTCCAGTTCATGGAGGTCTCCACCTGCGACATGGAAAAAGGCCACCTGCGCTGCGACGCCAATGTTTCCGTGCGTCTCAGGGGCGCCGAGAAGTTCGGCACCAAGGCTGAGGTGAAGAATTTAAATTCCTTCCGCTTCTTGAAGCAGGCGCTGGATTTCGAAATTCTGCGGCAGATCGCGCTGCTCGAAAGCGGCGGCCGCGTGGTGCAGGAAACGCGCCTCTACAATCCCGATCTGGACGAAACCTTCACCATGCGCAGCAAGGAAGACGCGCACGATTACCGCTACTTCCCGGAGCCTGACCTCGTCCCCTTGCGCGTCAGCCAGGAGTGGATGGCGTCGGTGCAGAGCGCCATGCCAGAGCTGCCGGGCGTCAAGCGGAAGCGCTTCGTTGAAGAACTGGGACTGCCCGAATACGATGCGGAAGTCCTCACGCAGACGCGCGCCGCCAGCGAATATTTCGAAACCGCCGCCGCCATTTCGGGCGATGCCAAGACCACGGCCAACTGGGTGATGGGCGACCTGCTGGGTATGCTCAAAGCCGCTTCCAGGGAGATCGCCGAATCGCCGGTAACCCCGCAGCATCTGGGTCAGTTGGTGAAATTGATTGCCTCGGGCGAACTTTCCGGCAAGCTGGCGAAGGAAATCTTCCCGAAGATGTTCGCCACCGGCGACGCACCCGCAGCGATCATGGAGCGCGAAGGTCTCAAGCAGATCAGCGATTCCGGCGCGCTCGAGAAGATCATCGCCGACGTCGTCGCGGCCAATCCGAAGCAGGTGGAGCAGTACAAAGGCGGCAAGACCACCGTGATCAATTTCCTGGTGGGTCAGGTAATGAAGGCCAGTCGCGGACAGGCCAGTGTCACTGTGGTGACCGAACTCTTCAAACAGAAACTGGGGTGACGCAATGTTGAAAGAAGGCGACAAAGCTCCTGACGTGGAACTCCATACGGAGACCGGCGAGGCCTTCCGGCTTTCGGACATGAAGGGCAAACGGGTGGTGTTGTACTTCTACCCCAAGGCCGATACGCCCGGCTGTACCGTGGAGGCCTGCGAGTTTCGCGACGATATCGCGAAGTTCGCCGGGAAGGGCGTGGCCGTGCTGGGAATCTCTCCCGACAAGCCCGCCGCGCAGGCCAAATTCAAGGAAAAGTTCGACCTGCCGTTCACTCTTCTGGCCGACGAAAACAAAGAAGCGGCCAACGCTTTCGGCGTCTGGAAGGAGAAGAACATGTACGGCAAGAAGGTGATGGGCATCGAACGCACCACCTTCATCATCGGCGCCGATGGCAAGATCGAAAAGATCTACGGCAAGGTGAAGGCGCAAGGTCACGCCGCCGCAGTGCTCGCAGCGCTGTAAAAACGTAGGCCGGCCTTTTGCGAGATCGCTTAACACGGCCCGCAACGTGCTCTGCGTAGGTCGATGCGGACCGCGCTCCAATTTACCATTGCGGCTGTTCTGGTGGCCGGCGGACTGCGCCTCGCCGGACAGAAGGAATCGCCGGCCCACAAAGCAGGCGCCGTAGAGATTCAGATGCGTAACGTGCACATGCGGATGTCCCCCGCGGTCGCGCTGCAGGTCCGGTCTTTGCGAGGCCGGCTCACGCCCCTCGGGGAAGGGCCCGTGACCTTGGACGCTCCCGATTCGTTCGTGGTGGATGTGGATTCGGGCGTAATGTCACTCAGCACGGACAGCCTCTCGCAACTGCTGAATTCCTACGTGTTCGCCTATCCGGGCGCGCCGCTGAAGAAGATCTCGATCAGTGCCAAAGGCAATCGCCTGGTGCAGAAGGGTATCGTGCACAAAGGCGTCGACCTCCCCTTTGAAATGGAGGGCGAACTCACGGTGACCGCAGACGGCAATCTGCGCATGCATGTCGACACCATCAAATCCGCGCATCTCCCTGTCAAAGGTTTGCTCCACTTCCTGGGTGAAGACCTGTCGAAATTGATCAATGTGAACGAGGCTCGCGGCGTGCGCATGGAAGGCGACGATATTCTGATGTTTCCCAGCCGCATGCTGCCGCCGCCTCATATTCGCGGCCGCATCGCAGAGGTGCACGTGGAAGGCAACAACGTCGTTCAGACCTTCCATACGGAGCACGAAGCCGCTACCCTGCGATTACCAGTCCCGGCGGCAAACTACATCTATCACCGCGGCGGAGTCCTTCGCTTCGGCAAACTCACCATGACCGACGCCGATCTGGAAATCGTCGATCAGACACCCGCTAATCCTTTTGATTTTTCACTGGCCGGGTACAACCGCCAGTTGGTGGCCGGATACTCGAAGAATACCCTGTCGCACGGCTTGGTGGTCCACATGCCCGACTTCGCGCAAGTCGGGAAATAGCGCGCGTCTACTCGCGTAATTCCACGATGGTCGCGCCGGAGCCGCCTTCCGATTGCGGGGCCGGATAGTGGCGCGCCACGTGCGGATGCTTGCTCAACAGTTCCTGAATCACCTTGCGCAGAATCCCCATCCCGTGGCCGTGGACAATGCGTACACGGCTGGCAGTCGCCATCACCGCGTGATCCAGAAACAGATCCACCGCCTCGCGAGCCTCTTCCGCATGCTGGCCGATTACGTTGATCTCCTGGTGGACGGGAACCAATTCCGGCGCGGGTTTGAATGACACGTTCTTCGGCAGTTTCCCGCCGCCTGCTCCCGTGTCCGGCAGCACTTCGATCACGTCTTCCAGCGTCACCTGCATCTTCATGAAGCCGGCCTCGACTTCGAACTTGCCGTTGCCCAGCACGCGGCGCACGCGCGCCGGGTCGCGCACGTCCTTGAGCCGCACACGGACGCCTTCTTCGACGCGCAGCGGCTGAATGCGATCCGACCGCGCCTCGTCCGGCGCGGGAAGCACCGTGGTCTGAAAGTCTTCCTTCAACTCGCGCTTGGCTTTGGAGACGCGCCGCTGCGCATCCTGATCGGCCTTCCGTCTGTCGCCGCCTTGCGAGATCTTGCCCAGCGTGTCGCGGGCCTGCTCCTCAAATCGGGCCAGAGCCTCGTCCGTGCGGCGCTCCAATTCCTTCAGCTTGGCCGTCTCGCGCTTCTCCCACTCGCGGGCAATTTCCTTTTCGCGCCGCTCCAGCTCCACAATCTTCTCGCGCAGCGTCACTTCCAGCGCCTGCGTCGTCTCAATGCGGTGATGCAATTCGCTGAGGAACCGCGTCACATCGCGCTCCCGATCGCTCATCGAATGGCGCGCGCGCCGCATGATGTCTTCCGGCATGCCAAGCCGCGTCGCAATCTCCAGCCCCGCGGACTTGCCCGGCAGACCCAGACGTAAATAATAGGTCGGCTCGAACGTCTCCTCATCGAAGCCCATCGACCCGTTGACCACGCCTTCGGTGGATGCGCCGTAGATCTTCAGCGCCATCAGGTGCGTGGAAATCAGCGTGAACGCGCCGGCGCCGCGGAAGTGTTCCACGATGGCGACGCCCAGTGCGCCGCCCTCTTCCGGGTCCGTCGCGGCGCCCAATTCGTCCAGCAGCACCAGCGAGTCGGGCGTTACATCCAGCGCCATTTCGCGAATGTTGGAAACGTGCGCCGAGAACGTGCTCAGATTTTCCTGAATGGATTGGTAATCGCCGATATCGGCGAGCACCTGCTCGAACAGCGGGAATTCGGCCTCCGCCGCGGGCACCGGCAAACCGCTTTGCGCCATCAGGCTCAGCAGCCCGACCGTTTTCAGCGTCACCGTCTTGCCGCCCGTATTGGGACCGCTGATCAGCAGCGTGCGCCGGTCCTTGGTGAGTTCCAGGCTGATGGGTACGGCGCTCTTTCTTCGCTTCCTGAGCACGTCTTCCAGCAGCGGATGGCGCGCATCGCGCAGCAGCAGCCGTCCCGAAAAACGCGGAATGACGCAGTCGAATTCCGACGAAAAACGGCCCTTCGCGAAAATCAGTTCCAGCTCCGCCATCGTCACGACGGTCTGCTTGATGGAGACCGCATGATCGCGCAGACGCGCCGTCATCTCCTGCAAAATGCGGTGTACCTCCCGCATTTCTTCCTCGGTGAGCCGCACCAGTTCGTTGTTGAGATGGATGGTCTCCAGCGGCTCGACGAACAGCGTATGGCCGCTCGCACTCGCGCCGTGGATCACGCCGTCCAGTTTGCGGCGCTGGCCCGCGATGATCGGCACCACGAAGCGTTCGTTGCGAATCGTGACGAACTCTTCCTGCAGCACGCCCTCTTCGCGGTGAGTCTTCAGGAAGCGTTCCAGCGACTCCTGAATGGATCTCTTCTGCCGCTCGATGTCTCTTCGCAGGCGCGCCAGAGCCACGCTGGCATTGTCGGCCACGCTGCCGTCGGGCAGAATCTTTCCCTCGAGGTCGTGTAGCAGACTGCGAAAATCGCCGATCGTCAGTGCGCGATTGCCCAGGCGCGGAAAGCGTACCGCAGCCGCCGTGAGGACGCTCTTGGCGTCCGCCGCGCGATCCAGCAGCAGAAACAGGTCGAAGATTTCCTTGGGCTCCAGGCTGGCGCCTTCGATGTGCAGCTTGTTCACCGCCGCATCCAGGTCCGGCAGTCCGCCGAAATCCACGCGGATCGCCGCGCCGCGCGTGGCCGTCTGCGGACGCGTCGCCAGCCGCAGATACTCGACGGCCTCTCCAGCCTCTTCGAGTTCTTCGGTTAGGCGCTGCAGATCGGCGTGCGGCTGCAGTCTTTCCAACTCGCGTCGACCCGCGGCGCTGGAGATGTAGCGGCCCAATAAGCGCCGCAGCGATTCGAATTCTAAAACTTCGGCGCTGGTTCTCAAGTTATTTATATTGTCGGCGGTCGCGGAAGGCTTTTTCAATCACGCCCAGAGTGCCTTCCGTAATCTGGAATTTGGAAAGGTCGCTCCGCCGCACCCATTCCACCGCGCAAGCATCATCGCCCGGAAACAATTTCCCGCCCGTCACGCGGCACACGTAATCGATCAGCACGTAATGGTATTCCGGAACTCCGCTCTCATCGCGCATGATCCGCTCGAAGATCTCCAGGACCCCCAGCGGCTCCACTTCCAGTCCCGTCTCTTCGCGCACCTCGCGGCAGACTCCGTCGCGCAACGATTCGCCCACTTCCAGCGCGCCGCCCGGCAGCGACCACCAGCCTTTCAACGGCTCCTTACCGCGCTGCGCCATCAGAATCCGGTCGCGCCGCAGCAGAATCGCTCCCACCCCCACCAGCGGACGTTTGGGATAGCGGCGGTCGTCAGTCACTTGGCGTCCGGATCCCCGAAGCGCGCACGGTACAAATTGCCGCGCGCCGTCACCATGAAGCTCTTCAAATCCGTCTCCGCGAACGCGCAGCTCGACACGAATTCCTTAACCTCGAAATTGTGAACCTGCTTGCCGTCCGGAGAATAGATGTGGATGCCGCGAGCCGCCACAAAGAGGTTGCCCTTCTCGTCCACCGTCATGCCGCCCGGCACGGCGGCGATGCGGGAAATCACTACTCGTTCGTTGCTCGTGCCGCCCTTGCCATCCACATCGTAAGCGCGCACGTTGTGGTCGTCGGAATTGCTCACGTACAGAATCTTGCCGTTCGGTGAAAGAGCGATTCCGTTGGGCCGGCCGGTAGTCTTCGCCACCAGTGTCATCGGACCCTTCGGAGGAATGTGGTACACCCCGTAGAAATCCAACTCGCGATGATCGCTTTGCGAGCCATATGCCGGATCCGTGAAATACACGTGATCGTTGCGGCTCACCACGACGTGCGAAGGCGCATTCAGCTTCTTGCCCTCCCACTCCGACGCCAGCACTTCGATCTTGCCGTTCCTGTCGGTCCGCGTCACGCGGCGCGTCCGCGTCTCACAGGTGTACAGGCGACCCTGCTCGTCGAAAGCATTGCCGCAGGGACCGTGCGCATCGGCGCGGAAATCCGCCACTTCGTGACCCGGCACCCACTTCATCAGCCGGTCGGACGGAGTATCGCTGAACACCAGGTATCCGTCCTTGGCGTTCCACGCGGCGCCTTCGGTGAACGTATACCCGCGCGCCACCAGGTCGATTTTAGCGAGTGAGAAATCCTGCGCCGCCAGCAGCACGGCAAGTATTACAACTGTGCTGCACAGCCGGATCATTTGCCCGATTTTCGTTCGCTGAGAGTCAGGTTGTTCACAACCTGCTTGACGCCTTTCACTTTCTTCGCTACGGCGCCGGCACGATCCCTCTGTTTGGCATTTTCCGCCACGCCGGTCAGCGTGACCACGCCGTCCTTACATTGCACGTCGAGGGCGCCGCCTTTAGCGATCGGGTCGCCGCTCAACTTGATGCGCACCTGATCTACAATGCTATCGTCCGTGACGGGTTTCGTGGCGGACAGGCAGACGCCGGCGAAGAGCACCAGGGCGAAAAGAGAAGCCAGTATTTTAGTGATCATCTTCTCCGGCCATTGTACGCCAGTCCAGCGTGTTGAGGAAGGCGGACTGCTCGCGCCAGCCCGGTTGTACGCGCACGTGCAGGTCCAGATAGATGCGCAAACCGAACAACCGCTCCATCTCCTCGCGCGCCAGCGTGCCGATTTTCTTCAGCATCGAACCCTTACTGCCGATCACGATCGCCTTCTGCCCGTCGCGTTCCACCCGGATCGTCGCGAAGATCCGCGTCAGTTTGCCGGCCTCTTCCCACTTGTCCACAACCACCGCCACCGAGTGCGGAACCTCCTGACGCGTAGCCAGCAGCACCTTTTCACGGATCAGTTCGGCAGCTAGAAAACGCTCCGGCTGGTCCGTCACGTAATCCTCCGGAAAGTACGTCGGACCCTCCTTCAGATACGAGAGGATCACTTGCTGCAGCTCCTCCATACCCTGCTTCTTGATCGCCGATACCGGCACGTATTCGGTGAACGCGAAGTGGCGCTTGTACTCCTCGATAATCGGCAGCAGCTTGGCCTTGTCCTTCACCAGATCCACTTTGTTGAGCACCAGCACCACCGGCGTTCCGGTCTTGCCGGCCAGGTCGAGCGCGCGCCGGTCCGCCTCCCCGAACGGTCTGCCCGCGTCGGCCACAAACAGCAGCAGGTCGCGCTCTTCGAGCGACGCGCGCACCGTCTGCATCAGCCGCTTATTCAGGGCCGTATCCGCTTTGTGAATCCCCGGCGTATCCACGAAAATAATCTGCGCATTCGGGAGGGTGACAACGCCCTGAACGGCCGTGCGCGTGGTCTGCGGCTTATCGGCAACAATCGCCACTTTTTGCCCCACCAGCGCGTTCAACAACGTAGATTTTCCTGCGTTCGGCAGGCCGATTAAAGAGACGAATCCCGATTTAAATTTTTCACTCATGAGCTACCGTTTGAGACTTACTGATGCGAACCTGTTCCACCCGCAATTCATCGCTGGCCAGCACTTCCACGCGAATCCCGTCGCGGTCCACCAACTCGCCGGATCTCGGTACCCGCCCCAGCCATTCACTCACCAGGCCGCCCACCGTGGTGGATTCGATATCTTCCTCGCGATGAAAGCCGTCGACCAGATCCGCCACCCGGTCCAGGTCGAAATTCCCCGATACGATGAACCCGCCCTTGCCATCTTCGGTTACGTCGCTATCGGGCTCGTGCTCGTCGCGAATTTCCCCGATGATGACTTCCAGCAGATCTTCCATGGTGGCCAGCCCGGCGGTATTTCCATACTCGTCCACCACAATCACCATGTGCGTGTTCTCCTGCTGCATCTGCCGCATCAGGTCGTGAACGGGCTTGAACTCCGGCACCGACAGGATCGGCCGCACCATTTCGCGCACCGTCCGGCTGGCCCGTTCTTCCTCTTCCAATTCGAACATATCGCGCACGTGGACGAAGCCCAAGACGTGGTCGATATTGCCTTCGTACACGGGAATGCGCGAGTATTGTTCGCTGATCACAAGCTGCCGCAGTTCTTCCAGCGTGGCGTCCACGGAGACGCATACGATGTTGGGCCGCGCCGTCATCACCTCGCGCACCACCTTGTCGCCGAACTCCACCACGCCCTGAATCAACTCGCGGTCCTGCTCTTCGATGAGGCCCTCTTCGGTGCCGGCCGAAATCAGCGCCTCGATGTTCTCCGCGTTCGTCGGCTCCTCTTCCGCCTCGCCCGTATCGTCCGCCAGATCGATCAGCGATTGGAAGAACGACAGCATGCCCACCAGTGGACGAGCCAGGAGCGCCATTCCGCGCAGCAGCGGAACCAGCGGCGTCAGCCACTGCGCCGTGGTCCGGCGATAGAGCAGTTGGGGCAGAGCGTAGGCCACCGCAACCAGCGACAGCCACGCGCCCAGCAGCGCCTGCCAGAAGATGGCGGCGCTCCAGGCATTGCCGTCAGCGATCCCGGCCAGGAACAGTACTCCCAGCAGGACAATCAGTGTGTGTTTGATCAGCGAGAAGGTGCCGGCGCCGTCTTCCGTCTTCAGCCCGAGTTTATCCTCCAGCGTGTCCTTAAAGTACTTCAGCGCGGGCAAGTCGCGCGTGCGCAGACGCAGACTTTCCAGGTACAGAAGTTGTACAAACGTGGCCAATCCCAAGAGCGGAATTGCCAGCGCTGCCGCGAATCTCACCGCGAAGATCATTGCTGCACGCGCTCAATCAGCCCGTTGGGCAGGCCCAGCCGCGTGCGCCACCGCTTCTCCGCGCGCGCCATCCGGCCGGCATCGGTCTCGTGATCCAGACCCAGCAAATGCAGCAGACCGTGCAGCATCAGAATCTGGACTTCCTGCTCCGTCGAGTGGCCGTACTGCCGCGCCTGCGCCCGGGCGCGCCCCAGCGAGATCGCCAGGTCGCCCAATGAGGAAGGGTGCGCCGACGGAAACGAAAGGACGTCGGTGGCGTAATCCATTCCGCGGAAATCGCGATTCAACCGGCGCAGTTCCGCATCGCCCGTAATCAACACGTCGAAGCTCTTGCCCTTCGAGACCGTCAACTCCAGTTGCCGTGCAAACTTCTGGATGGCAGGCCGCCGCAAGGCTGCGGGAACGCGCCGGAATGTGACCGTACTGCCTTCAGGAGAGGACATGGCGCCGCTTTAGGCCTGTGGCGCAGTCTCGGCCGCGTCGGGAACAGGAACGGAATTCGCCGACGCCGCCGGCTCCGCGTCGCCCAATTTCAACGTGAGTTGCCGGGCCGCTCCGATCGCCTCGTTATACCGCTCGTAGGCCTTCACAATGCGCTGCACCAGTGTGTGGCGCACCACGTCTTTTTCGTCGAATTGCACGAAGCTGATGCCCTCGACGCCCCTCAGCACCTCAACCGCATCGATCAACCCGCTGCGTCTCGCATTCGGTAAATCGATCTGCGTGATGTCGCCGTTCACCACCATCTTCGAATTGAAGCCTTGCCGCGTCAGCACCATCTTCATCTGTTCCGGAGTGGCGTTCTGCGCCTCGTCCAGGATGATGAAGCTGTCGTTCAACGTGCGGCCGCGCATGAAGGCAATCGGAGCCACTTCGATCACGTTCCGCTCCAGCAGCTTCTCCACACGCTCGTTATCCAGCATGTCGTACAGCGCGTCATACAGCGGCCGCAGGTAGGGATCGACTTTTTCCTGCAATGTGCCCGGCAAAAAGCCCAGCCGTTCGCCGGCCTCTACCGCCGGACGTGTCAAAATGATGCGCGCCACCTGCTTGTTGATCAGCGCGGAGATGGCCATCGCAACCGCAAGATACGTCTTGCCGGTGCCGGCCGGACCGATACCGAACACCATGTCATTGCGTTCGATGGCTTCCAGGTATCGCCGCTGATTGACCGATTTCGGCGCCAGCACCTTCTTGCCGAAGTTGCGCGACTTGCCGCTATTCACCAGCGCCCGCAGAGACACTTCGGGATCGTTGGTGACCACGCGCAGGTAGCTGTTCAGGTCGCCGTTGTTGAAGACGTGGCCTTCCCGGACCAGCGTGTTGTAGTCTTCCAGAATGTTTTCCGCCCGAGAGACATTGCCGGCCTCGCCCTCTATTTCCAGGTTGTTGTCGACCAATTGAGTGTGGACGCACAGACCCGATTCGATCAACCGGATGTTCTCGTCTCGGGTGCCAAACAGGCTTTCGACGCCTCGGTTAATACGCACGCTTGATTTCATGTAGTGGGGACTGGGTACCTCCAAAGGGCAAAACAAGGACAAGAAAGCTCAGATTGATGGGGGCGGTTCGGACTTTCGACAACCCGCTCGCGCGGGCAGCTGAAAACCATCTAGTTCTTATTATAGCAGCGTTGTAAATAGGGGAAGATGAGGAAGATCACTTCTTTATTGGAGTGTCGAAATTGATGCCCGCATCGGCCGAGAATTTACGGTAATCGTGGAAATCGATCTCGTTCTTCGACCCCAGAATCCCCGCCCTCATTTCCACCGTCGCCGCATGCGGCACCAGGAACTGACGACCGCCGATATCGGCATAGTCATAGTCCAGAACGGCGTTCAGCCGGTCGATGGGAAAGCTCTCCGGCAGGTTGTCGGCCTCGGAGGTGATGCGCAGGATGTCGCCCGCCGCCCCCACGTAGACCAGCCCGTGCCGTCCCGCCATCGCCGAAAAATGGCGTTCATTGGCGGTGTAGTTCAGTCGGTAATGCGCCTTTTCCGCGCTCACCGTATAACGGAACACCTGAACCGTACGTCCTCGCAGCGTGGACTGGCTGTCCGGGGCAAACGTCGCCTCTGCCGACGGCAGGAAAACTTCCTGGAGCATGCTGCCGAACTCGCCCTGGGAAACCGATCCGCCCGCCTCTTCATACCGCAGTTTCGTCTTCTGCCCGTTCACCAGCAGCAGCTTGTATTCCTCGCGATGGCCGAAATACGAAAGCTGCACCGTCAGCGTGTCCATGGGACTCCACTCCGGACTGCTCGTGGAATTCCGATACCGCCGCACCGTCTCGGTACAAAAAAAGTCCGGCAGACCCGCCGAGTAGTTGAGCGCGCTCTTGCGAACCGTGTCGATCGTCTGTCCCCAAAGCGAGGAGGCAAGCAGAGCGGCAGCGGAAACAGAGGCCCACGTCACGCGTACAAGTCTCTCATGTTCCCAGGGAATCTTGTCATTGCCGGTGTCTGTCCCTTTTCGCTCTCTGACGTAGCGCCGGTTGATTGGTGTGGTTTCGCGGCCCGACACTACATCAATCGCAGGCCATTCGGCCCCGGAATCGTGCGCACGAAGGAGTTCATGTCTTCTTCGTTCTGCATCAGATCCCGCAGCGTCGTCTTACTGAGCACCTGATCCACCGACACCTGCACCGCGCGCCACAGCGACCTCACCGAGCAGTCCACCGACCGCGTGCAAATTGCATGCTGTCCCGAATGGCTGTCGCAAAAATCGCTCTCGAAAAGTTTCCCGCCCAGCGCATCCATCACCTCGCCGATCACAATCTCTTCCGCCGCCCGAGCCAGCGTGTACCCGCCCTCTTTTCCGCGCGCCGCCTTCACGAACCCGCCCTTCCGCAGCACGCGCAAAATCTTGGCCGCATACGCCGGCGATACGCCCTCCGCCTGACTCATCTCCGGGATGGTCAATCCCTGAGCGTTGTACGCAATGCGTACCAGGCAGCGCAGACCGTATTCTTCATTGGCGGAGAGTTTCATCGGCGTAGCCTCGCAATCGGAATGATGTCTTCGATGCCGAGCGCCAGTTTGGCTGCCTCGCTCATGCGGTCCTTCGTCCATGGCGGATCGAACGTCAATTCCAGCTTCACGTCCGTCACGCCCGGCACCGCTCTCGCCGCCCGCTCGACTTCGGCGGGCAGGGAACCGGCCACCGGGCAGTTGGGTGCGGTCAGTGTCATCCGCAGCGCCACGTGGCCCTGTTCGTCCACCGCGCAATCATAGATCAATCCCAACTCGTAGATGTTGACCGGCATCTCCGGGTCGTAGACCTTCTTCAGCGCGGCAATCACCTGGTCTTTCAAACTCATTCCGTGGTCACTACCGGGTCGGGGGCATTCGCCGTCAGTGCGCTCTTCAGCGTGTGCCAGGCCAGCGTCGCGCATTTGACGCGCGCCGGATAATCGCGCACGCCGCAGAAAACCACCAGCTTCCCCAAATCCTTGCTCACCGGAGTATCCGTGGTGAGCAGTTCGTGAAACTTGTCCAGAAGCTTCAGCGCCTCATCGCGAGTCTTACCCTTGAGACTTTCCGTCATCAGCGAGGCCGACGCCGTCGAAATAGCGCAGCCGGAACCGACGAAGCTCACGTCCTTCACAATCTCGTCTTCCACCTTGATGAACAACTTGAGCTTGTCGCCGCACAGCGGATTGTATCCCTCCGCCTTGCGATTGGCATCCTCCATCGCACGACAATTGCGAGGACGCTTACTGTGGTCCAGGATAATTTCCTGGTAAAGATCGTCAACCATTAGGAGAAAATCTCCTTCACTTTCTTGAGACCGGCCGCCAGCTTGTCGATCTCCGCCGTCGTGTTGTAAAACGCCAGCGATGCCCTGGTCGTAGCCGGTATGTGGAACCAATCCATCACCGGCTGCGCGCAATGATGGCCCGTGCGCACCGCAATCCCCTGCCGGTCCAGCACCGTGCCGATATCGTGCGGATGAATGCCTTCAATCACGAAGGAAAGCACCGCCGCCTTCTCCCGCGCCGTCCCGATGATGCGCAGTCCCGGGATCTGCTCCAGCAGTTCCGTCCCGTAAACCAGCAGCTCGTGTTCATACGCCGCGATCTGGTCCAGCCCGATCCGATTCAGATAACCCAGCGCCGCGCCCATGCCGATTCCGCCGGCGATGTTCGGCGTCCCCGCCTCGAACTTGTACGGCAGGTCGTTGTACGTGGTCTTCTCGAAACTCACCGTGCGGATCATGTCGCCGCCGCCCTGATAAGGCGGCATCGCCGTCAACAGTTTCGTCTTCCCGTACAGCACGCCGATACCCGTGGGACCGCAGATCTTGTGGCCGCTCAGCGTATAAAAATCCGCATCCAGCGCCTGCACGTCCACCTTCATGTGCGGCGCCGCCTGCGCTCCGTCAATCAGCACCAGGGCGCCAACCCGATGCGCCATCTCGATCATCTGCCGGATCGGATTGATCGTGCCCAGCGCATTGGAAACGTGCGCCACCGCCACCATCCGAGTCCGCGGACCGAGCAGCTTTTCGTACTCTTCCAGAATCAGTTCGCCGCGCTCGTTCATCGGAATCACGCGCAGCTTCGCGCCCTTCTCTTCGCACAGCATCTGCCACGGCACGATGTTCGAATGGTGCTCCATGGCGGAGACCACGATTTCGTCGCCCTCTTTGACATTCGTCCGGCCCCAACTGCTGGAGACCAGATTGATGCCCTCGGTCGTGCCGCGCACGAAGATCAGCTCAGCCTCGCTGCGCGCATTCAGAAACTTCTTCGTCTTCGTGCGCGTCTCTTCGTACGCCGCGGTCGACCGCTGACTCAGTTCGTGAACGCCGCGATGGATGTTCGCGCAATCCACTTCATGGAACTTGCGGATCGCATCGATCACCGCGAACGGCTTCTGTGCCGTCGCCGCGCTATCCAAATACACCAGAGGCTTGCCGTGGACCGTCTGCTTCAGCACAGGAAAATCCTGCCTGATCTTTTCCACGTCGAAGCCTGCCGTTACTGCGCTACTCAGCGTGCTCATGGAGTTTCTCGCCTAGAAAATGCTCCAGGTCCCGTTTCACCGACTGCACTTTGACCCGGTCGATAATGTCCTGCGCGAAAGCATGCGTCAGCAGCGCCCGCGCTTCCTTCTTCCCAATCCCGCGCGATTGCAGATAGAACATCGCTTCGGTATCCAACTGCCCAATCGTCGCTCCGTGCGTGCAGCGCACATCGTCGGCATGAATCTGCAACTCAGGCTTGGTGTGGATCACCGCGTTGTCGCTCAGTACCAGATTCTTATTCGTTTGCTTGGAATCCGTCTTCTGTGCGTCCACCCGTACGATGATGCGGCCGTTGAAAACCGCCGCCGCCGTCCCGTCCAGAATGCCCTTATACAACTCGTGGCTGGTGGCGTGCGGCTTGGCATGGTCAATCGAAGTGTGATTGTCCACGTGCTGCTTGCCGGTCACGATGTACAGCCCGTTCAGTGACGCATGCGACCCCTCGGAGAGTACCGCATTCGCATCGTTGCGCACCAGCGAGCCGCCCAGCGAAATCGAGTGCGAGCTGAAATTCGCGCTGCGCCCCACCTGCACCTGCATCGTCGCCACATGAAAAGCGTCCAGCGATTCCCGCTGCACCTTGTAATGGTCGATCACGGAATTCTCGCCGGCCACAATCTCCGTCACCGCGTTGGTGAAAGAGGCGCCGCCGCTCGTGTACGTCTCCACGATGGTGCACTGCGCATTCGCGCCCACCAGAATCAGGATCCGCGGATGCGACGCCGTGCCTTCCTGCGCATCGTGCAGAATCTCGATCGGCTCAGCGATCACCGCTCCCGCCGGCACCTTCAGCACCGTCACATCGCCCACGAAGGCCGAATTCAGCGCCACAAACGGATTCGCCTTGGAGTCCGCATACCGGCCCAGGTGAGCTTCCAAATCGCTCTCCTGTCCGCGCACTGCCGGTTTCGGCAGCCGCTCCACGCGCTCGTCCGCCACCACGCGAAAACTGCTCCGCGCAATCGGCGCTACGTTCGTGAACAGCCACTCTTCGTTGTGCGTATTCGGGAAGCCCGTCTCCGCAAACCGCTGAAACGCCGTCTCCCGAAACTTCTGGAGCCACGGAGCCGCCGCGGCCTTCTGCTCGGTGAATGCCGCCAGCCACGCGCCGGTCTGTTCCGACACCGCCGTCATACCTTCGCGACCTCTTCGTCGTCTTCGATGCCCAGCCCGGCATACCCGCTCTCTTCCAGTTCCAGAGCCAATTCCTTGCCGCCCGATTTCACAATCCTGCCCTGCGAGAGCACGTGCACGAAGTCCGGCACAATGTAATTCAGCAGCCGCTGATAGTGCGTCACCACGATCATGGAGCGCTCCGGACTGCGTAGCGCATTCACGCCGCCTGCCACCGTACGCAGCGCGTCGATGTCCAGCCCCGAATCCGTCTCGTCCAGAATCGCCAGCTTCGGCTCCAGCACCGCCATCTGGAAAATCTCGTTGCGCTTCTTTTCGCCGCCCGAAAAGCCGGTATTGACCGGGCGATTCAACAGCGCCTGATCCATCTCCATCAGCTTCATCTTTTCGCGGACCAGGTTCAGGAAGTCCATCGCATCCAACTCCTCCTGACCCTGATGCTTGCGGATCGTATTCAGCGCGGCTTTCAAGAAGTACATGTTGCTCACGCCGGGAATCTCCACCGGGTATTGGAACGCCAGAAAGATGCCCTCCCGCGCCCGATCCTCCGGCGACAGATCCAGCAGGTCTTTGCCCTGATAGATCACCTCGCCGCCAGTCACCACGTAGAGTTCACGGCCGCTCAACACCTGCGCCAGCGTGCTTTTGCCGCTGCCGTTCGGACCCATAATGGCGTGTACTTCGCCCGGGTTGATGGTGAGGTCGATCCCCTTCAGAATTTCACGATCGCCAACTTTGGCGTGCAGATCTTTGATTTCGAGTAATGCCATGTTCTGTCTTATCCGACGCTTCCTTCTAAACTCACACCCAACAGTTTCTGTGCTTCCACCGCGAATTCCATCGGCAGCTCGCGGAACACTTCCTTGCAGAAGCCGTGTACGATCATCGAGACCGCGTCTTCCGAGGAGATGCCCCGCTGCCGGCAATAGAAAATCTGGTCCTCGCCGATCTTCGACGTCGACGCCTCGTGCTCCACCTGCGAAGACGTATTCTTCACTTCCAGGTACGGGAACGTGTGCGCCCCGCATTTATCGCCCAGCAGCAGCGAATCGCACTGCGAATAATTGCGCGCCCCCGTGGCCGATTTCAGAATCTTCACTCCGCCCCGGTACGTGTTCTGCCCGTGCCCCGCCGAAATGCCCTTCGAAACAATCGTCGACGTGGTGTTCTTCCCGATGTGGATCATCTTGGTGCCCGTATCGGCCTGCTGCCAGTTATTGGTCAGCGCCACCGAGTAGAACTCGCCCACGGAATTGTCGCCAATCAGCAGACAACTCGGATACTTCCACGTGATCGCCGAACCGGTTTCCACCTGCGTCCACGAAATCTTCGAATTCACCCCGCGGCAAGCCCCGCGCTTGGTCACGAAATTGTAAATTCCGCCCTTACCGTCTTTATCGCCGGGATACCAGTTCTGCACCGTGGAGTACTTGATCTGCGCATTGTCGAGCGCCACCAGTTCCACCACCGCCGCATGCAACTGATTGGTGTCGCGCATCGGAGCCGTGCAGCCTTCCAGGTAGCTGACGTACGCCCCTTCTTCGGCCACAATCAGGGTCCGCTCGAACTGCCCCGTGTCCTTCGCATTGATGCGGAAATACGTCGAGAGCTCCATCGGGCAGCGCACGCCCTTCGGCACGTAGCAGAAGGAACCGTCGCTGAAAACCGCCGAATTGAGCGCCGCGAAGAAGTTGTCAGAGGTCGGCACTACCGAGCCCAGGTACTTCTTCACCAGCTCGGGATGCTCGTGCACGGCCTCGGAAAACGACCCGAAGATGATCCCCATATCGGCCAGTTTGGCCTTAAAAGTGGTCGCCACCGAGACGCTGTCGAAAACCGCGTCCACCGCCACGCCGGCCAGAATCGCCCGTTCCTGCAGCGGAATCCCCAGCTTTTCGTACGTCTTCAGCAGTTCCGGATCGACGTCGTCCAGGCTCTTGGGCCCGTCCGTCTTCTTCTTCGGAGCGGCGTAATAAATGATGTTGTTGTAGTCGATCTTGGGATAGTGGACGTTGGCCCATGTGGGCTCGGCCATTGTCAGCCAATGCCGGTACGCCTTCAAACGCCACTCGAGCAGCCATTCAGGCTCGCTCTTCTTGGCCGAAATCAGGCGGATGACGTCTTCGCTCAGGCCTCGGGGAATCGATTCGGATTCGATATCCGTGACGAAACCCCACTTATATTCCTGATTCGCAAAGGTCTCAATTGTGTTGCTGGAATCGCTCACCTGGATAGGCTCCTAAACTGTTCAGTTGTCATCAGATTAGCTAATCCGTACTTTTTAGTCAAGATTACTCATTTAGTGGATGCTGGAGCCGCCCGAAAGGGTGCAGAACGGGGCTAAACTGCCCTGTGATACGATCGTTTCAGAGTGAACCGCCGATACATCCTCACCGAGTACGTTCAAGAGGCTTTAGAGCAGGCCGTTTACGACAAGCTGGAAGACCACACGTTTGCAGCCAATATTCCCGTCTGCCCGGGAGTGGTCGCTCTAGGTTCCACCCTGCGCACCTGCGAAGAGGAACTCAGATCGACTCTGGAGGATTGGATTCTCCTGGGGTTGAAGCTTCGTCACCCGCTGCCGGTGATCAGTGATATCGACCTGAACGGGGAACCTGCGCGTGAGCCGGTGGACGCCCTGTAAGCGAACAGACTTCGTCCGTAGACTCATTCGGCTCGGCTTTTCAGGCCCCTATGCCGGATTAGGCTGGAGGACTGGCTGAAGCTCTCCTGATCTCAGTCCGCTAAACCCCTTCGCGATAGTCCCGGTAACGCCTGCGATCTCCTCCACCCCCCCAACACCGCTCCCGTTCACCGCCGCCCGAAAGGGTGCAGAACGGGGCTAAACGAAGCAACCGAACGGTTGGCTTTGGCTGCCGAAGCGCGGTATCGTGAGGCATGGGGATGACGCTGAACATTCCGGATTCGGTGCTACAGGGTCTGCGCATACCGGAGGCAGAGATCGCAGAGAGACTCCGCACCGAATTGGCTATCGCTCTTTACGCGCAGGGAGCCCTGTCGCTCGGCAAAGCGGCGGAACTCGCCCAACTCAACCGAATGAATTTCGGCGAGTTGGTGGGGCAGCGAGGCATCGCCCGGCACTATGGGGAGTCTGAACTTGCCCAAGACGCTTCCTATGCTCGTGGCGAGTAACACGTCACCCATCTCAAACCTTGCCATCATTGGCCGCCTATATCTCCTTCAAAATCAGTTCAACACGATCTGGATCCCGGTGAATCGGCCGCGAACGCGCTCGCCTTAGAGATGTCCGCCAATCTCATTCTGCTTGACGAAAGAGATGGCCGTATCGCGGCTGTAAGGGCTGGCCTGCGAGTCACCGGCGTTCTCGGTGTGTTGCTTCGCGCCAAGGTGAAGGCGCAGATCCCACTTGTGGGGCCGGAACTCGATGCATTGCGCACCAAAGCCCGCTTTTTCCTTTCAACCTCCCTGGAACAAGACGTTCTTCAACTTGCCGGAGAGCGGCCATGACATCCCCGTCATCAATTTCTCCTTGCCCCCACAGCCATTTCGAAGGAAACTGAAGGTTTAAGCCCGGCAGTAAGGAGAATGAGTTGGAAAAAAATGGCCGCAAGAGCTCGCTGGTCGTCGAGCCTACGGAGCGTTGGACCCCCGCAGTCGCCAGCGACTTCTACGATGTCGCTAGTTGGGGTAAAGGATATTTCTCCGTCGGCGAGAAGGGCCACGTCCTCGTCCACCCGGAAAAGGACCAGACCCGCTCCATCGACCTCAAGGAATTGGTCGACACCCTCGTCCTGCGCGGCATTAACCTCCCCATTCTCATCCGTTTCGCCGACATCCTGAAGCACCGCCTCGGCGAACTCCACAGCGCCTTCCAAACCGCCATCGCTGAGCACCACTACCAGGGCAACTACTGCTGCGTCTACCCGATTAAGGTTAACCAGCAGCGGCAGGTTGTCGAAGAGGTCCTGGAGTTCGGTAAGCCTTTCAAATTCGGCCTCGAAGCCGGGTCCAAGCCTGAGCTGATGGCCGTCATGGCCCTCGCCGATAACGACACCCCCATTATTTGCAACGGTTTCAAGGACGACGAGTACATCGAAATGGCGATGCTGGCCCAGAAAATCGGCCGCCACATCATCCC
>DASZMZ010000021.1:0-33203 GCA_035551455.1 Candidatus Sulfopaludibacter sp.
CGGCCACCGGATGGATGGCGAACTTCACATTGGCGCCGCGGCGCGTCAGATTGTCGAAGAGTTCGCGGATCTTGTGCTGCGCCTGCGCCACCGCCAGTCCATACCCCGGCACGATGATGACGCTGCCCGCGGCCTCCAGAATCGACGCCGCTTCTTCGGCACTCGCGCTGCGCACGGGTCGCTTTTCCGTCTTCACCGCCGACGTCTGAATCTGTCCGAACGCGCCGAACAGTACGTTCGTGAACGAGCGATTCATGGCCTTGCACATGATGATCGAAAGAATCAGGCCGGACGAACCATCCAGCGCGCCCGCGATGATCAGCAGTTTGTTATCCAGCGCGAAGCCCATGGCGCAGGCCGAAAGTCCGGCGTACGAGTTCAATAGCGCGATTACCGTGGGCATGTCCGCGCCGCCGATCGGGATGATCAGCAGTACGCCGAATAGCAGCGCAATCCCGGCGAAAATCGGGAACAGGTAGGTATCGGTGGGCACCAGGATGAGCCGGATGCCGAGCCCCAGCGCCGCCAGGAACAGCAGAAAATTCACCACGTTCTGCTTGGGATACGTAATAGGCCGCTGCGGCAGCACTTCCTGCAATTTGCCCATCGCCATCAGGCTGCCCGTGAAGGTGAGGAAGCCCAGCAGCGTCTCCACAATCAGCGCCACCATGATGAAGGCCGAGAGTTCGCTGGAAGCGTGCGGCTGCCGCTGGTAAAACTCCGCCGTGCCGACCAGTGCCGCGGCCAGCGCGCCGCAAGCATGCGACATCGCGGTCCGCTGCGGCACCGCCGTCATCGGCATGATGTACGCGATGGGAATACCCACCGCCGTGCCGATCAGGAAGGCCGCCAGAATCCAAGTCCAATTGTGGACGTCCTGCGAAAGCAGCGTGCCGGAGATGGCCAGCACCATGCCGAATTCGCCGGCAAACACGCCGCGGCGCGCCGTGGCCGGATGGTTCATCCACTTCAGCGAGAGAATGAACAGCGCGCCCGAAAGGATGTAGATGTAGTGCACCAGGTGCGACATCTATTTCTTTTCCTCCGGCCGACGCTTGAACATCTTCAACATGCGGTCCGTGATCAGGAAGCCGCTCACGATATTCGTCACCGCAGCGGTGATGGCGATGAAGCCCAGCACCTTGCTGAACGTGGTGGCTCCCGCCGCGCCGGTAATCAGAATCGCGCCCACGACGCTGATCGCCGAGATGGCGTTGGTCAGCGACATGAGCGGCGTGTGCAGCAGGGGCGAGACCTTACGAATCACCTCCAGCCCCACGAAGGTGGCCAGCATGAAGACGTACAATCCCAATTCGAGATTCGACGGCATGAACGCTCCTTACACAGCCTGCAGCGCCGGCAGACCCATCAGTTCGCGCACTCTCGGATGCACCACTTCGCCCCCCTGCGTCACCAGCGTTTCGGCCACAATTTCGTCGCCGGCGGGAAGCGCCACCTGGCCGTCCTTGATCAGATACTTCAGGAAGGTCGCGATATTCTTGGCGTACATCTGGCTGGCGTGATACGGAATGGTGGACGGCAGATTCAGCGGACCGTTGATGCTCACGCCATTGTGCACCACCACTTCGCCGGGACGAGTGACTTCGCAATTGCCGCCGCGCTCCGCGGCGATATCCACGATCACCGAGCCGGGCGCCATGCCCGCCATCATTTCCGCCGTGATCAGGATGGGCGCCTTGCGGCCAGGCACCGCGGCGGTCGTGATCACCACATGCTGTTCGGCCAGCACCGCGGCCAGAGCTTCGCGCTGCCGGCGGTAAAAATCTTCGCTCATCGCCTTGGCGTAGCCGCCTTTGTCTTCCGCCGCATCCGGCTGCACATCCAGCACCACGAAGCGCGCGCCCAGACTTTCGATCTGTTCCTTCACCGCCGCGCGGATGTCGTAGCCGCTCACCACCGCGCCCAATCGACGAGCCGTCGCGATGGCCTGCAATCCGGCCACGCCCGCCCCAATCACCAGGACACGCGCCGGAGCCACCGTGCCCGCGGCAGTCATGAGCATGGGGAACATGCGGGGCAGCGAATCAGCGGCAAGCAGCACCGCCTTATAGCCCGCGATTGTGGCCATGGAAGAGAGCGCGTCCATACTCTGGGCGCGCGTGATGCGTGGCATCAGTTCCATGGAAAGAAAAGTGACGCCGGCCTGCGCCAGTCCGCGCGCGGCATCGATGGCAGTCAGCGGCTCGCCGAAGCCGATCACCACCTGACCGCGCCGGAACATCGCTAAATCGCCGGCGCCGGCCTCGGGATTGGCTCCCGGACTACGTACCTGAATCACGACGTCCGCGGCGGCCAGCACCTCTTCCCGCGAAGAGATCCGGACGCCTTTTTCGACGTATTCGGAATCCGGGAAGCCGGCGCGAATGCCGGCCCCGGCTTCCATCAGAAACTCCACACCGCTCTTGTTCAGGACCGAAACAGCGCCCGGAACCATAGCGACGCGCCGCTCGCCAGGCGCGCTTTCCGAAATCACACCTACCCGAATACTCATTGGATATACTCTCGGCAGGCGAATGCGCCCGCCCTACAGTAAATCTGCGGTACTGAAGAAAAACGCCAGTTCCTGCGCGGCCGTTTCCGGCGCGTCGGAGCCATGAATGCAGTTACGCTCGATGTTTTCAGCGAACTTCTTGCGGACGGTGCCCTCGGCGGCATTGGCCGGATTGGTGGCGCCCATAACCTCGCGCAACTTCTTCACCGCGTCCTCGCGTTCCAGCGCCATCACCACGATGGGGCCTTCGGTCATGAACTTGACCAATCCGCTGTAAAAGGGCCTTTCCTTGTGGACGGCGTAGAAGCCCTGCGCCTGAATCTCGGACAGGCGCGTCATGCGCAGACCGACCACTTTGAAACCAGCCTGTTGAATCATGGCCAGGATTTCCCCGGCCTGCCCGGCGGCAACGGCGTCGGGCTTGATGATGGAAAACGTTCGTTCGACACTCATAAACGGCTCTGAATCTTCTCTCCTATGTCGGCCGGGGTGGCGCAGACCGTGATGCCTGCGTCCTCCATAGCCTGAATCTTGTCGGATGCCTTGCCCGATCCGCCCGCGATGATCGCCCCGGCGTGTCCCATGCGGCGTCCCGGAGGCGCGGTCTGGCCGGCAATGAAGCCCACTACCGGCTTCTTCACATGGGCCTTGATATAGGCGGCCGCGGTCTCTTCGGCGTTGCCGCCGATTTCCCCAATCATCACGATGGCGTGCGTGTCGGGGTCCTCATTGAACAGCGTCAGTGCATCCAGAAACGTGGTGCCGATGATCGGGTCGCCGCCGATTCCGATGCAGGTGGATTGGCCAATGCCCAGCTTTGTCAACTGGCCCACCGCTTCATAGGTCAGGGTGCCGGAGCGGGAGACCACGCCGACGTTGCCTTCCTTATGAATCTGTCCCGGCATGATGCCGATCTTACACTTGCCCGGCGAAATCACGCCGGGGCAGTTGGGCCCGATCAGCCGCGTGTTCTTGCCCTGCAGAAAATCCCAGGCACGCACCATGTCCAGCGTGGGAATGCCTTCGGTGATGCAGACCACCAGGGCCAGTCCGGCATCGGTGGCTTCCATGATGGCATCGCCGGCAAACGGCGGCGGCACGAAAATCACGGTCGCATTGGCGCCGGTTTCCTTCACGGCATCGGCCACGGTATTGAAAACCGGCAATTCCAGGTGCATCGTGCCGCCCTTGCCGGGCACCACTCCACCCACCACCTGCGTGCCATAAGTAATGGCCTGCTGCGCGTGGAAAGTGGCTTCCCTGCCCGTGAATCCCTGGACGATCAGTCGAGTATTTTGATCTACGAGTACGCTCATTCTTTTTCCTATTACGCCGCCAGCTTGACCACTTTTTGCGCCGCGTCCAGCATGTCCTGTCCCACCGTGAAGTTGAGACCGGAATCCAGTAGGATCTTGCGGCCCAGTTCCACGTTGGTGCCTTCCATGCGCACCACAATCGGCACCTGAATATTCAGATCGCGCGCCGCCGCCACTACGCCCGTCGCCAGAGTGTCGCAGCGCAGAATGCCGCCGAAGATGTTAATCAGCACGGCCTTCACGTTGTGATCGCTCAGCAGGATGCGGAAGGCGTTCTTCACCTGCTCCGCACTCGCGCCGCCGCCCACATCCAGGAAATTCGCGGGACTGCCGCCGGCGTATTTAATAATGTCCATGGTCGCCATGGCCAGGCCCGCGCCATTGACCATGCAGGCGATCGTGCCATCCAGCTTGATGTAGTTGAGGCCGAAGCGCGAGGCTTCCACTTCCAGCGGATCCTCTTCGTTCAAATCGCGCAGGTCCAGCAGTTCCTTGTGGCGGTAGAGCGCGTTGTCGTCGAAGTTCACCTTCGCGTCCAGGGCGAATACCTTGCCGTCCTGCGTCAGGATGAAAGGATTGATCTCCGCCAGCGAAGCATCCATCGCCTGATACGCCCTGGCCAGCGCCGTCATGGCGGCAGCCGCGGCATTCACGCTCGCCGCCGGGATGCCGATCCCGAAAGCCAGTTTGCGCGCCTGGTACGGCGAGAGTCCCACGCCCGCCTGTAGGGTTTCCTTCAGGATGAGCTCGGGGGTCTTCGCGGCCACTTCTTCGATGTCCATGCCGCCCGCGGCGGACGCCATGAAGACCGGCTTGCCCTGTACGCGATCCAGCACGATCCCCAGATAGAGTTCGCGCTCAATCGGCAAAGTCTCCTCAATCAGGAGCCGCTGCACCACACGGCCTTCCGGCCCGGTCTGATGCGTCACCAGCGTCATGCCCAGAATCTTGCGCGCCAGTTCGACGGCTTCGGTAGCGTCTTTGGCCACCTTCACGCCGCCGCCTTTGCCGCGGCCGCCGGCGTGGATTTGCGCTTTCACCACCACGCTGCCACCCAGCTTCTTGGCCGCCGCTTCAGCCTCTTCCACGGTGAAGGCGACTTCACCGCGCGGCACAGGAACGTTGTATTGGGCCAGAATGGCCTTTGCTTGATACTCGTGAATTTTCATGGAAAATCTGCTGTGTTAGTATGCGAACAGCCAGACTTTTCAATATATCATCATGTCCCTTCTGCCGTATCTTGAACGCGTCTCCCTGCGCCACAATCTGTCTGCCGAAGACGCCCGCGAGGCCATGCTCGCCATCCTCAGCGGAGAGGCCGCCGAGGCGCAGATCGCCGGATTCCTCATGGCCTTACGCACCAAGGGCGAGACGGCCGAAGAGCTGGTGGGCTTTGCCCGCGCGATGCGCGAGATGGCCGCGCCCGTCGAGGTCGGCCTCGATGGCGGCACCCTCATCGACACCTGCGGCACCGGAGGCGATGGCGCCGGAACATTTAACATTTCTACCATCGCGGCCTTCGTCGTGGCCGGCGCCGGAGTCCACGTAGCCAAGCACGGCAATCGCGCGGTCACCAGCGCCAAGGGCTGCGGCAGCGCCGACCTGCTGGAATCTCTCGGCATCAATACGGCCTTCGAGCCGGCCGCCGCTGCCCGCGCCATTCGCGAAGTCGGCATCGGCTTCCTGCTCGCGCCCGCCGTCCACACCGCCATGAAACATGCGCAACCCGTGCGCCTCGCGCTTAAGATGCGGACCGTGTTCAATCTCCTCGGTCCCCTTACCAATCCCGCCGGCGCCACTTCACAACTGGCCGGCGCGCCCAGCGATCATGCCGCCGAATTGATGGCCGGGGCCCTCGCCGCTCTCGGCCTGCAACACGGCTTCGTGGTCCACGGCTCCGATGGTCTCGACGAAATTACCACCACCGGCCCCACTCTGGCATTTGAGATTACCGACGGCCGCGTGGAGCGCCGCACCCTGGAACCCGCCGATTTCGCCATCCGCCTCGCCACCCCGTCCGATCTCGCCGGCGGCAGCGCCGAGCGCAATTGCGCCATCGCCCGCGCCGTCCTCGCCGGGGAACACGGCCCCCACCGCGACATCGTCATGGTGAATGCCGCCGCAGCGCTCGTCGCCGCAAATAAGGTCGATACCTTCCTCGAAGGCATGGCCATCGCCGCCGTCTCGCTCGATTCCGGCGCCGCCCGAGGCAAAGTCGAAGCCCTCGCGCAATTCGGCCGCTGAGTTTTATCCGCGTCTACCGGCGGCCGCTATCTCCGCCTCAATCGCGTTCGCCGCTACCGTGATTCCGTCTTCCGTACTCAGCTGGGACGCGACCATCAAGCCTGTCCGCGCGTAGCCAGGATCCTCCAACAAGCGCCGCAGTTTGGCCTCGGCGCTCGCCACACGATACCGAGTCCGATACAGCACCTCGCCCATTCCCAGCCGCTTCACGCGCGCGCCATTGTCGAACTGATCGTGCGAAAACGGGACCACCAGCATCGGCCGTCCGCTGCGCATCGCCTGCGCCGTGGTGCCGATCCCGCCATGATGCACAATCGCCGCCGCCCGTGGAAACAGCTCCGAATGCGGCGCATACTCGGCCGCCATCGCCTCCTTCGGCAGCCCCTGCTCGAACTTGCCCGTCAGAAAAACGGCCCGGCGACCGAGCCTCTGCGACGCTTCCAGACTCATGCGGTAGAATTCGCCCGCCGCCGCCACAGCCGACGTTCCCAGCGAGAATACGATCGGCGCATCGCCGTCGCCCAGGAACCGCTCCAATTCCGCCGGCATGCCGGGCTGCTCGTAATGCTTGTCGTAGAAAGGAAAGCCGGTGACTACCGTCTGCGGCGGCCAGTCGGGGCGCGGGGGACCGAACACACTCGAAAACAGCGCCAGCACCCGCCGCGGTGAATGGTGCGCATCGAATAGAGGATTGCCGGCGTACGGCAAGCCCAGTTCCTTCTCCAGTTCCACCACCTTCTTCACCCAGTCGAGCGACTGACGCCTGGCGATTCGCAACAGCAAACCCACGGGACCCGGTCCCAACGCGCCCAGTTTCGCCAGCCACGGCGCAGGCGCGGGCACCGGTGCATCGTATTTCGAGAGGAACGAGACCGGAGCCAGCACCGCCGACACCCAGGGCAGCCCGAGTTTCCGCGCCGCCAATGCCGCTCCGAAGGGAATCTGATGCGTCACCACCAGGTCCGCCTGCCGCGCCGCCGCCAGGCAGTCTTCATAGCTCTCGCGCACCCAGCCCACCAGATACTCCATGACGCGCTGAGTGCCGTTCCGCGCCTCCATCATGCCGGCCAGCGACGCCGGATCGAGGTCTCCCACATTGGGACGAATCGCCGCGAACTCCAGACCCTCGCTGCGCACCTTGGGCTCGTACACCGCGCTCGTGGCGATGGTCACCGCATGACCGCGGCGGCGCAGTTCCAGCCCGATCGCCATATAAGGATGGACGTCCCCGAAAGATCCCCACGTGATCAGAAGAATGCGCATTACCCGACCTTCGCCATCCAGGCCGTAATCAGGTCGATCAGCCCCGTCGCGAAGGCATGCGGCGAGTTGCCGCGCTCCATGTACTCCTTTGGCGATTCGTACAGGTTCAGATCGTGCCCCATGCCGGGGACCTCCGCATACGTCGCCCGTGCCGGATGCATGCGATTGATCAGCTCCGTCAGATATCGACCCTGATGCGCCGTCGTCACCGGCGACCCGGTCCCGTACACCACCAGCACCGGAAAATCCGCCGTCTTCCACTGCTTTCCCAGGCTGATATCCGCCACCGATTGCATGTAGGTATACGACGCCCCGCCGAACGGCGCAGCGAAATCCCGGCACGCCGGCGTCTGGTCCAACTGTTGCGGCGTCTCCTTGGCGATGTAATACCGGTACGAGCACGGCGTGTACTCCCGCAGCCGCGCGTCGACTTCCTCGGGCGTCTTTCCGCCGAGCGCCGCCTGCACCCGCAGACGCTCCAGGTCGTACTCGAACCAGCTCGTGCCCACCGTCTCCACCGCGATGAAGCCGCGTACCGGCTCCTGCGCAATGGCGAGCGACCCGACCACCGGACCCATGCTATGCGCGAAGACAAACACCTTGTCCGGGTCCACGAAATCGTACTTCTTGAGCGCGCGCAGTCCAGCCAGATAGCCCTCTGCCTCCAGCGACGCCGTGGCCCTCATGTCGCCGCATGCCGGACCCTCGCTATCGCCCTCGCCCGTCTTCTCCACGCGCATGGTCACGTAGCCGCGCTGCTCCAGTTCGTCGAGCACCCGTCCATAGCCGCTCTTCCGATCCTGGTTGTCCACCGAGTAGCAGCCCAGCCCCTGCATCAGCATCACGGCAGGTAGCCGCCCCGCCTTCTTCGGCCGCGTGACGATCACCCGCCGCAGCGCGCCCCGGACCGTGACGCTCTCATACATCACCTCGCCCCACGGACTTGTCTCCAGCGGACGCGCCTTCAGGACCGCCGATTTCACACTCGTTTCTCCGTCTCGCGCGATCTCCAGTTTCACCGTGTCGCCGGCCAGGTGGCCGCCCACCGACCGTGCGAAGAATTCCGCGCTCGTCACCGCCGCTCCATCCATCTTCTGAATCCAATCGTCTGCCTGAATTCCGGCAGCCGCCCCCGCACCCCCCTCCGCGGCCGACCTCACCACTACCCGGTGCTGTTCGTCGGCCGCGACCGTCAATCCAATGGCTCCGTGGCGCTTCAATCCGTCCGCCGCCGCGACGCTTCCCACGATCAACATCGCCGCCAGTACAATCTTCATATCGCTCTCTTTCTATTACCATACGCATCGATCCGGCTTCGGTCCCGAAATGTTAAACTAAGGAAGGACCTCCCCGAAACATAAATCATGAAATTTGGCGTCATTGTTTTTCCTGGAAGCAATTGCGACCACGACGCATTCTACGCGGTCTCCGGCAATCTGGGCCAGAAGGCGGAATTCATCTGGCATGATTCTCACTCCCTAGGCAGCGTGGACGCCGTGATTTTGCCCGGTGGCTTCGCTTACGGCGATTATCTGCGCTGCGGCGCGATCGCCAAATTCTCTCCCGTCATGCAGGCCGTCAAGACCTTTGCCGCCGAAGGTGGACTGGTCCTCGGCGTCTGCAACGGCTTTCAGATCCTGGTGGAGGCCGGACTTCTGCCCGGCGCCCTCATCCGCAACAGCGGCCTCAAGTTCGTCTGCCGCGATGTCCACCTGCGCGTCGAAACTGTAAATTCGCCGTTCACCAACGCCGCCGAAAAAGGCGAGATTCTGCGCCTCCCCATCGCCCACGGCGAGGGTTGTTATTACGCCGACGATCACACACTCGACGAGCTCCAGGCAGAGGACCGCATCGCCTTCCGCTATCTCGACAATCCCAACGGCTCGGTCCGCGACATCGCCGGCGTCCTCAGCCGCCGCCGCAACGTCATGGGCCTGATGCCCCACCCCGAACGCGCCACCGAACCACTCATGGGATCCACCGACGGCCTCACCATTTTCGAATCCATGCTCCGCGTAGCCCAGGCAGCCCGCCCCCTGGTTCCGGCGGTGCGCGCATGACGGCCGCCATCACGCCCGAGCTCATCGCGCAGCACCAGCTCACGCCCTCCGAGTATCAGAAAATCGTCGACATTCTGGGCCGCGAACCCAGCTATACCGAACTCGGCGTCTTCAGCGTGATGTGGAGCGAGCACTGCTCCTACAAGAGCTCGCGCATCCACCTGAAGAAGCTGCCCACACGCGGCAAACTCGTGGTGCAGGGGCCGGGTGAAAACGCCGGCATCATCGACATCGGCGGCGGCTACGTCATTGCCTTCAAGATCGAATCGCACAATCACCCCAGCTTCATTGAGCCTTTCCAGGGCGCGGCCACCGGGGTAGGCGGCATTCTCCGCGACATCTTCACCATGGGCGCGCGTCCCATCGCCGTACTGGATTCGCTCCGCTTCGGGCGCCTGGACGACCCCATCCACGGCGCTCGCAATCGCCGCATTTTGGCCGGCGTGGTGGCCGGCATCGCGCATTACGGCAACTGCTTCGGCGTCCCCACCGTGGGCGGCGAATGCATTTTTGAGCCCAGCTACGAAGGCAACAATCTGGTCAATGTCTTCGCCCTCGGCGTCTGCAAAAAGGAAGACATTTTCTACGCCAAGGCTGCGGGAGTCGGCAACCCCGTCATCTATGTGGGCGCGCGCACCGGCCGCGACGGCATCCACGGCGCATCCATGGCCAGCGCCGAATTCACCGAGGAATCCAAGCAGAAGCGGCCCAACGTGCAGGTGGGCGATCCCTTCATGGAAAAGCTGCTGCTCGAAGCCTGCATTGAAGCCATGAAGACCGGCGCCATCGTCGGCATTCAGGATATGGGCGCGGCCGGTCTCACCTGCTCCACTTGCGAGATGGGCAGCCGCGGAGAAGTCGGCATCGAAATCGAACTCGACCGCGTCCCGCAGCGCGAGACCGGCATGACGCCTTACGAGATCATGCTCTCCGAATCGCAGGAACGCATGCTGCTGGTGGCCGATAAGGGCCGCGAGGAAGAGGTCTTCGCCGTCTTCCGCAAATGGGGTTTGGAAGCCTCCGAGATCGGCATTGTCACCGGCGATGGCAAACTCCGCGTCCGCCATCACGGACAGATTGTCGCCGAAATCCCCAATCGCGAACTGGCCGACGAAGCCCCACTCTACGACCGGCCCCACACCAATCCGCCGGCGGTCGACGCTCCCGTCCCCGAGACTTCCGGCGACGTGCAGGCCATCCTGCCGCAACTGCTCGCCGCGCCCGATATCTGCTCCAAGCGCTGGATCTGGCAGCAGTACGATTTCCAGGTTCGCACCAACACCATTGCCGGACCCGAGGCGACAGACGCCGCCATCGTGCGCATCAAAGAGACGGGCACCTCCATTGCGATGTCGCTGGATGGCAATGGCCGCTATTCGTATTTGTCGCCGCGCGAAGGCGCCATTCTGGCCGTCGCCGAGTGCTGCCGCAATCTCTCGACCGTGGGCGCATTCCCCGTGGCCGCCACCAATTGCCTGAACTTCGGTAATCCCGAACGGCCCGAAATCATGGCCCAACTCGTGGAGGCGATCGAGGGCATGTCGGACGCCTGCCGCATCTTCAACACCCCCATCACCGGCGGCAATGTCAGCCTCTATAACGAGACTCTCGGCGAGGGCATTTATCCCACGCCGGTCATGGGAATTGTCGGCCTCATGAAGACCGAGGCCCCCGTCACCATCCCGTTCAAGAACGCCGGACGCAGCGTCATCCTGCTGGGCGGCATCGGCAATTGCGACGATGTGCGCTTCGGCAGCAGTCAGTACGCCAAGGAAATCTCCAAACAGCTTTGGGGTCTGCCCCCGGCTATCGACCTCGACCGTGAATTGCGCGTCCAGGCCGCCATGCGCGAGATCGTCTCTGAAGGCCTCGCCGAATCGGCCCACGATCTTTCCGATGGCGGACTGGGCGTGGCGCTGGCCGAGTGCTGCTTCGGTCCCGCCGAAATTGGCGCGCAGATCGATATCAATTCCGACCTGCGTCCTGAGGTCCTGGCCTTTCACGAAGGCCCGTCGCGCATTCTGCTCTCCACCACGCTGCCCAAACGGGTCGCGTCCATTGCCGAGCGGCACGGCGTCGAAGCCCCCGTGGTCGGCGTTACAATAGAGAAGGGCATTGAAATCCGCCAGCGCACCATGACTCTGGGTTCATGGGAAATTTCCGCATTGAAGTCCACCTACTCGCGCGCCCTCGAATCGCAACTAACGGCTCCTCATACGGAAACCAATGTTTGATAAATTCCACGAAGAGTGTGGCGTAGTAGCTATTTACGGCCATCCGGAAGCTGCCAAACTCGCCTATCTGGGGCTCTATGCGCTCCAGCACCGCGGGCAGGAAAGCGCCGGAATCTGCACCACCGACGGCCAGGAAATTTTCATCCATAAATCCATGGGGCACGTGGCCGATATTTTCACCAAGCCCGTGCTCGTCACATTGCCCGGCGAACTGGCCATCGGCCATACCCGCTATTCCACCGCCGGCGATACCGTCCTGCTCAACGCCCAGCCCTTCTCCGTCACTTGCAATAAGGGTAAGGTGGCGGTGGCCCACAACGGCAACATCACCAATGCGGCCGAGCTGCGCGCCCACCTGGGTCGCCGCGGCGCCATTTTCCAGGCGTCCAGCGATACCGAAGTGATTCTCCACCTGGTGGCCCACTCTTCCGAAAAAACCCTGTCCGGAGCTTTGCGCGACGCCCTGCTGCAACTCGAGGGCGCCTTCTCGCTCGTCTTCCTGGCGCAGGACCGCATCATCGTGGCCCGCGATCCGCACGGCTTCCGCCCCCTCGCCGTCGGCGAAATGGAAGTCTCCGGCGGACGCAAGTGCTTCGTGTTCGCCTCCGAGAGCTGCGCCTTCGACCTGATCGGCGCGGCCTATCTCCACGAAGTGGAACCCGGCGAGATGGTCATCATCGGACCCGAAGGCATGACCCGTGAGCGTTGGGCTCCCGAACAGCCGCACTCCCAGTGCGTCTTCGAGCATGTGTATTTCTCGCGGCCCGATTCGATCGTCTTCGGCCGTCCCGTGGTGGAATCGCGCGAACAACTCGGACGCCTGCTGGCCCGCGAGGCTCCCGCGGATGCCGATCTGGTTGTGCCCGTTCCCGATTCCGGCGTCACCGCGGCCATCGGATATGCTTCGGAATCCGGACTGCCCTATCGCCAGGCCCTCATCCGCAACCATTACGTGGGCCGCACCTTCATCGAACCCAATCAGGCCATCCGCGATTTCGGCGTGAAACTCAAGCTCAACGCCGTCCGCCATCTGCTGCAGGGACAGCGCGTCGTGCTGGTGGACGATTCCATCGTGCGTGGCACCACCAGCCGCAAGATCGTCCGCATGGTCCGTCAGGCCGGAGCCCGCGAAGTCCATTTGCGCATTTCCTGCCCGCCTACCATTTCGCCCTGTTTTTACGGCGTCGATACGCCCAATAAGAGCGAGCTCATCGCCTCCAACCACACCACCGAAGAGATCCGCCGCTTCGTCGAAGCCGACAGTCTCGCGTACCTCTCGCATGCCTCTCTGCGCAGGGCGGTGGATGATGAGGAGCGCCGCGAATACTGCTACGCCTGCTACACCGGCGAATACCCCACGGAACTGATTAACATCGACCAGTTGATTTCCGCCCGGCAAAAACGCCATTCTTAGGCTTGATGCCCATCCAAGTTGACGGCAACTCGCTCCGCGTCGAAGATGTTGTTGCCGTAGCCCGCGCCGCTACGGCCGAACTCACGCTTTCCCCCGACGCCATCGAGCGCATGAACGCCTCGCGCGCCCTCGTCGATCGCCTCGCCGCTGGAGATGCGGCGATTTACGCCGTCAACACCGGCGTCGGCCTGCTCGCCAACGTGAGAATTCCCCGGGAACAGCTCGATCAGCTCCAGCGCAACGTGATTCGCTCCCACGCCGCCGGAGTGGGCGATCCGCTGCCGCGCGATGCCGTCCGCGCCATGATGCTGATCCGCGCCAACGTCCTGGCCAAAGGCTTCTCCGGAATCCGCCCGCTGGTCGCGCAGCGCCTCTGCGACCTCATCAATCGCGGCGTCACTCCCGTGGTTCCCTCACAGGGCAGCGTCGGGGCGTCGGGCGACCTCGCGCCTCTGGCCCACATGGCGCTCGTCCTCATCGGCGAAGGCGAAGCCGAATTCGGCGGCCGCATTCTCCCCGGCCCCGAGGCCCTGGCCCGCGCCGGCATCCAGCCCATCGACCTCCATCCGAAGGAAGGCATCAGCCTCATCAACGGCACTCAGGCCATGCTCGCCATCGCCTGTCTGGAACTCGACGCCGCGGAGATCCTGGCGAATTCCGCCGAGGTCCTCGCCGCCATGACGCTCGACGCGCTCCGCGGCACGCCACGCGCGTTTGACAACCGCATCCACGAGGCCCGCCCTCATCCCGGTCAACTCGAAAGCGCCTCTCACCTGCGCCGTCTCATGGAAGGCAGCGAGATTCGCGAATCGCATCGCGGCTGCGGCCGGGTGCAGGATGCCTACTCTCTGCGCTGCATTCCGCAGGTCCATGGACCTGTGCGGGAGGCGCTCTCTGAAGCCCGCCGCGTCTTCGCCATCGAACTGAATTCCGCCACGGACAATCCGCTGGTCTTCGATGACGAGATTCTCTCAGGCGGCAATTTCCACGGCGAATCGCTGGCCTTCCAACTCGATTTCGTGGCCATCGCGCTATCGGCTCTCGCCGGAATCGCCGAGCGCCGCATCGATCGGCTTGTCAATCCGGCGCTCAATGAGGAACTGCCCGCCTTCCTCGCCCAACATGCGGGACTCGAGTCGGGACTCATGATGGTGCAGGTGACCGCCGCCAGCCTCGTCGCCGAAAATCGCGTTCTGGCGCACCCTGCTTCGACCGGCTCCATCACCACCAGCGGCAATAAAGAGGATTTCGTGAGCATGGGCATGACCTCCGCCGTCAAGCTCCAGAGAATTGTGCGCAACACCCGCGCCGTCCTGGCCATCGAGGCACTGGCCGCCGCCCGTGCGCTCGATCTCCTGGCCCCGCTCAAATCCAGCCCCACGCTCGAAGAGGCCCGCGCGCGGATCCAAGCGGTCAGTCCGCCTATCGTTGCGGACCGGCCCTACTATAAAGACATCGCCGCCCTGGACGGCCTCATCGCCACCGGAGCCTTACAGTTGTAATTCGGCGACGCTCACGTCGAGTACACGCCCACCCTGGTCACCGGCCGAAACCCCATTCGCTCGTAGAGCTTGTAGCCCGCCGGAGTCGATTGCAGCACCGTGCGCTCCACGCCATGCTCGCGATACGCCTCCGCCAGCGCATGCCGCATCACCGTCTCTCCGTACCCCTTCCGCTGATATTGCGGCAGTGTCGCGACATTGTAGACTCCCACTGCCCCGCCCCCCAATACCAGCGCGGTGGTGGAGACCGCCTCGCCATCCACATATCCCACGTATGACGCGAAGCGTTCGAACACCGATTCGTTATCGAACACTTCGTGAAACCACGTCAGCGGCACATGGAAACAGACCGACCCGATTGCGCAGAACGCATCGCGCGTCGCGCCACTGCACACCCGGCGCACTTCCATGCGTGCCGGTCTCTGGACCGCTGGCAGCACGCGTTCCGCCAACATTCCCGGCAGGTCCACCGAATGGCGCAGGCCGACATTTTCCAGCACCGCTCGCAGCCGACGCCGCGGACGCGATGCCAGCCAGTCTTCGCACACCCAGCACGCCCAGTCTTGCCCGCGCGTCTGAAAGTGCATCGCCGCCAGCAGCGCCTTCTGCGCTAGCTCCGTTTCGGTGGCCACGGGCGCCGAAAGAAAAGCCGCATTGAACATCTGAAAGGTGACGCCCGCCGAGGCGATACTCACGCCGCGCAATTCCCGCAACTCGCCGCCCGCGCGGCTCCCCGCAATTACTCGAAACGACTCCCGCAGGTTGTCCGCCACGCACTCAAAACTCACAATTCATGTTAGCGTGGGGCCGCCGCTTCCTGCCCGGGTTATGCCGCACAACCCTACTCGGCGATCAGCGTAATCTGCCCAATCCCGCCATTCACGTTCACGTGAATCTTGACGCCCGGCTGGTTGAACGCGTCCGTCTCCCAATGGTCGCCCTTCTTTGTCATTCCGCGGACGTTGATCGACCCGATGCCGCCAGACGCTTCCGCGTAGACTCCCACATCGGACGGCAGCCGAACCGTGGCATCGCCCACGCCGCCATTAATGTTGACGCGGTAGTCGTGTTTGGGAACGCCTCGCAGATCCAGCTTCAGTTGGCCCACTCCCATCTGCACTTCCACGTTTTGCAGCATCAGGCCGCCCAGGTCCAACTGCGCTTCGCCCGCGCCGAAATTCACGTTGAAGTCCAGCGGCACGTCCTGCGCGAATCGCAGGTCCCACTCATACTTCTGACTGCCGAAGTGCGCGCCGTGCGTATTCGGCTGCTCCACCGTCAACTTCCCCGCGGTATAGTGCGCCTCCGGCTTCCAGGCCGGCACATTGTAGGTGAAGTAGGCTTGCATCAACTTGCCGGTGCCGCTGCCTACTTTCAACTGTCCCGCGCCCATCGTCAGTTGGACATTCACCGCCTTGGCGTCGTCCTTGGGAAAGGAACGCGAGTCGTATTGCGTCGGTCCCGAGGCCTCCTGTTGAATCACGCAACCCGTCAGGCTCAACGCTGCAACGGCCACTATCAGGCTTCTACCAGTCATTGCCGCTCCTCTTTGAAACTGTACGCGCGACTGTTTTCATTTGTTCCCCGCAAACCCGGTACAATAAGTCTTCCATGTCTGAAATCTCCAAGTTCCTGCTTTCGGATCGTCAGATTCCCACGGCTTGGGTTAATGTTCTACCCGCGCTGCCGGAGCCGCTGGCTCCGCCCCTCAACCCGCAGACCCGCGAGCCGCTCGCTCCGCAGGATCTCAGCGCCATCTTCCCCATGGAATTGATCCAGCAGGAGTTCTCTCCCCAGCCGCTCATCGATATCCCGGGCGAAGTCCTGGACATCTACAAACTGTGGCGCGCCACTCCCCTGTTTCGCGCCCGGCGCCTGGAAAAAGCGCTGGATACTCCGGCCCACATCTACTATAAGTACGAAGGCACCAGCCCGGCTGGAAGTCACAAACCGAACACTGCCGTCGCTCAGGCCTACTATAACAAGCGCGCAGGCATTCGCCGTCTCGCAACGGAGACCGGAGCGGGCCAGTGGGGCAGCGCCCTCTCCCTGGCCTGCCAGATGTTCGGCCTCGAATGCACAGTCTACATGGTACGCATCAGTTACGACCAAAAGCCATACCGCCGGATGATGATGCATGCCTGGGGCGGCGAGGTCTTCCCTAGTCCCAGCGACCAGACCAATTCCGGCCGCGCCGTACTGGCCCAGTCTCCCGATTCTCCCGGCAGTCTCGGCATCGCCATCAGTGAAGCTGTCGAGGACGCCGCCACTCATCCGGATACCAACTACGCCCTCGGCAGCGTGCTCAACCACGTGATGCTGCACCAGACCGTCATCGGTCAGGAAGCCAAGCTGCAGATGGACATGGCTGGGGAGTCTCCCGACGTGGTCATCGGCTGCTTCGGCGGCGGCAGCAATTTCGGAGGTCTCGCCCTCCCCTACGTGCTCGATCGTTTCGCCGGTAAGGGGCCGCGCATTCTCGCCGTGGAGCCCTCCGCTTGTCCCAGCCTCACCAAAGGCCGGTTCGAATACGATTTCGGCGACACCGCCAAACTCACGCCGCTGATCAAGATGTACACGCTGGGCCACGATTTTGTCCCGCCCGGAATTCACGCCGGCGGACTGCGCTATCACGGCGCTTCTCCGCTGCTCAGCCACCTGCTGAAACTGGGCTACATTGAAGCCACGTCGTATCCCCAGACTCCGGTCTTCGAGGCGGCGTTACAATTTGCCCGGACCGAGGGAATTCTGCCGGCTCCCGAATCCTCTCACGCCATCCGCGCCGCTATCGATGAGGCCCTGGCCGCTCGCGAGGAAGGCCGCCCCAAAACCATCCTGTTCTGCCTCAGCGGCCACGGCCATTTCGACTTGGCGTCCTACGAGACGTACCTGTCCGGCAAACTGCAAGACGTGTAAAAAAATCTTGTACCTGGTACTCCCTGGACCCCTTGCATCCCACCAGTTTGAGGTGGTAGACTCGTCATGGTTGATCTAGTACTGAATAGGTCCGTTCTGCATTATCTGTTTTTCGGGATCCAATGCTGGCGAGTTTACTGATCATCGGGATTTCGCTCATTTTGTTTGTTTACTGGTTCCGTTACAGCTGCATCCTCCTGCTACGAGGTGCCGCGGAACAGATCGGCGATGTCGTTGCCGATCCGGACACCCGTTTCAGCGTAAATGATGTTCAGGCGCGCCTGAAAGCCCGTGAAGCGTTAGACCCACTGCACTCCGCCTTGAACCGCGATTACCAGGTTCTCACCTACTTGTTACATCACGCCGCCGGCCTCGAACTGGCATCCTTTGAGGATCGCCTGCTGGTTGTCGATTACCGTGTGATGCAGGTCTACTATCGGGCCACCCATAAACTCTTCCCCGAACAGGCTCGCATCGCCCTCACTGAAATGGCCTCTGTGCTGGATGTTCTCGTGCACAAAATCGGCCAACAAGCCGGAATTTAGACTAACCGTTTTACTGGCCTCGTTTGCCACGTACGTTTTCTTTCGGGCTACGTCTCTTATTCAAGCGTAGCGTGCTCTACAATGAAAAACGTGGGATCCGAAGCGACTCTTCAACTTGCCGTCAACCGGCTGAATGCCGTACGGCGCGAAATTGCCAAAATCATCGTGGGCCAGGACGATGTGGTGGATGGTGTTCTCATCTGCCTCCTCGCCGGCGGCCATGTCTTACTGGAAGGCGTCCCCGGACTGGGCAAAACCACCCTGCTCCGCACCCTCTCCCGAACCATGCAGTTGAAGTACTCGCGCATTCAGTTCACTCCCGATCTGATGCCCGCCGATATCGTGGGCAGCATGATCATGGACACCGAGAGTAGCGGCGGCAAGACTCTCCGTTTTCAGCCCGGCCCCATCTTCGCCAATCTCGTGCTGGCCGATGAAATCAATCGCGCCACGCCGAAAACCCAGTCGGCCCTGCTCGAAGCCATGCAGGAACGGACCGTCACCAGCGGCACCACCACGCACCAGCTCGAAATGCCTTTCCTGGTGATGGCCACCCAAAACCCCATCGAAATGGAAGGAACCTATCCGCTGCCTGAAGCCCAGTTGGATCGTTTCCTGATGAAGATCCTGGTCACGTATCCCAGCCGCGCCGAACTCAGCCGCATCGTCGAGCGCACCATCCAGCGCGAGGAAGAAGTGCCCGTCCCGGTGATGGACCGCGACGCCATCGCCGAAGTCCGCTCCGTCTGCCGCGAAGTGCTGGTTGCTCCCCACGTGCAGGAATACGCCATTCAACTGGTGATGGCCACCCAGCCCGACCAGAAAGAAGCTCACGAATTGACCCGCAAGTACGTCCGCTACGGCAGTTCGCCGCGCGGCGCCCAGGCCCTGGTGGAATGTGGACGCGTGCTCTCGCTCATGCGCGGACGCTTCCATCTGGCTGTCGAAGACATCACCCACGTGGCGGCCGCCGTTTTGCGCCACCGCATCATTCTCAACTTCGACGCCCATGCCGACGGCCAGACTCCCGAGACCATTCTGTCCGCTGTCATCAAGGGCGTAACCGCGCAAGCGTCCGTCGCGTAGGAACCGTATGCCCGCCCCGTTGTTGGACCGGGAATTCCTGGAAAAGCTGGAGAGGTTGACGATCCACTGGCAGAAGTCCTTTGCCGGACTGGTAGGCGGCCACAACATGTCGCGCTTCGCCGGCCCCGGCCAGGAGTTTCTCGACCACCGCAATTTTCATCATGGAGACGACCTCCGTGCCGTCAACTGGCGGGCCTATCTGCGCCTGGAAAAGCTCTTCCTGAAAATGTTCCAGGTGGAGCCGCGCGTGCCCGTCCGCATGCTGGTCGATATCAGCGACTCCATGACGGCGTACGGCGGCCAGAAGTTCGAGTACGCCCGCAAGCTGGCCGCGTCGCTCTGCTATGTCGGCCTGGTGCGTCTCGATACCCTGGAGATTCACGCCTTCTCCAGCCGGCTCTCGCAGCGCATTTTCTGCACCGGCGGCCGCCATCGTTTTCCCAGTGCGATGGATTCGCTGGCTGCCCTCCAGCCCTCCGGCGCCACCAATTACACTTCCGTGGTCCGCGACTTCATCGGCAGCTATTCCCAGCGCGGACTCGTCATCATCATCTCGGATTTTCTGGACGATGGCGGCTGCGAAAAGGCCCTTCAGTATCTCGCCGATTTCGGCCACGAGCTCATGCTCCTGCAGGTCTGGACCGACGAAGATCGCACTCCTCCGTGGGAGGGCGAGCTGGACCTGCGCGATGCCGAAACCGGCGCCGCGCTCAAGCTGGATTTCGACGAGGAAGCGCGCAAACGCTACACCCGCGCCTTCGACGAATACGCCGCCGCCATTCAGACCATGGCCTTCCGTTCCGGCGGACGCTACGCCGGCATCGCCACCTCGCAATCCTTCGAAAACGTGATCTTTGGCGACCTCATCAAAGCCCGGGGAGTAGCGTGAGCCCCGGTCCGCAACTGGAATTACCATGTATCTCCTGAATCTCTCGTTCTTCCAGTTTCTGGCGGTATTCGGCTCCATCGGCGCGCTCTCGGTGGCGCTCTATCTGCTGGACCGTTCGCGCCGCAAACAGGTGGTTTCCACCCTGCGCTTCTGGGTGGCCGCGGATCAGCCCGCAGTGGCCGCGCGGCGCCGCCACATCAATCAACCGTGGTCGCTCCTGCTGCAGCTCATCAGCATGGCCCTGCTGCTGCTCGCCATCGCGCAACTGCGCTTCGGCACGCCCGCTTTGGCCGGCCGCGATCACGTCATCGTGCTCGATACTTCGGCCTGGATGCTGGCCCGTTCCGGACGCGGCACCCTGATGGATGTCGCCCGCCAGCGCGCCCGCCAATACCTGCGAGCGCTGCCCGCCCGCGACCGAGTCATGCTGGTGCGCGCCGACGCCATGGCCACTCCCGCCACCGCCTTCGAGCCCGATCACAATAAGGTCGATGCCGCCATCCGAGCCTCGCAGCCCGGCTCCACCGCGCTCAATCTCAATCAGGCCCTGTCCTTCGCCCGGCACGTTCAATCGCAAGACGGCCGCCACGCCGGAGAGATCGCCTTCATCGGTCCCGGACGCACCGCCGCCGGAAGCGCCGCCGGCGCCGCGCCGCCGCGCAATCTGCGCGTCATCTCCATCGCCGACAGCGTGGAAAACTGCGGACTCCGCAAGATCGGTATGCGCCGCGCCGCCGCCGACCCGTCCCTGTGGGAAATCTACGTCTCGGCCCACAACTACGGCACCATCGCGCGCACCGTCACCGTTTCGCTGGATTACGGCACGCCCCAGGCGGTCGGACGCGTGCCTATCGGCGTGCAGCGCATCAGCCTCCCTGCCGGAGGCGATTCCGAAGCTAGCTTCGAATACCGCACCACCGCCGCCGCCATCGTGGGTGTGACCCTGACGCCGCACGACGTCTTCCCGGCGGACGATCATGCCGAAATCGAAATCCCGGCGCAGCCCACTCTCACCGTCACCGTGTATTCCAACGAGCCCGAGTTGCTCCGCCCGGTGCTGGCATCGACGCCGCGCGTCACGGCCATCTTCCGCAAACCCGCCGAGTACAAGCCCAACGATCAGGGCATGGTGATTCTCGACCGCTTCGTGCCCGCGCAGCGGCCCACCGCCGATTCGCTGTGGATCGATCCGCCCGCCGCCGGCTCACCCATCCCCATTCGCACCAGCGTGACGAACGTGGCCTTCGGTGGTTGGAACCCTGCTCATCCCGCTTCGGCCGGACTGCGCACCAAGGATTTTAAGCTGGACAAAGTCTCCGTCTTCGAAACCTCGCCCACCGATGGACGAATCGGCGAAGTGGCTGCCGGACCCGTCATTGTGGCCCGCGACGGCACTCCCAAAATCGTGGTGCTGGGCTTCCATCCGGCGCTTTCGGCGATGCGCTACGAGCTGGCGACGCCGCTATTGTTCGCCAATCTGCTGCGCTGGGTCTCTCCCGATATCTTCCAGCGCTCGGAAGTTTCCGGCGGCAGCGTCGGCATCGTCAAACTGCCCCTGGAGCAAGACATCCCGCAGAAGGATATCAAGGTCACCAACGAAGATGGGTCCGCCCTGCCTTTCACCTTGCACGACCGCACCGTTCAGTTCTTCTCCGGCACGCCCGGTTCGGTGCGTGTGGTGGCCGGAGGCCGCGAGTACATGTACGCCATGGCGATTCCCGAAATGTGGGACTCCAAATGGGTGCCGCCCGCCGACGCCCGCCAAGGCATTCCGCACTTCAGCCTCGTGGTGGACAGCACCATCGAAATCTGGCCGTGGCTGGCCGTCGCAGGCGCCTTCGGACTGTTGCTGGAGTGGATTCTGTTCGGCAGTTTCCGCCGGTCTCTCGGCGCCATACCGCTCATGATGCGCCATAAACAGGAAAGCGCACCGGAGGTTCGCCGATGACCTTTGAACGGCCGCTGGCATTATTCCTCCTGCTGCTACCCTTAGCCTGGCTGGCTTGGGAGTGGCGCACCACTTCGCGCCGCCTCGCGCTCGGACTGAAGGCCGGAACCTTCGCCGCCATCGCACTCGCGCTGGCCATGCCGCGCCTCACGGTGTATGAGACGAAGGTCGCCGTGGCCGTGCTCGCCGATACGTCGGCCAGCATTTCGCCCGACGATCTGCGGTCTGAATCGGCCCTGGCCGATCGTGTGGAACAGGCGCGCGGACGCCATTGGGCGCGCGTCATCCCGTTCGCCCGCACCACGCGCAACGCCGCGCTCGATGAACAGGGCCGCAAGGGCTGGCAGCTCCGCCATACCGCCGGCGCACCCGGCCGCGGGACCGACCTGGAATCCGCCGTTCGCGACGGCGTCGCTGCCCTGCCCGCCGGCATGGTGCCGCGTCTGCTCCTGGTCTCCGACGGCAATGAGAATCTCGGCAGCGTGGCCCGCGCTATCTGGCAAGCCCAGCAGCTCCACGTTCCCATCGACACCGTAGCCGTTGCCGGCCGCGCGAAGCCCGGTCTGCTGCTCGAGTCGGTTTCTTTCCCCGGCCAGGTCTTCAGCGGGGAACGGTTCCCCATCGAAGTCACCCTGCAATCTCCGGCCACTGTCCAGGCCAGCGTGGAAATGACCGCCGAAGGCAAACCCATCGGCACGAGTAAAGTCGCTCTCTCGGCAGGCACCAATCACCTGCGGCTGCAGGCCAACGTGAATTCGGTGGGCGCCATCGCCCTGGCCGGGAAAATCTCCGCCGAGGGTCTGGGCGAGACGCATTTTGAAGACGCCGTGATTCTGCGCCATCCCAAGGTCCTGGTGGTGTCCAAAGATCCGCCCACCAGCGAAGTTCACCTGGACCGCGTACTCCAGGCGAACCAGTTCGAAGTGGAGCATTCGCAGACCGGCATCCCCGAGAAGCTCGAAGACTATCAGCTTGTCGTCATCAACAACTGGGACATGGAATCCATCCCGGAACCGCGCAAGGCCGGCCTGGAAGACTACGTGAAGAAGGGCGGCGGACTGGTTTGGATCGCCGGCGAGCACAACGTCTACGTCGATAAGAAGGGCCAGCCCGAAGACGCCCTGGAGCGCACGCTGCCGGCGAAGCTGGCGCCCCCGCGCTCGCCCGAAGGCACCTCCGTGGTGCTCATCATCGATAAGTCGTCTTCCATGGAGGGCCGCAAGATCGAACTGGCGCGGCTTGCCGCCATCGGCGTGGTGGAGAACCTGCGGCCGATGGACACGGTGGGCGTCCTGATCTTCGATAATTCCTTCCAATGGGCCGTGCCCATCCGCAAGGCCGAGGACCGCGCCACTATCAAGCGCCTGATCGCCGGCATCACCCCCGATGGCGGCACGCAGATCGCTCCGGCCCTCACCGAGGCTTACCAGCGCATCCTCCCGCAGACCGCCATTTACAAGCACATCGTGCTGCTCACCGACGGCATCAGCGAAGAGGGCGACAGCATGAACCTCACCAAGGAAGCCATCGTCAACCACGTGACCATTTCTACCGTGGGCCTGGGCCAGGACGTGAACCGCGCCTTCCTGGAAAAGGTGGCATCGAGCGCGGAAGGCAAGTCGTATTTCCTGAACGACCCCACGGGGCTGGAGCAGATCCTGCTGCGAGACGTCGAAGAGCACACTGGCGTCACTGCGGTGGAAAAGTCGATCACGCCGCGCGTCCTCAAACAGGCCGAGATTCTGGACGGCGTCGGCATCGACACGGCCCCCGCGCTGCGCGGCTATGTACGCTTCCAGTCGCGGCCCACTTCAGATGCGATTCTGGAGGCGGATCGCGGCGATCCGCTGCTGGTCCGCTGGCAGTACGGTTTGGGACGCAGCGCCGTGTTCACCAGCGACGCCAAGAATCGCTGGGCTGAAAAATGGGTCACCTGGCCGGGCTTCGACAAACTCTGGGCCAACATCTTCCGCGACATGCTGCCCCATGCGCCGCGCACCGAGACCAGCGCCGATTACGACCGCGCCTCGGGCGACCTTGTGGTGGAGTATCGCCTGTCCAAGAACGTGCCAGATCCGGCCACGCTGCCCGACATCTTCGTGATCGGTCCGAATGGCTTTCAGGAGCCGCTCAAGGTGAGCAAAGTGGCCGCGGGACACTATCGCGGCAGCCTGCCCATCGGTCCCAACCAGGGCCTGTTCCGCGTCCGTCCGGTTTCCGATTCCGCGGCCTTCCCCGAGGTCGGTTTCTACCGGCAGGAAGAGGAGATGACCGAGTACGGCAACAATACCCAACTGCTCCGCCAGATCGCATCGGCCACCGGGGGCCGCTTCAATCCCGCCGCCCGCCAGGTCTTCGATTCGGCCGGCCGCAGCATTCCCACCATCATGGATCTGTGGCCTCTGCTCCTGGCTCTCGCCATCCTGCTCAATCTGACCGAACTCATGCTCAGGAAATGGAAGGGCCTACTGCAGGCCCTGCACTTGAGACCGGCCGTAGCGTAGCTGCAACTACTTCATCTGATAGTTCGACGGGACCGTGAACAGACTGGGATCCGGCTCGATGCGGCGGACATTCGTCAGCCGTACGGTATCTTCGCCGGTCCGCGGATCGTTGCGCTTCAGCATGACATTCACCTGCAAATCCGAAGAGTACCAGCGTTCTTCGGTCGACTGAATCGGCCGATCGTTGCCGATGGCACCGACATCAATCGTATTGGTGACGCGCGATCCCTCGCACGCGACTCCTTCCATGATCTGCGTGCCGAGAGGCTCTCGTTTGCCTTCCTTGGCGGTCTGCGTCCGAAACTGGAACGTGCCCGAAACGGCCTGCTCGTCGGACCTCAGCACCATCGTTTTCTGATTGTCCATGGCCGGGCCGTCCGGAAAGTGGAAGACGCGGATATTGGCCCCGTCCGGCGCAACCTCCGGGGCACCACCCGGCGCAACACCCGGCGCTCCCGGACCGGTGTGACGGAAGACATAGTTCACCGCCATCTTCATCTTCTGCGCCGTCTGGTTGGACTCGTTGAGCATATAGCTGGTGCTCGACGCGCTATCCCAAATCATCACCTGCCCGGGACTCTCGCGCCGCACCCTGCCCTGACTGTCGCGATAGACCGTGGTCTTCGTCTCGTTGTGAATGCGGGTGCCGTCGGCCAGCACCTGCGTGGTCTCGTGGATTTCGTCGGCCGAGTACGGCGCGCCCTTCACCACCGGACCCATGATGCCGGCTTCGATCCCTAGCACCTTGACGCCCTTGAGCATCTGGTTGATCTCTACCTGTGCTTTGACCTTCTGCTGGTCCGGGCTGTCCTGTGCCAGCGCCGCCGCCGCGCCAAGTCCCAGTGCTGTTGCGATTCCAATGAACGGTCTCATCTCTCCTCCTTCATATTCACGGTCGAAACGGGCCGGATCGCCCGGGCCCGGCCATCCCCATCCACAATCACGTCGGCCTGCAAACCGCTCGGCAGGGCCACGCGCATCACGAGTCCGGTATCGATCGGTTCCTCATCCAAGGCCATGTAATACTGGACCGGCGACGGACTCACACTGCGCGAGGGAAGCCTGTGGACCCGAGGCGCACTCACCGCCGCGGCTGCCGTGGTCACAGGCAAAGTCACGGGAGGAGCCTGCGGCTCTATCGGCTGGGCGACAGACGGAGGCTGCACCAGCGCCTTGACCGGCGGTTGCGCGCTTTGCCGCGACAGCGCCACCGCCAGCATCCATCCCGCCGCCAAAGCCGCCGCTGCCGTAATCCAAACCGCGGGACCGCCGAAGGATCTCCGACGCAAGGGCGCCGCGCCCGGCACGCTTTCCGACAGCGCGTCCATCCACACGGCGACCCGCGCCGCCCGGTCACCCAAAGCCTGGTAAGCCGCCGCGCATCCGGCGCATTCCGCCAGATGTTGCTGTGCCGCCAATGCCTGCTCGGCCGGAAGTTCGCGGTCCCACAGCGCCCGCAGTTCGCCTTCGGTGCAACATGGCTTCATAAACTATCTCCGTAACGCGCCCGGAAGCGCCGTTCGAATTCGGCTTCCGCCCGCGCCAGCATCGTCCCCACCGACCCCGGCGGGATCCCCAGCGACTCCGCCACTTCCCGGTACGCCAGCCCGTTGGCGCGCAGCATCAGCATCTGCGCGTCGCGAGCCTTCAATTCGGCCAGCACTTCCCGAACCCGGACGCAGCGCTCCTGCTTCAGCATGTCGTCCAGCGCGCCGCCCCGTGGGGCTGTCCGCAGGCTTTCCACGCCGGCCTCCTGCTCCCGCCGGCGACGCCGCGAATTGCTGCGCAGCGCGTCCAGCCCGGCGTTGGTGGCCACCCGGTAAACCCACGCGGTCAACTCGCCCTTGCCCTGCACCAGGGTCCAGTGGCGCGAGAGCTTACAGAAGACATCGGCGGCGATTTCTTCAGACTGGCCGCGGTCGCCCGTCAGCCGCGCCAACATCGAAGTGATCCGCGGATAATGCTCGTGGAACAGGCTTTCGAACCAGGCCGCACCCCGGCCCTTGCCGGTGTGGGTCTGTTCGAGCGCAAATTCCTCCGCGGGCTGCACACTTCCTATAACGTTACGCACAGGGCCTTTGTGACGAGAATTTTAGCAAATCGCGGTAATATGACGTTCAATACCGTGCCACAAAGCCTATGACCATCGTCAGCATCGGCGAGATCCTTTGGGACGTTTTCGAGGACTCGGAAAAACTCGGCGGCGCGCCGTTCAACTTCGCGGTCCACGCGTCCCGTCTGGGCCACCGCGTGGCATTCGTCAGCGCGGTCGGCGACGATGCTCGCGGCCATGCCGCCATCGCCCGCGCGCGGGAACTCGGACTCTCCACGGAATTCATCCAGGTTGTTCCAGGCGCCGCCACCGGCAGCGTCACGGTGAAGGTGGATGCCGCTGGACAGCCCGATTTCCGCATCCACCGTCCGGCCGCCTACGACCAGCTCCAGTTGACCAAGGAGATGCTGGGCCGTCTGGCAGCGCTGCGCCCGGAATGGCTGTACTACGGCACGTTGTACCAATTTCTGCCCGCTGGTCGCGAGCAGGTGCGCCGCCTGGCTGACGCTCTTCGTGACGCCGACGTATTCTACGACGTCAATCTGCGCAAGGACTCGTTCACGGTTCCGCTGGTGGAAGAACTCCTCGCCACGGCCGACGTCGTCAAGCTCAACGAGGATGAACAGAAGCTGCTTGCCGGAGCCCTGCAGTTCGGCTGGCGGGCCCTTGCCATCACGCGCGGCGAGCGCGGCTGCTCGGTCTGGATCGGCTCCGACCATGCGGACGTGCCGTCTGAGCCTGTGAAGATCGCTGACACGGTCGGCGCCGGCGACGCCTTCGCGGCGGCTTTCCTGCACGCCCTCTCGCAGGGGTGGAGTGCGGCGCGGGCCGGAGCATTTGCCAACCGGCTCGGCGGCATCGTAGCGTCGAGGCCCGGCGGCGTGCCCGAGTGGTCGCCTGAAGAGTTGGAGGATCGATGAAATGAGACTTCACCGCGAAGGCGCGGAGGCGCGGAGGCGCGGAGGAAGACGCGGAGAGGACTGAAACTGCTGGCAGGCGGAGGTATGCGGGGTTCCGCCTGCCGGTTTTAGGTTGGTTTTAAACGAGGCAGGACTTCACGTAGGCCAGGCACTTCTTGGCTTCCGCGATGATGTCCGAGCCTTCCGGGATTGGATATTCTATTTCCAGGTTGGCCGGAATCGGATACTTCTCCTTCTTCAGCAACTGCATCACGTCTTTGATCGGTGTATCGCCCGTGCCCCATACGGCGACGTTGGGACCGTGATCCTTTTTGCGATCCTTCACGTGGAGATTGGTGATCTTGTCGTGATGCTCCTTGATGAAGGCGACGGCGTCATAACCGGCCGCGGTGAAGTGGCCGATATCCAGGTTCACACCGTTGTACTTGCCATAGCCCATCAGCGTGGCATAGCTTTCCAGGGTGGCGGTCTGGTTGGGATCGTTGGTGGCATCGTGGCCGTGATAGCCTACGAGCATTTTGTGCTTGTCGGCGAGCGGCGCAATGCGCTTCGCCATCGTCAGGGTGGTGCTGGTGGTGATCGCCTTCGCGCCCAGTCCCTTGGCCATCGTGAAGCCGAAGTCGATGTCCTCGTCTTTCATGCTGTCCTGCATGTTGTAGCAGAGTAGCGCCACATCCACGCCGGCGTCGTTGAACTTCTTGGTGACCGCCTTCCACGTGGCGGGTGTCGCCGAGGCGCGCCATTGCGCCAGCTTCTCGACTGCAGCCTGACGTTCGGCCTGCTGTTCGGGAGTGAGCGGAGTTCGTCCGCCGCCACCGCCTTTACGGCCCGGCTGTCCGCCCGCGGGAGGCGCCCCGGCGGGAGGCGCCGCTGGACGAGGGGCTCCGCCGCCGCGTCCGAATGCCGGCATCGCCGGCGCTCCGGCCAGCGCTTCGCAGTGATTCGACATCAACTCGCACTCGCCCAAGCCGATTTCCGCATAGGCCTTGACGATGGCTTCGGGGTCGGGGCTGGCAAGCCGATTGAAGCTATACGTGATGGCGCCAACCTGGACGCCGCCGAACTTGGAGTCGATCTTCTTCGCGCCAAATGCCATGCTCAACGGCACCGATGCCAGCGCGATTCTTCCGAAATCCCGTCTTGTGAATTCCATCCTGATTACCTTTCGGTGTGACTCTGTGACATTCTGAAAATACACCCATTCGGAGGTAAAACACCAGTGCCCTTGCCGCGCCGCGCAGTCCCTGCTCTCCTTTGCCTGCTGGCCCATGCCGCCCTGGCCGCCCATCCGGTCATCTTCGACACCGATATGGGCAACGATATCGACGACGCGCTGGCGCTCGCCATGCTCCACTCGCTCACCAGCCGCGGCGAATGCGAACTGATCGGCGTCACGCTCACCAACGGACATCCCGCGGCCGTTCCTTACATTCGCATGATCGATCGCTTCTACGGACGGCCCGAGTTACCGGTGGGGGCCGCCATACGGTCGCTGCAGGGTGGCACGCAGGATGGCTACATGCGCGCAGCGCTCGCCACCGCCGGGGTTCCCGCCGTGGGCACGGCCGAACCTGCGCCCGAGCTGCTGCGCCGCCTGCTCACCAACGCGCGAGAAAAAGTGATCATCGTGCAGACCGGCTTCAGTACCAACCTGGCCGCGCTGTTGGCCTCGGACGGCGGCCCCGCGCTGATCCGCGAGAAGGTCGCGATGGTGGTGGCGATGGCCGGCAATTTCACGGGAGGGCAGCCCGAATACAACGTGAAGATCGACGTCGCTTCGGCCAAAGCAGTCTTCGAACAGTGGCCCACGCCCATCGTCTTCAGCGGCTTCGAAATCGGACGCGACCTGCTGTATCCGGCGGCCAGCATAGAGCGCGACTTCTCCTATGTCCCCAGGCACCCGATCGCCGAATCCTATCGCGCGTATCAGAAGATGCCTTACAACCGGCCGACGTGGGATCTCACGGCCGTTCTGGAAGCGGTGCGCCCGGAACACAACTACTTCGGCCACTCGGCCGCCGGCGCAGTCACGGTCGATCCCAATGGCGCCACCCACTTCACTCCCGGCAACGCCCCCGGAAATAACGACCGGCGGTATTTGATTTTGGATCCGGCGCGGCGGGGAGAAATCCTGGAGGTTCTCGAACTCCTCTCCAGCCAGCCGAAGTAGGGCCGCCCCGCTCCTCTGCTATCGCAAGTTTCCGTCCGGATCCAATAGCTGCCGGGCTCCGAGCTCCATGAGTGCGATCTCGGTGGGCATCTGAAACAACAAGAAGCCCTGCTCCATATGGCGGCGGACCTGCTCCGCACTTCCGGCGGGCCGGCCGAGAAACTTGCCGTGCCTTTGGGCCGCATCCACAATCCTGGCTATGGCCTGCTGCAGTGCGGGTTCGTTCTGCTTTCCGCGCAGTCCTAACGAGAAGGAAAGGTCGGCCGTCCCGATGAAGAGCACGTCGATGCCGGGAGTGGCCGCGATGGCCTCGATATTCTCCACGGCCGCGGCCTCTTCCACAACGCAGATGGTGACCACTTCGCGGTCCGCCGATTCGTAATAGCTGCCTTCGCCCGGCCAGGAGCGAATGGCAATCGCCGCGCCCGACCCGCGTTTTCCGAGCGGCGGATACCGGCAGGCCGCGGCGGCCGTTGCGGCCTTTTCCGGTGTGCTGGTGAAAGGGAAGATCACGCCGTGAACACCCTGATCCAGCACGCGCTTGGCGGTCCACAACTCCACGACCGGGACGCGAGCGAAGACCGCCGCCGGCAGACCGCGCGACGCCATCACCATCAGACGCAACGTTTCCAGCGTCACCGGCGAATGCTCCATCTCCACCCAGAGGAAGTGAAAACCCAGCGTCGCCGCGTGGGCAGCGGCCTCCACGCCGGCCGTGGTGATGGTCACGCCGAATGCCGGGAGCCCGGCTTCCAGACGGGCGCGCACCGGATTTTTCCATGCCGTTTGAGGATTCATGTCCTTCCGATTGTATGGTAGAAAGATGCGCGATCCCTACCTCGAATTGGCCCTCGCCCAGGCCCGCAAGAGCCTGGCGGAGGGCGGCATCCCGATCGGCTCCGTGCTCGTACACGAGAACCGCGTGATCGGTCAGGGCCACAATTGCCGCGTGCAGACGGGAAGCGCCATCGACCATGGCGAGATGAACTGCCTCCGCCAAGCGGGCCGCCTGCCCGCCTCCGTTTACCGCGAGACCACACTCTACAGCACGCTCTCGCCGTGCCCGATGTGCAGCGGCGCCATCGTGCTGTACAAAATCCCGCGCGTCGTGGTGGGCGAGAATCGGACTTTCACAGGCGCGGAAGAGTATTTGCGTCAGAACGGCGTCAGGGTCGAAGTCCTGCAGGACGACGAGTGTGTCAGCCTGATGAAGAACTTCATCCGCGATAATCCCGCACTCTGGAACGAAGATATAGGAATATAGACGAATGGTCACCATCGACCGGTTTGCCGCCGGACTCGCCGCCATTCCGCGTGAGAGCTTCACGCACGAGGGCGTCCTCAACTATCTGCGCGACAATCCGGTGGACCCGGCGACGCTGGACCCGTACACCTTTTTCTGCGAGGGCAAGTACACGCGCAATCTGATTCTGCGCACGCCGCTGTTCGAACTGATCGCCATCTGCTGGGAGTCCGGCCAGGTGAGCAGCGTTCACAATCATCGCGGGCAGAATTGCTGGATGGCCATCGCCTACGGCAAAGTGCAGGTGCAGAATTTCCGCCTGGTGCGCCACGACCCGGATGCACTCACTTGCGAGCTCGAGCCGACCACGCGGTTCCTGATTGACGCGGCCACGCCGGGCGAGGTGGATCCCGAAGAGCCCATCCATCTGGTGGCGAATCTGGCATCGTTCGGCTCGCGCGCCGTGACGCTGCACGTCTATTCCCTGCCCTTCGACACGTGCGAAGTTTACGACCTGAAGAACAATCGGTACGCCGATGTCCAACTCAGCAACGCCAGCGAATTCGGCGTGGCCATGGACGGCTTCACCCTGGAGAAAGTTGCGCTGCGTTGATCTCGATGACGTGCCGGTCCGGGTCCATAATGTACATCTGCGGAAAGCCCGCCGTGGCCTGGGGGTTGATGATGATTCGGCGGAACTCGTCTTCCGCGTCGATGCGATAGCCGCGCGATTGGAGGAATTCGGCGGTGGCCCAGTAGTCGTTCACGCGCACTGCGAAGTGAGTGTCGCGGGTGTCCAACTTCTTACCCTCGCGAAACGTGGCACCCGGGTGGACGATCAGGTGCAGGTGCTGGGACGTGCCGAGGAGGAACCAGGCGCCGGGGAAGTTGAAGGGGGGACGCTCGATCTCCGTGAGTCCCAGGGTGTCGCGGTAGAAGGCGCGGGAACGTTCGAGGTCCGTCACATTGACGGCCACGTGATGAAGGGCGGCGATCTGCATTAGCGCACCGTCATGTCGCGGAGGTAGATGTCCTTGAAGCGCATGTTGCCCTCGCCGCCGGAGTGAAGCTGCAGCGCGATGGCGCCGTCGAAGGATTTCGGCGTCGGATCGGTGAAGTCCAGAATGGTGATGCCGTTCAGGATGGCCACCATGTGGTTGCCTTCCACTCTGAGCAGGAACTCGTTCCAGTCGGTGGGACGCAGCACCTGTTCGTACTCGGGGGAAGGCCAGGCGATCCAGCCGCGACCGTCGCCATAGAGTCCGCCGTTGTGGTGATTGAGCGTGCGGTCGATTTCGAATTGCATACCCTTGTCGACGTCCACGGTGCCGGGCTTGAAGGTGGTGTGGAAGTAGACGCCGCTGTTGCCGTCGTCTTCGCATTTGAAGCGGACGGAGAGCCAGAAATCCTTGTACGATTTCTCGGTGGCGAGGTAGCCGTACTCTTTGGTGACGCCCTGTCCGTGGATGGTGCCGTCCTCGACGGTCCACTTCTCATGGCCCACATTCACCCAGCCGGTGAGGTCCTTGCCATTGAAGAGTTTCACCCATTGTTCATTGGGATAAGGGGCCCGGTTCCGGGGCACCTGCGCCCCCAAGAGGGAGACGAAAATGAAGCCTGCAAGCAGCGAACGGAGCATTCAATCAATGTACAACACAGGAGGCAGGAGACAGGAGACAGGAGGCAGGAGGGCGCGGGAGTATGCGCCGGGGGCGGGATGGATTTTCACCGCTGAGGCGCGGAGGCGCTGAGGAAGACGCGGAGGCCCTTGGCAGGGCGAGACTTGTGGCGTGTGAGGTGGGAGAAGACTTTCGATTGTCAAAGATCGGTTGCGGTGGACGGGGTTAGGCTGCCAGGGTGAGGGTGGTTGGCGGCGATTCCACGTTGATTCGGTTCACCAAAGGGCCGTAAACAGGGGTTGAAAAAACAAATTCCGGTGGCGGCTCGGGTGGGACCTCTTGTACTTGAGGTTTGAGTTTTTCAGCGGCTATGCGGGTGGCTTGCTCTTGACGGAGGAGGTCGAGGTTGCGCTGCATTTTGCGGTGGATGCGGCTTTCGTAGAGGGTGAGGAGGTTCAGGTTTTTGGCGTTCTTGACCCAGGCGAAGGCCTGGAGGAAGGCGTCGGAGACCTGCGGGGGCTGAGTGGGGTAGGGGTCCTCTTTGGTGTTGAGACCGATACCGATCAGGGTGTTTTCGATGCAGGAGACGCGATTGAGACGCCAGGTGTCATCGGCGATGGCTTTGGCGAGGACGGTTTCGAGTCCTGGGGCGGCGCCCAGGGACGCGAGGAGGGAGTTGGTGTGTTTGAGATAGGCATCCCAATCTTCTTTGGTGAACATCATGACCTGGCCGGTCATTCCATGACGCCAGGCGTTGAGAGCGCG
>DASZMZ010000022.1:0-15498 GCA_035551455.1 Candidatus Sulfopaludibacter sp.
GGGCGGCATCGTGATGATCAACTGACATGGGCACCGTAATGCAACCCAATTCGAAAGCAGCCGCCATCTGCTCGGTGGCCGAACTCAGCGAAGAGGCTCTGGTCCTGCTTCTGCCGGATATGCAGCCGCCGGAGTTCATCCGGGTTCTGGTGGAGAAGAATCTTTTCCCGGACGCCGTGCGATTCCTGGCGCATGCGTTGCCGAAACGGGAGGGCGTCTGGTGGGGCTGGGTATGCGCGCGCCGCGTGGCTGGAGAGGCGCCGGCTCCCAAGATCAAGGCGTCGCTGGAAGCTACCGAGAAGTGGATCGCGCAGCCCACCGATGAGAACCGGCGAGCGGCTTATTCCGCGGCCGAAGAAGCTCCCTTCAGCACGCCTGCCGGGTGCGCCGGCCTAGCCGCATTTTTCAGCGGCGCCAGTCTGGCTCCTCCCGATTTGCCGCCGGTGCCGCCGGGCGAATTTCTTTTCGCCAAGGCCGTGTCCGGCGCGGTGATTTTCGCCGCCGTCTCCAAAGAGCCGGAGAAGGCGCCGGAAAAATTCAAGCAGTTTATTTCGCAGGGAGTCGATGTGACCACCCGCATCAAGCTCTGGACGTAGGGGAATCATATGGGGATGCCAGCCGCACGAGTCGGCGACATGCACGTCTGTCCGATGCTCACCGTCCTGGTGCCGCACGTGGGCGGTCCGGTTCTTCCACCGGGGGCGATTACGGTTCTGATTGGCGGCATGCCGGCGGCCCGGTCTACCGATATGGCCACCTGCGTCGGTCCGCCCGATGTGATCGCCATGGGGTCGCCCACCGTCATCACCATGAAGATGCTGCAGGCGCGCATTCTCGAGGATCCAACGGCGCACGGCGGGATGATCGTGATGGGCTGTTTTACGGTATTGGTCGGACCATAGCTTCGGCCCTTCTGGCGAGGCATCGCCGGCCCCGGGCGCTACAATAGGACGAATCCCATGAAACTAGCTCTCCGTCCCATAATGCGTCTCCTTCTCCCGGTGGCGACCGTTGCGCTGGGCACGCTGCTGATTTCAGCGCCGGAACCGCGCGAACAGGTGGGTCCGCTGCCCGGCGGCGGCTTCCTGCTCAACAGCTTCTGGAAACTCGACCCGGTGGGCAAGCAGGTGCCTCTGGACACGCTGCCGATGGCTTCGGCGCTATCCCCCGATGGCAAGTATTTGCTGGTGCTCAACGGCGGATATCGTCCGCCTTCGGTGAGCGTGATCGATGCCGCGGCGGGCACGGTGGTCAGTAATACCAGGGTGCCGGACGGCTGGCTGGGACTGGCTTTCGCGCCGAAGACCAATCGAGTTTACGTGGGCGGCGGATCGCAGGCGTCGGTCTTCGAGTTCACGCTGGATGGCGGCAAATTGACGCCCGGCCGGACCTTCGAAATCGCACCCAAAGCCACTCGCGCGCAACATGATTTCATCGGCGACGTGGCCTTCTCGCCGGACGGCCGCATGCTGTACGCCGCGGAGTTGTACAACAACTCGATTGCCGTGGTGAATCCGCAATCGGGCATGGTGATCTCTCACATCAAGACGGGACGTCGACCCTATCGGATCCTGTTCCATCCCGATGGCAAGAGCTTCTTCGTGAGTCATTGGGCCGACGGCTCGGTGGGGGTGTACGACACGGCTTCGGGAGCGCAGACCACGAAGGTGCCGATCGGCGCCCATCCGACGGATCTGTTGTGGCGGCCCGGGGCCAGCGATGGCGCGCCCGGCGAAGCGCAGTGGACCGCGCGCCTGTTCGTGGCGGCCGCCCACACCAACAATGTCTACACCGTCGGCGTGAGCGAAGCGAACAGCCTCTCGGTGGTGGAGACGATCAATCTTTCGATGACGGCCCGGCAGCCGGCCGGCATGACGCCCTCGGCGCTGGCGCTCTCGCCGGACGGCAAACGCATGTTCGTGGCCTGCTCCGACGCCAACGTTGCCGGAGTGGTGGACGTCTCCACTTCGCGCAGTCGCGTGGAAGGCTTCATTCCCACGGGCTGGTATCCCACGGGCGTTCGTGTGCTTCCCTCTGGCACCCTGGTGGTGCTGAACAGCCGGGGACTGCGCTCGTATCCGAATACGCACGGTCCGAATCCCCTGAAAAAGGGCGAGCCGCTGCACGAAGGCCTGCGGCAGGACGAGTACGTGGGGCAGATGCAGACCGGCACCGCTTCGTGGATCGCGCCCTTCACCATCGATCAGCTCGAAGCTTGGACCTATAAGGCGCGCGCCAACTCGCCGTATACCGACGAAAAGCTGGAGGAGCCTTCCCCGCTCCCCGCCATTCAGCACGTGCTCTACGTGGTCCGCGAGAATCGCACGTACGACCAGGTGCTGGGCGATCTGAAGGGAGGCAACGGCGATCCGAGCCTGGTGCTGTTCGGCGAAAACATCACGCCGAACCTTCACAAACTGGCGCGCGAGTTCGTGCTGCTGGACAACTTCTACGTGAATGCCGACGTCAGCGCGGACGGCCACAACTGGTCGACCGCCGCCATCGCTCCGGACTACGTGGTGAAGATGTGGCCCAACAACTACGCCAAGCGGCGCACGACTTACGATTTCGAAGAGCAGGATATTCTTTCCGTGCCTCCGGCCGGCTATCTGTGGTCCGGCGCCGCGCAGGCCGGTAAGACGATTCGCAATTACGGGTACATGTCGGGCAACGACCCCAAGAATCCTCCGCCCGGCAGCGAACAGATTCGCGACGTCCGCGACCCGGTGCTGGCTAAGGTGACCAATCGCTACTATCGCGGCTTCGACCTGGAATATCCCGACGTGGAGCGCGCCAAAACGTTCATTGCCGACCTGAAGGATTTTGAGCAGAAAGGCGCCATGCCGCAGCTCATGGTGATGCGCCTGGGCAACGACCATACTTACGGCGCGGCGGCCGGCAAAACGTCGCCGCTTTCCCTGGCGGCCGACAACGATTATGCTCTCGGCATGATTGTGGAAGCGGTTTCGAAGTCGAAATTCTGGGGCAGCACGCTCATCTGCGTGCTCGAAGACGACGCGCAAAACGGGGCCGACCATGTGGATTCGCATCGCTCGCCGGCGTTCCTGATCTCGTCCTACGTTCACCGTCACATGGTGGACGGCACGATGTACAACACCACGTCCATGCTGCGGACCATCGAGTTCGTACTGGGCTTGCAGCCGATGACGCAGTTTGACGCGGCGGCGCGTCCCATGACGGCATCGTTCCAGAAGACTCCCGATCTTACGGCATACACGGCGGAGAAGCCCCGAGTTTCGCTCACGGACAAAAATCCCGCCAATACTCCGGCGGCCAAGGAAATGGCCGATATGAAATTTGACGAGGCCGATGAGAACGACGACGATAAGATGAATGACGTTTTGTGGCGGGCCATTCGGAAGACAACGCCCCCACCTCCCGTACGCAGCTATTTCGGGAAATAGCAAAAGGCAGACCGGGTCGTCTGGCCGCGCGAAGAAAACCTGATGCCCCAAATTCGATTGTGCTTTCTATGGCACATGCACCAGCCGTTCTACAAAGACCTGGTCTCCGGCGAGTACAAACTGCCGTGGACGCGCATGCACGCCCTGAAGGACTACTACGGCATGGTCCACCTGCTGGAAGAGTTTCCGCAGATCCGGCAGACCTTCAACCTGGTGCCCTCGATGATGTCGCAGGTGGAGGAGTATGCCTGCGGTCAGGCCGCGGATCCCTTCCTGCAGTTGGCGCTGAAACCGGCCGAGAGTCTGAGCGACGCCGAAAAGACCTTCCTGCTGCGCCATTCCTTTTACTCCGACCCGCAGCGCATGATTTACCGGTACCCGCGCTACGGAGAGTTGTTCGACGCATCGCGGGCACAAAAGAATCTGGCCTCGCGCAGCATGTTCGGGGCGCAGGAATTTCGCGACCTGCAGATGTGGTCGCAACTGGCCTGGTTCGACGAAGACCTTCAGGCGCAGGATCCTGAGATCCGCGACTGGATTCAACGGGGCCGCAATTTCACCGTGGCGGACCAGCATCGCATGGGCGAAAAGCAGCGCGAGATTGTCAGCATGGTGCTGCCCGAGTACAAGAAGCTGGCGCTCACCGGGCAGATCGAGATTTCGACCACGCCGTACTACCATCCCATTCTGCCGCTGGTCTGCGATTCCAACATTGCGTCGGTGTCGCACCCGGGCGTTCCCCTGCCCCCGCGTTTTCGATATCCGCAGGATGCCCGGCGGCAGTTGGCGCTCTCGCGCGAATACTGCACGACGCATTTTGGCGTGGCACCGGTGGGTCTGTGGCCGTCGGAAGGCTCGGTGTCGGACGAGGTGTTCGCACTGGCGGCGGAGTTGGGCTACGAGTGGGCCGCTACCGATAGCGGCGTGCTCAACCGGACGCTCTCTCGTCCGGTGTCCGTGGACGGCCTGTACCGGCCGTACCAGTGGCGGCAGAACGATCGCAGCCTGGGAGTGATTTTCCGCGACCACTTTTTGAGCGACCTGATCGGTTTCGTCTATTCGAAAATGGACGCGGTCGCGGCGGCCGAAGATTTTCTGCGGCGCATCCGCGATAACTGCTCCGGCATTCTCCATTCGGGTCGCGACGCCACCGTGCCCGTGATTCTGGACGGTGAAAATGCCTGGGAGTATTACGAAGGCAACGGCCGCCGCTTCCTGCGGGAACTGTACCGGCGGATCACGGACGACCCCGGCATGCAGGCCGTCACGGTGAATGAGGCGCTGCGGCTTTCGGCGCCGGAACCCATCGATCACATTTTTCCGGGCTCCTGGATCAACTCGAACTTCGACGTGTGGATTGGCGCCGAGGAAGATAATCAGGCGTGGACTCAGTTGCTGCGCGCTCGCCAGACGTTCGACTCCGCGGCCACCGTCAGCGACCAACAGAGGCGCATGGCGTACGAGGAATTGCTGATCGCCGAGGGCAGCGACTGGTGCTGGTGGTACGGGCCGGAGCACGATTCGGCCAATCGCGAGGAGTTCGACCAGCTTTACCGCAGTCACCTGGCGAATGTCTATCGCTTCCTGGGGCTGATGCCGCCGGAGGAACTGTCGCGTCCCATCTTGCGCATGTCGCTGCCGGACGTGCGGATTGAACCATCGGGTCCCATCAAGCCGGTGATCGATGGCGAAGTGACGTCGTATTTCGAATGGATCGGCGCCGGTATTTATCGCGTGGATGAACGCAGCGGCTCCATGCACGGGAAGAAATTTCTGGTGAAGGAAGTGCAGTTCGGGAGCGATGGGGTGAGTCTGTTTTTGCGCGTGGATTTTCATCCCGGATACGAAGCCGATCTGCCGGGCATGGAGGCGAGGCTCACAGCCCAACCGTTCGACGAATGGCAGAGCAGCCACGTGGTGATCGGCTTTTCGCCCGGGTCGGCGCATTTAGTGGATGCGAAGATGGTGGCGGCATCGCAGGATACCGCGGTGGAGTGCGCCTTCGCGCGTGTTTTGGAGGTGCGGCTGGCGCTGGCCGCCTTGGGAGTCAAGCCGGGCCACGGCCTGCGTTTTCAGTTTTCGTTGTGGCAGAGCGGGTTGCCGATGGACGCGGTGCCGCAGCAGGGCTGGCTGGAAATGCGCAGCACGGATCCTGGCGAATTGGCTGGGTAAGTCGTGTTAAACTGATTAGAGTTATGGCAATTCCGAATGTAAAGCGGTTCCGGCCCTACTGCCCGACCTGCAACGATAATTTCACGCTGATGGCCGTCCTGCCGCAGGGCGCCAGTGTCGATTCGTACCTGGCGGACGCTGTATCCCGGCACGATCACAAAGCCTTCCAGGACGCCAAAGTGCTCCACTTTAAGGTCCGCGTCGGCCAACAGAAACAGAAGAAGGCGAAGTAGTTTTCAGTTTCAGCTGTCAGTTTTCAGCTGTCAGTTTTCAGCTTCAGAGCGGAGCCAGCCCCGGGTACCCGGCGCTGGCTCCGTTCTGTTTTATGCTGGCTCCGGCCTGCACTGACGTCCGTTAGAGTCTTGCTTGCAGATTGCGGACCGCGGTCAGGGCGGCTTGCGCCACGGCGGGGTCAGGATCGTTGGTGAGTTTCTGGAGCGGGGCGACGCTGCCGGCGTCTCCGCTTCGGGCTAAGACTCCGGCCAAGCCGATCTTTTCCGCCTTCGTGCCGGTTTCCAAGGGCGCGTAGAGTAATTCGCGCACTCTGGCATCGCGCGCCAGTTCCACCAGGAATGGGAACGCCTCGCCGTTGTACGCCGCGGAATTGAGATTGTTGATCAGAAATTGCAGCGGGCTGAACTCGCTCAACTCGGTCTTCCCGTCCATCACCAGAGCGAAGGCCAGGGACAGGCGGGGCTGAGGCTTCCCCTCATCCTGCCATGCCTTATCGAGCATCGAAACGTCGGCGGGATTTTTCAGGCGGGCGAAGCCTTCGGCGGCGGCGGCGCGCAGGCGGTCATCCTTGTCGTTGAGGTATTGGGAGTAGGTGCCGCGGCTCTTCTCGGTGGGCAGCATTGCCATGGAAGTGAGTGCGGCCCGGCGCACCTTGGCGTCCTTGGAATGCGTCAACACGTCGGCGAGCGCGGGCACGGCTTCCTTGTTTCGCAGCAGACCGGTGGTTTCGATGGCTGCGATTTGAACTCTCGGGTCCAGATCGTGGAGCAGAAAGCTGATGCCGGGACCGGCCGACTCGTCGCGAATCTTCTGTAAGGCGATCAGCGATTCGTAGATGAGTTCGGAATTCTTGGAATGGGTGGCGTCCAGCAGATCGGGCACTGCGGCCTTGCCGCGCAGAATTCCCACCGCACGAGCGGCTCCGGCGCGAGCATCCATGCTGGCTCCCGACCGGACCAGTTTGCCAAGCGCGGCGATCGCGTCGGCACGCGGAGTAATGTATGCCTCGATTACCTGATCGTTGGTATCGGTGAATTTTCCCTTGAGGCTGGTGCCCACTTTACGCAGCGGCGCGGTGAGGCCGGTCTTGACGTACCCGGGCAGGTAGAAATTGACGATGCCGTCGGTGGCCAGCATCTGCACTTCGGGGTCGTTATCCTGCGTCGCGAGAATGAGGGGATCGAGACTCCGCGGCGGTCCGATTTCGGTGATCTGTTTGACGGCTTCGGCGCGCACGTCGCGATCCGGATTCTTCAGGAACTCCTGAAGCCGCGGCAGTGCGCTGGACCCGGCCTTACCGATTTCACGAACATCTTTGGGGCGCACGGCCTGCTGTCCCGCCAGTATTGCCACCGTCAAAACGGCAAGAAGTGACGCTCGACTCATACCCATACTATTACTCTAACGCCGGGGAGAGCCGGAAAGACTGCGCGCAACAGGGCTTAGCGAATGAATTCCACGTTTACGCGTTTGGTGATGAGGCCGGCTTCAGCGCCGAGGTCGAGCAGTTTCTGTACGGCCTTGGGAACGACGTCGCCCGCGTCGAGCGTGTAGTGGTTCACGTACATGCCCACGAACTTCTCGGCCAGGCGCGGATCCATATCGCGCGCGAACTGCATGGCATAGGCCAGGGCTTCATCGTGATTGTCGAGCGCATACTGAATGCTCTCGCGCATCATGCGGCAGCATTCGGCCTGCAATTCCGCTCCCAGGGAGCGCAGCAGGACGTTGCCGCCGAGAGGCAACGGGAGGCCGTACAAGCCCTTAAACCAGCGGCCCAGATCCACCACGCGATGAAAACCTTCGCGATCGTAGGTCAATTGGGCTTCGTGGATGATGAGGCCGGCGTCCACGGTCCGCTCGCGCACCGCGTCGGTGATCTTGTCGAAGCGCGTGACCACGGGCTCGAAATCCGGCTGATAGAGCTTGCAAGCCAGATAGGCTGTGGTCATGGTGCCGGGAATGGCGATCCGTTTTCCCTTCAACTCTTCCGGTTCCATCGGACGAGTGGCGACGATCATGGGACCGTAACCGTCTCCGATGCTGGAACCGCTCGCCATGAGAACGTACTTATCGGCGACGTACGGATAGGCGTGGTAAGAGATGGCGCTGAGATCGTAAACGCCCTCCATAGCCTTCCGGTTCAGAGTTTCGATATCTTCGAGCACGTGACGGAACGACACTTTAGGCGAACGGACTTTCTTCGTCGCGAGCCCATAAAACATGAAGGCGTCGTCGGAGTCCGGACTGTGTGCGCTGACAATTTCCCGGGATGCAACCGATGTCATAAGTGGGGTGACTCATCTCAGTTTACACTACTGAGGTGCTGAGACTTGGCCGAGGGGAGGAATTTCACAAAGCGAGGGGAAAAAAGAAAAGGGCGGTCATCGGCGGTTCGCGAACTAAGAAACGCTGTTGGTGGCCATCAGACCTGCGCATTACGCGCTGTGCCCAGTGCTGCTTAGGCATCTATCCGGCCATTCCGTGTTTCTATACTGCCTGTTCACTCACCACCGATGAGGCCGCCCTCATGCTGGTCCGGTTCTATCTGTCACCTCCCGCCAGTCCGGGGTGGACCGGCTTTTTATGGCGTCGGAATCCTGAATCCGGCTGGATTCCACCTTCACTATGCGCCTGCCTTGGTATTCTTGTCAATAGCACTTCGGGCAGTCCCGGGTAAGGGCAAACAGATCGTGTTTAAGGGTCTTTTCCAACGTAAACCTGCGGCCCTCACTGGCGCGCCGCCCGTGCGCCGTCTGAAGACATATTCCGCTCAAAGTGGCTACGTTTACCAGTATTTCTATGAGGGGTACCGGCCGCTCTCCGGAGCCGAAAAAGGCACCGAGTTCGTCTTCAGCGTCTCTTCCGATCGCAAGACCTGGAACCCCACCTCGGTCCTGGTATCTGATGCCTCGCTGACCTCGTGGGAACAGGCGCATGGCCGTGCGCTGTCTTCCACGGAGCGGTACGCAGTAGCCAAAATGTCCCTCTTTCAGGCTTTCGACGAACGGCCGCTTCCCGAGCATATGAAGGAACCCATCCGCCTGCGCGTCGCCGACGTCGACGGGATTATCGAAACGCTAGGGCTTTAGCCGCCTGCGCTGGGTGCCACGGGGCGCCTTCACCACCTTCGGTGTGGGATGCGCGAGCGCATTGGTGGCTGCGCCGGCAATCGGGATCAGAACCTGCGAAGTGTAGGCATCGGGTCCTGCCAGATTCAAATAGTTGTCGCCCCCGGTTAAGCCGGTGGGGATGGTCACGTTCACCTGGTATAGACCGGCCAAGCCCGGGGCCAACCCGGAGAAAGTTACCGTGGCTGCGGTGCCGTTGATGTCGCTGGTGATGGTGTTGCTGGTAAAGCTTAGCGTGGAACCGGGACCCGCGGCGCCATCGGAAATCGTCGGGCTCACCGCGCCCAACCCGGTGACAAACACCGACACCGTTTCGCCGGGTTGCGCCGGGTTCTGAGTAGTGACTAACGACCCGTCCTGGTGCAGCGTCGCACCGTAACCGAGCCCTCCCGGCGGCACCGTAAAGATCCCGGGAGCCGTCATGCCGATGAACATGCTGACGGCATTGGACGCCGTCCCGTCGTTCACCACCTGCACTTGCGCAATCCCGCCGGTCACTCCGTAAGGCACGATGGCGGAAATCTGGGTGGGGCTGACGTAATAAATGGGCGCCGCCACATTGTTGATCAACACCTGCACGTTGCCCACGGTGGTGGGAAACGGAATGGCGGGAGCCACGGTCGAAGCGCTCGCCAGATTAGTGCCAAACAGCGTCAGCAACTCGCCTGGAGCAACGGCAGCGGTGAATGGTGCGTAACTGGCGGCATTCACGATGCCCGTGGGATTCAAGTAAACGCCGGGTCCGCTGAATACTGGCGCAGGGAGCGCCACGTTGATGCCCAGGTAAGGACCGATGCCGCTCCCAATGCGAATGCCGTCGCCACCCACCACGTAGTTCATCACCGAGGTGCTATAGGTGCCGTCCGACTTCACGTTGTAGCTGTCGGCGTACGTGTAATCGATGGGGGCGCCGTTCGACAGCACCTCGAGCAGGCGCTGATGGCCCCTTACCGACCCTGCATTGGCGGAAAGCGCGCCGAAATAGGTATCCAGCAGGGCATAGCCGCTCGACAGCGTCGATTCGTTTTGATCGATTCCCGCCTGGTAATATAAGCCGCTCAACGCAGGAGTGGCCGTGCCGGTGCGCACGCCCACGAACATATCGAAGCCGCCCGGAGAACCGCCGAAAACGAAGTTGCCGTCGGGCGAGATGTAGAGGTAATACTGGCCGGTCAGCAGCGCCGTGGTGGAATTGGGGAAGGTCACTACACCCGCGCCATTCGAGAAGATGTATTTGCCGCCCGTCACCGTCTGCGTAATCTTGGATGCGCCATTGCCGCCGACATAGCCGGTCACTCCGACGCTGGAGACGTTCCCGGCGCCGTCCGGATTCATCTGCAGCATGGCGTTGAGCGTGGTGACCGGAGTGCCGCTCGAAAGGTCCATATACGAGATGGAGTAGGGGCCTTTGAACGTGGACGCCGAAGCCAGCGTGCCAGACACCGGAGCAGCGATCATCAAATCGTTATAGCCGCTCTGGCTTTCCGTGTCGGAGCCCACGAAGATCCCCTGTGCGTTCACCAGGCCATAGGTGACGTCGCCGGTGATCTGATTCGACATAAAACCATAGCCCGATGCGGAGATGGAATAAGTGCCCTGCACAGTACCCCGCTGCACCCCGGACGAAGCATCCAGAAACGTCACGGTCATCGAGTACTTGCCGTCCGCGGCTCCGCTGAAGGTGATATTTCCGTAAGCTACGGCGGCGTCCGCCAGCGTGCCATCGGCGTTGCTGCTCAAGCCCCAATAGACTTGCCGGAAATAATAGGTGCCCGTCAGCATGCTGTTGCCGCTGTTATCCCAGGTCTGGGTCTGCGCCATCGCCGGAAACACGGAGAGGGCAGCTAAGAGAAGCACGGATTTAGCGAGTTTCATCGATGTTAAGGAGTCTCTCCACCCGGACGCATCGGGCAACCGAACGGTTTCCTGAACATTTTCCCACAGACGCGGAGTGGTCGAATCAGGCCCCGAGAGGAGCAGGCAGGTGATCCAGAATGCGCGCCGCTTTGTTGCCCTCTAGCCGGAGACAGTCGAGATCCGACGCGACCTCTTCGCGGGCGCCGGGACCGAAGATCAGGCCGATGAGTCCGGCCTCAGCGGCGGCCACGCCGGCTTGCATCCGGCCGGTCCGGTGGACCAGGTAGCCACGGTCGAACAGGTGCCGCTCCACTTCGGCGGCGACGGCCGAATCGGCGTCGGGCAGGAGCAGCAGGCAGGACTTGTGGCCGATGCGGGCGAGGCGCTCCTCCGGGGTGACCGGGCCGGCGGGAAACTCCGCGGGAGAGCCTGAAATCATGCCGGCGGCTACGGTATCGTTGCTGATCGGGTCAATCAGAATGAAGGCCCCGGTCTGCCGGTTGCGGGCGTACGGATCGCAGAACAAGGCCTTCTGGCACTCGATTGCAACGAAACCGATTTCGTTCAGCTGCAGCTGAGTCGCCGGCAGTTGTTCGAGCGAGTTGACGTCGGTGCGATGACGGATGGCGCGCACCCGGGCCTGTACGGTCTGCTTGGTATGCTTCAGCAGCAAGGCCCGGTGCAGGTCCAGCGGCTTCTCGCTCATCCAGACCAGATTGGCCTCGAATCGCCGGGTGACCAGAGGCAGAGCGTCGGGATGGACGATCATATCGCCGCGGCTGACGTCGATCTCGTCTTCCAGGCATACGGTGACGGCCATGGGCGCGAAAGCCTCTTCCAGAGGACCGTCGAAGGTCACCAGCGACTTCACACGGCTGGTCTTCCCCGAAGGCAGGACCCGCACCGTATCGCCCCGCCGGATGACGCCGGAAGCGATCTGTCCGGCGAAACCGCGAAAGTCCAGGTCGGGCCGGATGACGTACTGCACGGGAAAACGAAGCTCGGCCAGGTTGTGATCGCGGACCAGCGGCACGGTCTCCAGATGGTCCAGCAGGCTGGGTCCGTCGTACCAATCCATGCGGGCGCTCGGCTTGACCACGTTGTCGCCATCCAGCGCGCTGAGGGGAATGAAGCGGACGTCGGGAATTCGCATCTGGCGGGCGAAGGCCTGGAACTGATCGCGAATCTGCAGGAATACGTCCTCGCGGAAGTCCACCAGGTCCATCTTATTGATGGCCACCACCACGTGAGGAATCGCCAGGAGCGAAGCGATATAGGCATGACGGCGAGACTGCGGCAGCACGCCATAGCGCGCGTCGATCAGGATGATCGCGAGGTTCGCCGTGGACGCGCCGGTGGCCATGTTGCGTGTGTACTGTTCGTGGCCCGGCGTATCGGCAATGATGAACTTGCGGCGCGGCGTGGAGAAGTAGCGGTAGGCCACGTCGATGGTGATGCCCTGCTCGCGCTCGGCGCGCAATCCATCGGTCAACAGCGAGAGGTCCAGACCTTTGGTGGTGCGGTTGGTGGTGGCCTTGCGCACGGAGGCAAGCTGATCTTCGTACACGGTCTTGGAATCGTAGAGCAGGCGGCCGATGAGGGTGCTCTTGCCGTCATCCACGCTACCCGCGGTGGTGAAGCGGAGCAAATCCATCAGAAGTAGCCCTCGCGTTTCTTTAACTCCATGGAGCCTTCCTGATCGTGGTCGATGACGCGATTTTCCCGTTCGCTGCGGCGCGCGAGCTGCATCTCCTCGATGATCTTGGGCAGCGTATCGGCCTGCGACCGAATGGCGCCGGTGCAGGGCGAGCAGCCCAGCGAGCGCATGCGGCACATCACCATTTGCGGCTTCTCGCCGGGCAGCATCGGAATATCTTGTTCCACCGGGAGCAGCGCGTCGCCGCGCACCAGCATCAGGCGCGGCTTGGCGAAATAGAGGGGGACGACCGGGATCTGCTCCACGTGGATGTAGTTCCAGATATCCAGCTCGGTCCAGTTGGAGAGAGGGAAGACGCGGATGCTCTCGCCCTTATCCACCCGGCTGTTGTAGAGATTCCACAATTCAGGCCGCTGATGCTTGGGGTCCCACTGTCCGAAGGAATCGCGGAAGGAATAGACCCGCTCCTTGGCGCGCGACTTCTCTTCGTCGCGGCGCGCGCCGCCAAAAGCCGCATCGTAGCCGCCCTCGGCCAGAGCGTCCAGCAGCGAACGGGTCTTCAACTGATCGCAGCACTTGCGGGTTCCCAGGCGGAAGGGATTGGCGCCGTGTTCGATCGCCTCCGTATTGGTATGGACGATCAGCCGGGCTCCGATTTCGGCGCAGAAGCGGTCGCGGAATTCGATCATTTCCCGGAACTTGTAGGTGGTGTCGATGTGCAGCAGCGGAAAGGGAAATTTCCCGGGGTAAAAGGCCTTCTGCGCCAGGCGCACCATCACCGAGGAATCCTTGCCGACCGAGTACAGCATGACCGGGTTTTCGAACTCAGCCACCACTTCGCGCAGAATGTGGATGCTCTCTGCTTCCAGGGCGCGCAGGTGGCTCAGAGTGCGGTTCTGGGAGGGGAGATTCGCGGGAATCGCTGTGGTATGGTCGGCTCTTAAGGCAAACACGATCTCAGACTACCATGCTAATCACCTATAAGTCTATCGGGTTATGTATGATTGCCGGGACGCTGCTCCTGGCGCAGGACGGCGGGATCTCCGCCGCGCGCATTCGCGAGTACACGAAGTACCTGTCGAGCGATCTGCTGGAAGGCCGCGGCGTGGGTCAGCGGGGAGGCGATCTGGCGACGCAATACATCGCCAATCAGTTCGCACTGGCAGGCGCGCAGCCGGCAGGCGATGCAGGCACGTATTTTCAAAAGGTGCCGCTGGTCGGGTTGGACCTGCTGCGGACTTCGCAATTGACGGCGTCGGCAGGCGGCAAGTCGGTGGATTTCCGCTGGGGCGACGATTTTGCGGGGGCCAGTCTGACGCAGCAACCCGATGCCCGGTTCAGCGGCGAGGTGGTGTTCGTGGGCCACGGAATCGCCGCGCCGGAATACCACTGGGACGATTACAAGGGCATGGACGTGGCGGGCAAGGTGCTGCTGATGTTCACCAACGAGCCGCCCTCCAGCGATCCGAAATTCTTCGAGGGGCGGGCGCTGACCTACTACGGCCGGTGGACCTACAAGTACGAGGAAGGGCTGCGACGGGGCGCCAAGGCCGTGATCCTGATCCACACCACACCCACCGCCGGCTATGGCTGGGAAGTGGTGCGCAGTTCGCGCGACCACGAAGCGCCGTTCGTGAAGTTGGAGCCGGGCAGCAAAGCGCTGTCGCTGGCCGGCTGGATTACCACGGACGCCGCCCAGAAGATGCTGGCGATGGTGGGTAAGAACGTGGACGGTCTGCTGGCAGCGGCCGAAAAACCGGAGTTCCGGCCGATGGATCTGGGGATTCAAATCAATGGCCGGATGATCCAGAAGATCCGCGACATCGACACGCGGAATGTGGCTGCGCTGGTGCCGGGGAGCGACCCGAAATTGAGGGATGAAGTGGTCGTGTTCAGCGCGCATTGGGACCACCTGGGGGTGGGCGCGCCGATCAACGGCGACACCATTTACAACGGCGCTATCGACAATGCGACGGGCTGCGCCATTCTCATGGAGCTGGCGAACGCCTGGTCGGCGCTGCCGCAGAAGCCGAAACGCTCGGCGCTCTTTCTTTCGTTTACGGCGGAGGAGGCGTATCTGAAGGGTTCGGAATACTATGCCGCCCATCCGCTGATAGCCAGGGAGAAGACGCTGATCGATCTGAATTACGATGCGATCTATCCTTTTGGCCGCGCACGAGACGTGGTGGTCACGGGAGCCGATAAGACGTCGTTCTGGCCGTTGGTCCAACAGATGGCGGCGCGGATGAATCTGGAAATTTCGCCGGAAGCGCAGCCGGAGCAGGGCCAGTATTTCCGGTCGGACCACTTTGCGTTGGCGCGCATCGGCGTCCCGGCTTTCTCGATCGACCATGCCACCGAATTCGCCGGGAAGCCTGCCGGCTACGGGCAGAAGATGTGGCAGGAGTACAACACCAAGCATTACCATCAGCCCTCGGACGAATTTCAAGCCGATTGGGATTTCACCGCGCTCCAACAGGCCGCGCAGTATGGGTTCCTGCTGGGACGGGAGATTGCCAACCGTTAGCACGGTGAGCGGTATACGCTACTCCCCGCCTGCCCGTGGTACGCTTTCTAGCTGAGGACTGGAGGGCACTTTGAAACGCAAATTATCGATCTGTCTGGTGGCGCTGGTGGCGGCGCTGACCATGACTGCTCAGGAGAAGAAGGAACCTGCCAAAAAGGCACCCGCGGCTTCCGGCATTTTGCATCCCGAGATGGCGGTAGAGAACGGGACCTGGGACAAACCGATGGCCACGATCGGCACGAAGCCCGAGGCATCATCGCCTTGGAGCACGACCTCCGTAGCCGCCGGCGTGAACAGTAAGCCGCAGCCCGGCAAACCGATCACGGTGGTTGGCGAGGTCGTGGACTTCTCCTGCTATCTGCAACTCGGCAAGCATGGCGAGAAGCATCGTTCCTGCGGCCAGAAGTGTGTGCAGAACGGCCAGCCCATCGGCCTGCTGACGCGCACCGGTTCGCTCTACATGTTGATGCCGGAAGAGCACGATCCGCGGCGCGA
>DASZMZ010000023.1:0-14810 GCA_035551455.1 Candidatus Sulfopaludibacter sp.
GCCATTCCCGCCGAGCTTGCCATCGGGGGTGGCATGGAACCGACCGGCGCCGCCCCGGGCACGGCCGCACCCGCTGCCGGCGCGCCGCATTTCGCACAAAAACGTCCTTCTACCTGCCCACCGCAACTTGCACAAAACGGCATGGAAACTCCTCCACATAGACTCTACTGTGCGAATCCGTTCGCGGCAAGTGCTACGGTGAGTTTTTTTTGGTACAGGGGTTCACTCTATTTTCCCGGAGCGCCTAGTACCAGGAGGGGGATCACCGCGCCTGCCACAGCGCCAATCACCAGAGCCGGCGTCCAGTCGTGCAGCAGGAAAGAAACCAGTAGTCCGGCCAGGGAACCGATGCCCGCGCCCACTACCGACAACATCACTCTCTTCATAGATCGCAGCGTTCCGCGTTTATTTCGCGGGCGCCTTCTGGTCGGGTTGGCCGATGATGTAGACCTTATCTTTGGGCTGCACCAGCTTGAGCCGTTCCCGGATTTCCAGTTCCTGTTCGGTGGGATTATCGATCAACCGATTGATCCGCTCGCGCCGCCGTTCGATCTCCTGATGCATGAGCAGATTCTGTCTTTCCATCTGTTGAATCTGGTGTTGCTTATCGATGAGCGCACTGATCCCACGTGGTCCTCGCAACGTGACTAACGCATAGCCGGCAACGGCGAGGAAGGCCAAGAAATAAGCAATTCGAGCGTACGGCGATCTCATGCGACTTGCGGCCTGGAAGATAATGGTAACATTGCTTTCCGCATTCGACCGGCAGTTTTTTCTTATGAATGGAGAGATTGTTATTCTTTGCACGTGCTCTTCGGAAGCCGAAGCGCAGCGAATCGCTTCGCGCCTCTTGGAAGATCGCCTCGCGGCATGCGTCAATGTGATTCCGTCGGTCCGCAGTTACTACTGGTGGCAGGAGGCCATCGAATCCTCCGCGGAGTATCTGCTGCTCATCAAATCCACTGCCGCTCACTTTCCGGCGATCGAAGAGGCCGTCCGCGAGAATCACTCGTATGAAGTGCCGGAACTCCTGGCTGTCCCGGTCCTTGCCGGGTCTGCGAACTACCTGACCTGGCTCAACGGCAATCTGCGGCCTGCCAACTCGTAACGTACGATCGGATACAATTAACTTGATTTCTGGACCTGAGAATACCTTGGCGCTGATTTTTGACATGGACGGCGTGTTGATCGATTCCAATCCTGCCCATCGCGAAGCATGGGTCGCCTACAATCGAAGTTTCGGTTTGGAAACTACCGACGCCATGCATCAGCGCATGTACGGCAAGCGCAACGACCAGATCATCCGCGATTTCTTCGGCGACGATCTGAACCCGGCCGAAGTGGCGGCGCGGGGCGCGGCTAAAGAGCAACTGTACCGGCAAATGATTGATGACCGTGTGCATGAGATGTTGGTACCAGGACTGCGAGCCTTCCTGGAACTCCATGCCGACGTTCCGAAGGCGATCGCCACCAACGCCGAACCCGCCAATGTGGACTTCCTGTTGGACCGCGCCGACCTGCGGCGCTACTTCCAGGCGGTGGTGGATGGCCATCAGGTAAGCAATCCTAAGCCCCATCCTGAGATATACTTACGAGCTGCGGAGTTGCTGGGCGTGAGTCCTTCCCACTGTGTCGTTTTGGAGGATTCCTATTCCGGCGTGGCGGCCGGACTGGCGGCGGGCATGAAGGTTATCGGTTTGCGTACTACTTACGACAACTTGCCTGGTACCACACTAACTGTAGATAATTTTGAGAGCGGGGTACTAACGGAATGGCTGACCGCCCAACGCAGGGCCGTCTAAGGTTCGCGCGCGCCTTCGGGATAGCGCTGCTCGTGACCTCGCCATTGGTGTCTGCGGACGAGCCGCTGAACCTCAGCCTTCGCGAAATCAACGCCCGCAGGCTGCCCGACTATACCGCGGTTTACGCCGGTCGAAAAGTTCGGGTGCACGGCATCGTCAATGCCGAATTGTACCGTTTTCCGGAATTTACGGCCCTGGGCTTGCAAAACCCGCAGGATGGAGGCGCGGTGCTCAGCGTGCTTGCCGGCGACAATCGCCTGGATGGCTTCCGGCCCGGTGACGAGCTGGAAACCGTCGGCACGGTGATCTTCACTGCCGGCATGGCCTGCATCCAGCCGGACACCGTCATCAGGATTGGTCATAAGACGCCGCCCGCTCCCGTCGAGGTCACGCCGCAGGAAATGCAAAGCGCGGCGCTGCTGGGCCGCCTGGTCCACGTGAAGGGCCGGTTGACGCAGTGGTATGACACTACTGCGGGGCTGCAGGTTTTCATCGACGGCAAGTATAAGGTCTTCGAACCCCGGTTGCAGGATCAGCCTCCTCCCTCATTAGCCAGCTACAACGGAGGCGACGATATCGAGGCCACCGGCGTGCTGTTTCAGTACGCTCCGCGGAAGCCTTTCAACGCCGGGTATGAACTGCTGGTCACGCCCGCCTCACTGACGCATCGGGAAAGAGTCGGGTCGCTGCCTCCGATCGCGCTGGCGTCGGGGATCTGCGTGGTCCTCTTCTTCGCCTTCTTCCTCTGGAGCCGGGAACGCCGCCTGGGCAATCAGCGCGAACGGCTGAGAAAGACTTATCACCTGGGTGAAGAGGTTCTGGGCGCGTCTTCCACGGTAGCCATACTGAACCGGCTGGAAGATGCGCTGCCGGCCATTCTGCAAATCACGCGAGTTCACCTGTATGTCCACAATCGCGCCGCCAAGACGCTGGATGCGGTGGCCTTGGGCGATCGGGAGACGGCTTCCATTTCGCTTTCTTCGCCGCCCGCCGGCACCCTTGCCGGAGCGGTCGCCTGCTTCCATTACCGCACCCTGCTAGCGATTCCGGATATCGATCGCAGCCCGTTCCCCATGAACGGTAAGGAAGGCGAGGAGGCTCCCAAGAGTCTGCTTTTTGTGCCGATGCTGGCGCAGGGCGAAGTGGTGGGCGTGCTGGAACTGGATCAGGACGATCGCGTCCGCGATTTTACGTCCGATGAGCAGGCCCTGGCGCAGCACCTGGGCAATCAGATTGGCGTCACGATTCGTCTGCTCGACCAGCGGAGCGTGCAGGAGCAGCTTTTCCGCACCGAAAAACTGGCCGCCGTGGGACGCTTGATATCCGGCGTAGTCAGCGAATTGCAGACGCCGCTGGCGTCGATTTCCGACCTGAGTCATCGCGCGCTGGAGAAGGCGCGGATGAGTCCCGCCGAACGCGAGGTCGCCGCCATTGCGTCGGAAGCCAAGAAGGCGTCGGCCATGGTGGCGCGTCTGGTCTCGTTCGCCGCGGCGGAGCAGGTAGAGGCCAAGCCGGTTTCCGTCAGTCAACTGTTGCGCAATCTGGTGGAGTTCCGGGAAGGCGATTGGAAAGCTACCGGCATTCGCGTCCGCGATTTGAGCAGCCGGGAGCCGCTGTTCGTGCTGGGCTCGCAGGGCCAGTTGGAGCAGGTGTTCCTCACCCTGCTGGTGCATGCCGAGCAGTCGCTGGCTTCGGCCGCGCAGAAAATGATCACGATTCGCACCAGCCTGTTGGCCAAACGCCTGCTTGTTGAAATCTCTTTCAGCGCGCCCTCCGAACCGCGCAGTCCTGAAGAGACCGCGGCGGTGCTGGGCGTGACGCGCAGCGTCATTGCGGGCCACGGCGGAGAAGTGCGGCTGATCGAAAAGAACAACGCCGATCCGCGTTTCGAAATCGAACTGCCGGTCACCGCCAAGGATCGGGCGCCCACCCTGCCCCTCTCTCCGCTTTCCCCGGCGGCCACCGCCGAATATTCCAAGCGCATGACCGCGCTCATTATCGAACCGGACGAAGCCGCGCAGCGTCAGTTGGTGGCGCTGCTTTCGGCGCGCGGTTACCGCGTGGTGCCGGTGGCCAACGCCGATGCCGGGCTGGACCTGGCGCACCGGATGCGGTTCGACGCGGCCTTCTGCTCCGTCCACGCGCCGGGCCTGAACTGGGTAGAGCTGAGCGAGCGGATGTACTCGCGCGTCGGCGGCTTCATTCTGCTCTCCGACGGCTATGACGTCGAGCTGTCGAACGATTTTTCAGACGACGGCCGGTTTGTGCTGCCGAAGCCGGTGATGGAAGGCGAACTCGAGCGCATCCTCCGCTCGATCGATCGCGTGATGACGGCGAAAGTGGTTCCGATCGTGAAAGACGGCGTGGCTTAGTACTTCTTTTCGAAGCCGGTGCGCCCGTTCACGACCGAAAAATGGCCGTCGGCGGCTGCCCGGAGTTCGATATAGTCGCCCCCGCAGTGCTCTTCCAGATTGGCCGTCATCGCTGCCGTGGTATTGTGCGCGGCATCGTTCCCCAAGGCGCGGTGTAATTGCCAGAGATCCAGAAAGCCCGGCGAATCGTGAATGGTTTGCCATGCCTGGGCAGAGCCGCCGGTCGTCGGTCCGTTATTCATGATGGCCACTTTCGGATGCAGCGCCCAGACCATCTGCGGCGAGCCGGAAGTCTTCTTGGCGTGATGCGTGGTCATGTAGACGTCGACCGTGCCGATCTTGTTGGCCGGACAGGCAAGGTCGAATTCCTGATTCCAGTAAAGATCGCCCAGGTCCACCAGACGGAAGTTGCCGTAGGTAACCAGCATGCCGATGGAATGCGCATTCTCGCCCGAATCCGCGGCGATAGCATGATAGTCGGCGCACGCCGGATTGGGCTGCCCGGCGCCTGGCAGTGGGCTCGCGATGGCTTTGCCCGACGCGGTCACCACCTGTACCTGAAGCCCGGGAATCGGAATCGTGTCGCCGCCCTTCACCTCCAGATGCGTTCCCTTTTTGCGCGCGGCAAGATAGGCGTCGTAGACTTCGCGATTGTCTTTCGCGGTTTCGAAATTGGGACCGTGATCCACAAAGTGGAGAATCGGCAGTTTGGCGGCCAGTTGCGGTACGCCGCCAACGTGATCGTGATGATAGTGGGTGATCACCAGATAGTCGATTTGCTTGACGCCGGCGGCCTTTGCCGCGGCAGCGATACGCGCGGCATCCCGTCCGCCGAATCCGTCGTACCCCGTGTCCACCAGCATCGACTGGCCGGTGGGGGAAACGAACAGGGTGCTCTTCCCGCCCTCCACATCAATCGCAAATACACGCAGTCCCTGCGCCGAAAGGCAGGCGGAGAGCAGCACCAGGCAAATGGCTTTCATTCAGCTCCCCATTTTAGCCACGGCCCATTACATTCGTATGACATGGCGGGGAACTCGAAAAACGGATCAGGCGCCGGTGAGTTCGGCGTAGAGCCAGGCACGCGCCACGCCCCACTCGCGCTTCACAGTGCGCACGGAAATGCTCAGGACTCCGGCGACTTCATCCTCGGTAAGACCGCCGAAGTAGCGTAGTTCGACAATGCGGCTCTGTCTGGGATCGCGCCGTTCGAGGTGTTGCAACGCTTCGTCGAGCGCGAGTAAGTTATCGTCAGGCGCGATGCCCACACCCGCCGCCTGATCCAGGTCGACGCGTTGAAACTCTCCGCCGCGTTTCAGGGCGTGTTTCTTGCGGCCGTAGTCCACCAGGATGTGGCGCATCACCTGGGCCGCGGCGGCGAAGAAGTGGGTGCGGCTGTCCCAGTTCTGCCGGCGCTCGTCCACCAGCTTCAGATAGGCTTCGTTAGCCACGGCGGTGGGTTGCAGGGTGTGGTTCGCGGGCTCTCCGGCCATTAGTTTGGACGCGATGCGGCGTAACTCCGCATAGAGCAACTGCACCGTCTGCTGGCCGTCCGCACTTAAGGTTACACCAGCGCGGTTGAGTAACTGGGTAATGTCACCTGGGGATTCCATCAGTATGTGAGATTACCACGATGCTGCATCAGGATCCGGGAGGCCAGTAGGGAGCTCCGCTGGAATCGCGCAGGTAAACGGTCTGGCTCTGGCGGTGTATCTCGCGCGCCAGCACCAAATTAGTGGCTGACTTAATGCGCGAACCGAGTATCTGGATGCGATCGCCTTTGGAAAAGCTGAAGTCGAACGACTTCATGAATTCCACGGGACCCAGATAGACGTCCAGGCTTTCCCTGCCCGCCTCCACGGTGAGGTGGATGCCGTGCATGGCGGTGGACCGCGCCACTTCGCGGATCTCCACAACCACGACGGTAAGATCGACTGTCGTGGCCGGGTCGTATTTGGGATCCTGCGGCGAAGTCCCTCCGCCGCTGGCCGCCCGGGGGACCAGCAGCGCCGCCAAAATCAGTAGGAGGATCGGCAGACGGAAGATCATGATACTCACTCCTTCCCTTTCAGACCGTCGGGCAGGCGGCCCGGCGGAGTGCCCGTTCGTAGCCGCGCGCCAGATGAGCAATCAGCAAGTCGAAGAAGATGCCCACACGCCGGTCCAACTCCTCTTCGGCGTAAAGTTCCACGCTACTATTCGAAGCAATGTGCTCTTCCACGAAGTCCAGCGTTTTCTCGCGCATCAGGCAGAGACCGCGCACGGATTCGTATAAAGGGACGTCCTGTTCAAAGCGCATTTTGCCAAGCCGCTCGTAGCGATGCGCCAGATCTTCCCGATTGGCGGGATTGAGCCAGTGCGTGAGATGTTCGAGAAGTTCCAGGTTCCACTCGCGGAGTTCGCTATCGAGTAGAGCCCGGATATGGCTCATATCCTCTTCATGCCGGATCTGGTACACCACGCGATCGATGATCCCCGTGGCGTGCGTCTCGATCAGGTGAACAAGTTTGCCGGAAATCATAGCTCACCTCTGGCCGTATGTTAGCTCAAAATTGACTTACTGAAAAGGGTATTCGGAGGTGAAGCTACTGAATCGCGGCGAGCGTTACCATGAAGGCTCGCGATGTTTCTGTTCGATTTCTTCCGGTCGTTTCTGCCGCTGCACAATCCACTGGGTTTCGGAGCGGGGGATTTCCTGCTGCTGGCGCTGGCCGCGGCACTGGTGGCGCTGGTCTTTCTTCGCGCCTGGCTGGAGCCGGCGGCGCGGCGATTGGCCTCGCGCACCGTCTGGTGCATGGTGCTGCTGGCGCTGCTGCCGATTGCGCTGCGGCTTGCCCTGCTGTGGCGGCATCCGGCGCCTACCCCCGCCGGCGGGGACGATTTCAGCTATATGCTGCTGGCCGATACGCTGCGCCATTTCCGGCTGGCCAATCCGCCGCATGCCTTGAGCCAGTTCTTCGAGGCCGTTTTCATCCTGCAGGATCCCACGTACAGCTCGATTTTCCCGCTTGGCCAGGGAATCGTGATGGCGCTGGGCTGGATCCTTCTCGGCCATCCCTGGGCCGGAGTGATGGTCTCGGTGGGCGCATTGGGCGCGCTCTGCTACTGGATGCTGCGCGGTTGGACTACGCCGGGTTGGGCGCTGACGGGCGGGTTGCTGGCGGTGATGCAGTTCGGCCCGTTGAATCAGTGGATGAATCTGTACTGGGGCGGCGCGGTGAGCGCGGTGGCGGGCTGCCTCGTGTTCGGAGCGCTGCCGCGTCTGCGCCAGACCGGAAGCCGCCGGGATGCGGCGATTCTCGGCGCGGGTCTCGGCCTTCAGTTACTGACCCGGCCCTTCGAGTTCGCGCTGCTGTGCCTCTGTGTGGGACTTTACTTCCTGCCCGCGCGGAAGCAGTGGCGGAGTCTGGCGCGGCCGGCGGCAATCGCGGCGATGGCATTGTTCCCCGCGGCGCTGCTAATGCTGGCGCAGAATCGCGCGGTGACCGGCCAGTGGACCATGATGCCCTACCAATTGAGCCGCTACCAATACGGGGTGCCGGCCACCTTCACCGTGCAGCCGAACCCGACGCCGCATCGCACTCTGACCGCCGAGCAGCAGCTCGACTATCAGGCCCAATCGATCATCCACGGGGAAGGCACGGACACGCCCGGCGCCTATCTGGAGCGCTGGCTGGAGCGGGTCCACTTCTACCGCTTCTTCTTTTTCGCGCCGCTGTATCTGGCGCTGCCGTTTTTCCCGCCTTCGCTGCGCGAGTTCCGCTTTGCCTGGCTGCTGGCCACGCTGGCGCTATTCAGTCTCGGAACGAATTTCTATCCCTACTTCTACCCGCACTACATCGCGGCGCTGACCTGTCTGATGGTCTTGCTGGCCGTGACGGCTTTGGCGCGACTGCGGGCGGCGCCCCTGCTGCTATCGATCTGCGCCGCCCAATTTCTATTCTGGTATGGGATTCACGCGCTGGCCAGTGAGAACGTTTTCCTGGCGGCGGCGCGATACGAGACTACCGACTTCATCAACTTCAACGACCCGGAGGGCCGCATCGCGGTCAATCAGAAGCTAGAAGCCACGGGCGGCAAGCAACTGGTCTTCGTGAGATACGAGCCCGACCATGCCTTCCACGAGTGGATCCACAACGACGCCGATATCGACGGCGCGCGCACGGTATGGGCCGCTGACCTGGGAGCCAACGAGAATGACAAGCTGCGCCGCTATTATCCCGACCGCAGCGTCTGGCTGGCCGAGCCCGATGCCATTCCGCCGCGCGTCAGTCCCTACGTGAATATCGCCGTGCCTCCGCAGGGCATCTTCGAAACGGGGCCGGTGCGTAATAAAACCGACATCGAAGAGGTAGGGAAGCACTGATAGCCGTGGAGTCTAATCCGCCGGCCGCTGCCCGGTCTGGTACTCATCGGGGACGTCGTCCTCGGGCACCTCTTTGGTCCGAATCTCGCCTTCGTCCGCGTTCGGCGCGTTCTCCACGCCGCTGATGACCGCGGCTTCGTACGATTGGCCCTCTTCAATCAATTCCTCGACGCTTTCCGAATCGACATCTTCCGTATCGGAGAGGCCCTGTGTGTCGCCCGACTGGCCGGCCGAGTTCGGACCCTCGTCGAAGTTGCGGGTGATCTTTCGCTTCGTCATACCCCGTGTTGGAGCACGCCTCCTGCCAATTCCGGCCGATACCTTCGGATGGGTCGTACGTAACAGGATTATGGCCCTTCGAAGCTCTCTGTACGTTCTCGCGCTTTCGGCCTGCTCCCTGATGGCGCAAACGGAAGATCCGCATGCCGTGGTGAACGGCAAGCCAGTCGCCCTGTCCGACCTGCAGGGTTTGGCAGGGGCTCTGCCGCCGCAATTGCGCGACAAGCCCGTCGAGGTGTTCCGTTATTACGGCTTCCTGGACCGGATGGCGGAGAAAGCCGAGGAGTCCCAACTGGCCGAGCAGAGTCCCTATAAAGAGCAGCTCGCACTTCAGCGCAAACAGGTGATGGCGCAGGCCGCGATGGACCAGTTCTACAAAAACACCGTCATCCCCGAGGACGAGTTGAAGAAGTATTACGAAGACCATAAGGCCGATTTCGCCACCGCCAACGTGCAGACGCTGCTGGTCCCGCTCAAGTCCAAAGAGACTGCCGGAAAGCTGGCTGCCAGGTTGAAGTCCGGAAGCAGCGTGGCGGAACTGCTGCTGCAATATCCCGCCGTGATGCCGACCGTCCGCAAGAGCGATGCGCGCCTGGACCCGGCTGTGCGCACGGCCGTCTTCAATCTCAAGCCGGGTGAGGTCTCCGCGCCCATCGCCCAGCCAAACGGCGTCTACATCTTCCGCTTGCAGAGCATCGAGACACCGGAATACCAGGGACTGCGCGGCGAAATCTGGCGCACCATGGCCAACGTCCGTTTTGCCGCTTGGATGGAAGAGATGCGGAAATCCGTCACCGTGACGCGCTGACCTGCCCGATGCGGAGCAGGTCCTGGTGCGCCTCGGCGGCGGTCTGATACCGGGCCTCGCGGTCCACTTCAATCAAGCGGCGAATCACCACCGCCAGTTCTCCGGGTAGCAGGGGAGAGGGCGCGCCGCGGACCGGCAAAGCTCCCGTGGCCGCTTCGTGCAGGATGACGCCGAACGAGTACAGGTCGGCGCGCGCATCCACCGGTTCGCAGCGCACCTGCTCCGGCGACATGTAGGCCAGCGTACCCAACCGCGTCCCCGGCAAAGTCACGAAGGCGGCCATGGTCGGCAGATCCTCGGAGTTCGCCGCGGCCGAGCGGAAGCCCAATTTCGCCAGCCCGTAATCCAGCACCTTTACCTGGCCCAGTTTGGTGATGAAGATATTCGCCGGTTTGATGTCGCGATGGATGATGCCGATGGCATGGGTGGCGGAAAGAGCGCTGGCCACCGAAATCGCCACTTGCAGCAGTTCGGCGGCTTCCATGCGGCCGAGCTTAAACCGCTGGGACAGAGTGATGCCTTCCAGATACTCCATCGCCAGGAAAGGGATTCCATGCCACTTGCCGGCCTCGTAGACGGTGCAGATATTCGGATGGGCCAGGGCCGACGCCGCCTGGCCTTCCCGCTCGAAACGCATGAGCGCCTCGCGGTCCTTGAGGTGCTTATCTGCGATCAGCTTGAGGGCCACGATGCGATCGAGAGCCGTGTCGTGGGCCTTGTACACCCGGCCCATTGCCCCCCGGCCGATTTCTTCCAGCAGATGGTACTTTCCTACGGATTCGCCGATCACGGAACTTTCATCATACCTGACGGGCTATAATCCCACCATGCTCCGCTGGTTCTTATTGTTGTGCTGCACAACAATCCTGTGCGCGCAGGGTGACTCGATTCGTAAGATGATGAACGACTCGGCTGACGCCTGGAATCGCGGCGACCTCCCAGCCTTCGCTTCCTACTACGAGGATTCGCCGGAGACTACGTTTATGGGCAAGAACATTGTCCGCGGCGGCGTCCAGGCGATTCTCGACCGGTATCGCAAGGGGTATCCCACGCGCGACGCCATGGGAACGCTGACATTTTCCGAAATCGAGGTCCGTCCGCTGGCGAAAGGGGTGGCCCTGGTGACCGGGAAATTTGATTTAAAGAGGAATGCCGCGGGTGGGGGAGCGGCCTGGGGCAGGTATACCTTGATTGTGCGGGAAGGCCCGTCCGGCTGGAAGATTATCCACGACCATTCGAGCGCTTATTAACGCAGCGCGACCGCAAGGCGGCAATTTCTTGCAACCTCACGGTCACGCCACGAAATGCCGAGTCTACTGACCGCCGCCGCCGCCGCGAGGTCCGCCGCGCCCGGGACCGCCCTGGTGCACGGTATAGCCGGTGGGAACCTGGAACAGAGAAGCATCCGGTTCGCCGCGGTTGATCTGCGTCAACTGCGTGGTGCGAGTGCCGAAGCGCGGATCGGTGATCTTCACCAGCACGGGAACCTTCAGGTCCGCCGAGGTCCACGTTTCGTGTACGGACTGGATGGGCAGAGCGTTGCCGATGGTGCCGGCCGGGATGGTGTGGGTCACTCGGGTGCCGGTGGCGATCACGCCGTTGATATTCTGCGTGCCCAAATCTTCGGTGGTCACGTTGGGGTCTGCCTGGCGGACGCGCGGAGCGTTACCGGTGGCATTCGGTCTGCCGCCCGCCCGCATGCCGCCCGCCCGCATGCCCCCCTGGGATCCCATCGCGCGGACCTTCCGGGAATTCACCACTTTATTCGTCGCGTCAATTTCGTGTACGTAGCCGGCCACGGGGTCGGAGATCGTCACCCGGTGCTGGGTGGTCTGCGTACCGGCCGGTCCGGGATGCGTCATGTCGGCTTCTTCCCGAATTCGGCCCTGTCCATCGCGAGCAATCGTGCGGGTCGTCTGACGCTGAATGACGTTTCCACCGGACAATGCCTGTTGCTCCACCGAAACTTCCACGCCGGAATACGGCGCGCCGGTCACGGTGTTTCTCATTTGGGGACCCATGCCCCCGCCCATCATGCCGGGGCCGCCGCCTGGACCTCCGGGGCCTCCCGGTCCAAATCCCATCGGGCCGCCCCTACGGCCGCCGGGCGGCTGCGCCAACAGGCATCCAGCTGCGAGCAATGCGGTGAAAACCAGCTTCTTCATGAAGTACCTCTCACCTTACATTCCTAACACAGGGTGAAAAGTTCCCACTTTAGTGATGAAGCTTCTGAAAATCATCGTAATGAAGGACATAGATCGGCTGTTCGGCCTCGCCGGCCAGGGCCCTTCGAGTGTCAATCCGGTAGGTTTTGCCCTCATACTGGAAGGTCACGGCGTTGCTTTTCACAGTGCCGGCCTGCTTGATCCCATCGCGAGGGGCCGTGGTGACGACGTACAGTCCCTGACCCGGCAGGTACAGGTGAATGCCCTCCCCTTCCCCGAAGGACTGCGGGGCGGCCGGCGAAAGGCTGCCATCCACATAGAGTTTCGGAACCTTCTGATTCGGATTCTCACCAAACAGCGAGTGCAGCCAGATGGCGAATTGCATGTGGCGCTCCTGAATCGATTGGGCGAAGCCGTCGAAAAAGGAGCCCGAGTGGCCGCCTTCTGCAAGTTGCGCATGGCCGCTGCCCATGCCGGCAATGAGCACCAGTCCGGCAGTCAACACCACCCCGGCAGCCGCTGCCAGCCACCGGTACCGCGGCCTCTTGGGTTCGTGCGGCGTGGCTTGGCGAACCGCCTCGCGTAGTTGGGCGGAAGGCTCCGGAGCCTCCCAGGATTCGAGTATCGCGTCCAGTTCCTTGTCGTTCATGCCTGTCGCTCCTTTCCCGCCGGCGCATATTCCGCCAGCGCGTCCTTGAGGGCGGCGCGAGCCCGCTGAAGACGGGACTTCACGGCTCCCAGTTCGATCTCAAGCAGTGCGGCGATCTCCGCCAGCGGCATCTGCTCATACTGTGCCAGGATCAGCACCTCCTGCTGGGTGTCGGGCAACTGCCGGATGGCCTTCGCGACGGCCTCTTCGCGCTCCGTCCGCAGACTCTCCGCTTCGGGCGAACGGTGATCGGCCATCACCGGAAGCTCCGCCTCCGATGCCTCCCGGCGCCGGATCTGCTTCCACGCCTGGTTCCGTACCGCGCCAAATAAATACGTCCGCAGGCCGCTTCGCCGCGGGTCGAAGGCGCTGCTGGGACGCAGTAAGCCCAGAAAGCATTCCTGCACGATGTCTTCGGCATCCGCCGGGCGTCCGGTAAGCCGCCAGGCAAAGCGGAACATGGGTAAATGATATTCGTCAAACAGACGCATCAGGGCGCGTTCGTCCCCGCTGCGGGCCTTTTGCAGTAGCGACTGCTCGGTTCCGCTCTCCATTGTTACTGAGTATTACCACGGGGCCGGAAAAGGAATCGGTCATCGGTCGAAAAATCGCACGGGTTTTGTGATACACCCGAGAGGTGGCGATTCGATTCACGGTTCTTTTCATTTGCGCGGCATTTTTGATGGGGCAGCAGACGGTTCCGCCGGAAGAGTTGCGGCTGAGCGCGACGGCTTACGTTCCGCCGTCCTTGTTTTCCGTAAAGACGGAGACTCGCCTGGTGGATGTGGGTGTGGTGGTTCGAGACGCTCGCAACCATACCGTCGGCGGACTGACGCGCGAAGATTTCGAAATCGACGAGGGCGGCAAGAAGCGTCCTTTATCGGCATTCACTGCCGAAGTGTCCACGCCGCCCGCGCCGCCCGCGCCCGCTCCGGTCCCAGGATCGCCCGCGACCACTGCCGCGCCTGCTCCCGCTGCTTCCGCCAAGCCCCCGGTCCGCTATCTGGCGCTGGTGTTTGACGATCTCAGCATGACCGCGGGTGACCTGATGCCTGCCCGGATTGCAGCCAAGAAATTCGTGGCGAAAGGCATCTCTCCAGGCGACCAGGTGGGACTCTTTTTCATGTCGAAGGGCCAGATACTGCCGTTTACTTCGGACACCGCGAAGTTGAATGAAGGCTTGGACCACCTGAACATCGCGACTCGCACTCCTCTCACACCCACGTGCCCCAACTTGACCACCTACGAGGCGTACCTGATCGCCAATCGCATTGACCCCACGCTGCTGCCCATCAAAGTGGCCGAAGCGATGCAGTGCGGGTATTGCCGGTCCCGAGACTCCTCCTGCACTTCGCGCGTGGAGGAAGAGTGCCGCCGCGTGTGGGAGGAAGTGAGATTCGTGTCGGCCAACGCGCTGTACTCCATCCGCGGCATTGTGGACTTCATGGCCAAGTTGCCGGGTAAGCGGGTGCTGTTGATGACGTCGTCCGGCTTTCTTTCGGGAACGCTGGAGGACCAACGGGAAGATGTCGTAAATCGCGCCCTGCGCGGCGAAGTGGTGATCAACTCACTGGATGCCAAGGGTCTGTACACGCAGGATATGGGAATCGCGAGTCCTGGAATGAACGTACGCTCCATGATCGCGCGGCAAAGTCAGGGAACGCGGCCGCAGCAGGAAAGCAATGACACCATGGCCATTCTGGCGGCCAGCACCGGTGGACTTTTCTTTCACAATAACAACGACCTGGAACTCGGTTTCCACGAACTCGGCCTGCTGCCGGAATTTTCCTACTCCCTGGCCTTCACCCCGCCGGGCGCGCCAGACGGCAAGTATCACAGTCTGAAGGTGCGCCTGAAGAATCATCACTACGACGTGGAGTCGCGGTCGGGATACTTCGCCGCCATCGTGGCGCCGGAACAGCCGCGTCCCGAGCGGCGGATCGATAAAGAAGTCATGACCGCTCAGGATCTGGACGAGGTGCCTGTCAAGATATCGGCTGATCCCGTGAAGACGGCCGAGGGTCCCGGACTGCGCGTGGTAATGCACCTGGACATAGGGCATCTGCCGTTGACCAATCAATTCGACGTGCGCACGGATCAACTAATCGTGATCGCCGCGCTCTTCGATACCGCCAGTAGTTTCGTGGCCGGTAAGGAATGCCGGCTGGAGTTCAATCTCAAAGAAAAGTCGTACCAACTGCTGGCGCACGGCATGGACGCCGGCCTCACGGTAATCGCCCCCGTTGGAAAATACCGGCTGCGCGCCGTGGTGCGGGACGGCAACGAAAACAAGTTTTCGGCATCCTCGCAGCAGGTGGAGATTCAATGACGAGCGTTAGAGATTGCCCGATCCTTTAGATCGCGCACTG
>DASZMZ010000024.1:0-28002 GCA_035551455.1 Candidatus Sulfopaludibacter sp.
TGGAGAGCGTCGCGGCCGAGACCAGCGCGCTGTCGGTGATCCGCACGCCGTGGTGCAGTTCGTATTTCTCCTTCAAACCACGCAGGATCGAGATCGTATCCTCGACGGTCGGCTCGTTGGCATAGACCGGCTGGAATCGCCGCTGCAGCGCGGGATCCTTCTCGACGTACTTGCGATATTCATCGAGCGTCGTCGCGCCGATGCAATGCAACTCGCCGCGCGCCAGCATCGGTTTCAGTAAATTGCCGGCGTCCATGGAGCCTTCCGTCTTGCCCGCGCCCACCACGGTGTGCAGTTCGTCGATGAAGAGAATCACTTCGCCGGACGATTCCTGCACCTCCTTGAGCACGGCCTTCAGGCGCTCCTCGAATTCGCCGCGATACTTGGCCCCGGCGATCAGCGCACCCATATCGAGCGAGACGATGCGTTTGTCTTTCAAACCCTCCGGCACGTCGCCGCGCAGGATGCGCAGCGCCAGGCCTTCCACAATCGCCGTCTTGCCCACGCCGGGCTCGCCGATCAGGACCGGGTTATTCTTCGTGCGCCGCGAGAGCACCTGAATTACCCGGCGGATCTCCTCGTCGCGCCCGATTACCGGGTCGAGCTTGTCTTGCGCCGCCAGTTTCGTCAGGTCGCGGCCGTAGCGTTCCAGCGCCTCGTATGTGACTTCGGGATTCTGCGACGTCACCCGCTGACTGCCGCGCACGTCGCGCAGCGCCTGCATGAGGCGGTCTTCGGTCAGTCCGAATTCCTTGAGCAGCTTGCCGGAAGGGCCGCTATCGTGAAGCACCGCCAGCAGCACATGCTCCACGGAGATGTACTCGTCCTTCAATTTGCGGGCTTCGTCTTCGGCCCGCGTCAGCAGTTTGTTCAGCCGTGAGGTGACGTACACCTGGTCGGGACCGCCCGTGCTGCCGGATACTTTAGGCAAGCGGTCGAGCTCGCTCTCCAGACGCCGCAGCAGCGCCTCGGTCTGCACGCCGCTCTTTCCCAGGATCGACCCGGCCAGTCCGCCCTCCTGCTCCAGCAGCGCCGCCAGCAGGTGTTCGACATCAATCTGCTGGTGGCCGTGGCGCGTAGCCATGCTCTGAGCGGATCGGATCGCCTCTTGCAGCTTCTCAGTGAAACGATTGATGTCCATACTTCTATTTTAAGGTGGCTCTTAACTGTTAGGAGTGCATTCTGACTCCTGACTTCTGGCTCCTGACTCCCAAATCCCGCAGGGATTTCAAGGGCGGAGCCCTTACGTCAAGGGCGGAGCCCTTGCCTAGCTGTTACTCATCTTGATCAACTGCTCGGCATTCTTCAGCGCTTCGGGCGTGAGTTTCTGGCCGGAGAGCATACGACCCACTTCCCGCGTGCGGCCGACACTATCCAACTCCTCCATCAGCGTCACCGTACGCCCGCCGGATTCGACCTTCTCCACCTTATAGTGATGGTCCGCGAATGACGCGATCTGCGGCAGATGCGTGACGCACAAGAGTTGATTCGTGGCAGCCAGCCTCTTCAATCGGCGACCCACTCCTTCCGCCGCGCTCCCGCCCACTCCGGCGTCCACTTCGTCGAACACCAGCGTGCGCAGCGGACCGTCCGTCGTGGTCCTCTTCCCGCCCGCCAGACACGTCTTCAGCGCCAACGCGATACGCGAAATTTCGCCGCCCGACGCCACTTTTTCCAGACCGCGGGGCTCTTCGCCAATATTCGCCGACACCAGAAAATCCACGCGATCGGCGCCGTCGGCGGACCACGAAGCGGCTGCGATCTGCACCCGGAACACGGTCCGCTCCATCGCCAACTGCGCCAGCTCCTCCTCCACGCGCTTCTCCAGTTTGCGCGCGCCCGCATTCCGCCGCGCGGTCAATTCGACGGTCAGCGTTTCATACTCAGCGGCCAGGCCCGTCTGGCGCTTGCGCAACTCCTCCATGCGTTCGCCCGCAGTCTCCACGCTCTCGATCTGCCGCCGCACATCGGCCAGAAAGCTCAGAATGTCCGGCACGGATTGTCCGTACTTGCGCTTCAACTTGTCGATGGCGGCCAGCCGCAGTTCCACTTCTTCCAACCGGCCGGGATTGGCTTCCAGCCTGCCCAGATAATCGCGCAGCGTGTAGGAGACTTCCTGCAAGCTCAGGTCCGCCGATTTCAGATGCTCCCGCAGCGGCTCGAGCGAGGCGTCGATGCGCGACAACTCCTCGATTCGCTTGGCCGCCAGCTTTACCAGCGTGCGCGCCGAATCGGGTCCGTCGTACACCGCGGTGTATGCCGCCGTCGCGGCCTCCTCCAACCGCTGGACATTATTCAACACGCGCCGTTCGTTTTCGAGCGCCGCCTCTTCGTCCGCTCCCAGATCGGCGGACTCGATTTCCTTGCGCTGGAAACTCCACAGGTCCAGCAGCCGCAGTTTCTCCTGCTCGGTCCTCTCCAACTCTTCCAGTTCGCTGCCGGCGGCGCGCCAGCGCGTGAAGACCGAATCGATGCGTTCCACCAGGTCGCGATGGCCGCCGAACGTATCCAGCATCTCGCGCTGCGAATCCGGCGAAAACAAAAGCTGCTGATCGTGTTGTCCGTGGATATCGGCTAAAAATGGCGCCAGGTCCTTCAGCAGCGCGACGGAAACCGGCCGGCTGCCCACGAAGGCGCGCGATTTCCCGCTGGCCAGAATTTCACGCTCCACCAGCAGTTCGCCCTCCTCCGCTTCCAGCCCGGAAGGCTCCAGCAGCTTGCGAATTCCGGCCTGCTCGCGGACATCGAAAATGCCGGCCACGCGGGCCCGCGGTTCGCCCGTGCGAATCATGTCGGCCGAAGCGCGGCCGCCCAGCAGCAGTCCCAGCGCATCCACCACAATCGACTTACCGCTTCCCGTTTCGCCCGTCAGCAGATTTAGGCCGGAATGAAAATTCACCCTCAGCCGTTCCACCACCGCGTAATTCTCCACCACAAGCTCTAGCAGCATTCTGATGCAAATTATAGCTGCATAACTCCGGTACCGTGCGAGCGCTTCCAAAAGCATGCGGAGCATTACGAAAGCTTCATGCGGAAAGGCCGTCTTTCAGCTATGTTGATGCGTCTGTGTGATAGATTTGAGATTAGGAGACGGATTGAATTTCGCAGCTCCCTTTGCCTTCCTTCAACAGTTAGATCTTCTGGATATGGTCCGGAACAGCGGTCCCACCGGGATGGTTGTGATGGGGATTCTGGTTTGTTTTTCCATCTTTTCCTGGACCGTGATCTTCGCCAAATGGCAGACATTGCGCGGCGCGCGCAATGCCAACGCGCGATTTCTGCGCGCCTTCCGCAAGTCGCCTGGGCTCGAAGCCGTGATGGTTGCCAGCGAACAATACCGCCCCTCGCCTCTGGTCGCGGTCTTCGATTTTGGCTACGAAGAAGTGGAGCGCCAGGTGAAATCGCGCGGTACGGTCACCAACAAAATCGCGCTCGAACGTTCTTTGCAACTCGGCGTCAGCGAAGAACTCGCCAAGTTAGAACGCAATATGGATAAGCTGGCGACCACGGCATCGGTCACTCCGTTCATCGGACTGCTCGGTACCGTACTCGGCATCATTCAGGCCTTCCAGGGCTTGGGGTCGCAAGGCGCCACCAGTCTGCGCACACTGGGCCCGGGCATTTCGGAAGCGTTGATCTCCACCGCCATCGGTCTCATCGCCGCGATTCCCGCTGCAATTTTCTACAACATCTTCGGGCAGAAGATTCGGGAGCTCGGCGCGCGCATGGACGATTTCGCCATGGAGTTTCTGAATATGGCGGAACGCAGCTTCGGAGAGTGATGCAATGGCGATCTCCGTGAATGGCGGCAGCGGGTACGGATCGCGCAGGCGCCGCGGCGGTACCGGCAGCCTGGCAGAGATCAACGTCACACCTTTCGTCGATGTGGTCCTGGTCCTGCTGATCATTTTCATGCTCACGGCGCATGTAATGGAATTCGGCATCGAAGTGGATGTCCCCAAAGTGGCCGTGGTCAAGGACAGCGCGCAGGAATTGCCGGTCGTGACAATGACCAAGAATGGCGACATCACGCTGAATGGCAAGATGGTCAACTATCACGAATTGGGCGCCGTGATTCACGCGCAATTTCCCAAGGCCACCGCAGTCTACGTGCGCGCCGACCGGCAGACCATCTTCGACGGGGTGGCCCAGGTACTGGCCGTTTTGGGTGAGGCCAAGTTCCAGGTGAACATCGTAACGCAGCCGGAGGATTCGGCGTCCAAAGGCGGGAAGTAGTTATGACCGCGCGGCTGGACATTCTCGACGAAAAAGAGCCGCTGGCGAAATGGTTCGCCGGTTCCATCGCTCTTCATGTCGGAGTGGCCGCGGCTCTGCTGGGATATGCGGCGGTCCAATCGCACTTCCACATCAATATGGGTTCGCCCAATGGCGGCGGTTTCGGCTCGGTCGCGGTGAACGTGACCAGCCAGATCCCTCTGCCGCAGAAGGATGCGCCCATGAATCCGGTGGCCAATCCCACCGAATCGGCGCTGCCCACCCCGCCCCCGAAGGTCAAGACCAAGGTGCCGAAACCCAAGGCTATCGAGCCGCCGCCGGATGCCATCAAAATCGCCGGTAAGAAGACCCACAAGTCCACCTACGAACCGCCGATGGACAAGTTTCGCGAGAAACAGACCTACGCGCAAAATCAGGTGTACAGCAATGTGGGACAGGCGCTGAGCAGCCCGATGTTTGCCAAGCCCGGCGCCGGTGGAGTGGGCATCGGAACGGCCTCGCCTTTCGGACAGCAGTTTGGCTGGTACGCCGATCTGCTGCAGCGCAAGATCGCAGGCAATTGGCAAACCAATACGGTCGATGCCCGGCTTTCGACTGCGCCGCAAGTGGCAGTGACATTCACAATCCAGAAGGACGGCTCGCTGACTCCAGGCTCGCTCAAGGTGTCGCAGAGTAGCGGCATCCTTGCGTTGGACCTTTCGGCACAGCACGCCGTATTGAACTCGGCGCCGTTCCCGAAATTGCCGGATGGTTTTCCGAAGAGCTCAGCCGATGTCGAATTAAGGTTTGAATTGAGGCGTTAGATGAAAAAAACTTTATGGCTGATCGTTCCTTCAATTGGTGCCCTTCTGGCATTGGCCGCACAGCAGAACAAGGATTTCACGACCACCATCAGCAAGCAGGGCGGGCTCCCCAAAATCGCCATTCCCGATTTTCGTGGAGCCGGTGACGCCCAGAAGTTTATGGCGGTCTTCAACCAGACCCTTGCCGCGGACGTGGAAAGCTCCGGCCAGCTCAAGCTGATCTCAAAGAGCATGATGCCCAGTTTCACGCCGCAGCAGCCTTCGGACTTCGTCACTCCGCCGCCTGCGCAGCCGGTGAATCCGCGGAGACGCAATGAGCCGCCACCGCCTACTTCCGGCGGCGGACATTGGATTTCCGATTGGGCCGGCCCGCCATCCAACACGAACTATCTGGCCCTCGGCTACACCGCGGTCCAAAACAACGTCTTCGTGTTGCGCGGCTGGCTCTTCGATGTCAGCAAGCCGGATGTCACCAGCGCGCAGATGTTGGGCAAGACGTATCTCGGCTCGGTGGACGAAGCCGGCGCGCGCAAAGCGGCACATGAATTCGCGGCCGACATCGTGGCGCTGTTCGGCGGGAAGTCGATGTTCGGCACTCATATCTACTATGTGCATCGCGACACCGCCCAGAGCCCTCGGGAAATCTGGCGCATGGACCCCGACGGCGGCAACGCCACCCAGTTGACGCGCTTCGGCATCACTTCTCACGAGCCCGCGGTCTCTGCCGACGGAACGAAATTCGCGTTTAGTAGCAACCGCGCCTACAAATGGGATATATTTGTGTTTTCAGTGGATCCGCGCCGGGATTTGCGATTTTATAACCCGAACGCCCGAATGAATACCCAGCCTTCGTTTACGCCCGACGGCAAGCAGATTGTCTTTTCGTCGACGGCGGGAACCGACAAATGCTGCCGGATCTTTATCGCGAATTTGGACGGTAGTGGAGTGCGGCCGATCTCGAGCCCCGGCTTCCTGGACGCCGAACCGAAGATGAATCCCAAGACCGGAGCGGACATTGTCTTCTCCTCCGGAAGGTCGGGTCCTGAGCAGATCTACAAGATGAATATGGATGGCGGCGACCTCGAACGGTTGACCGATGGCACCGGTGAAGCGTCGAATGCTTCCTGGCATCCGAACGGGCAGCAGATCGCTTTTGCCTGGACCCGAGGCTTCTCTGCTGGAAAATTCAATATCTTCATCATGGATGTGACCACACGTTCGTATAATCAGTTAACCCATGATGAGGGAAAAAACGAGAACCCTAGCTGGGCGCCCGACGGTATCCATTTGGCATTCATGTCGAACCGTAGCGGCAACGAGCAGATCTGGACGATGCTGGCGAACGGAGACCAGCCGCAGCGGATCACCAAACAGGGTCTGAATTCCACCCCGGTATGGGGGATGTAACCGAGTTTCAGGAGGCGATGTTCATGTTCAGTAAACGGAAGATTTCAGCCATCTGTCTTGCGGTTTCCCTGGCGATGTTCGCAGCGGGATGCAAGAAAAAGGTCGCGCCACCACCACCGCCGCCGCCACCGGCTCCGGCCGCGGCTCCGGCTCCGGCGCCGGTCAGTGCGCCCATCGTCGGTCAGTTTTCGGCAGAGCCTACTTCCATTCAGCGCGGTCAAAGCTCCACGCTGCGTTGGGAAGTGTCGGGCAACGTGACTAGCGTTTCGATCAACCAGGGAGTGGGTACCGTACAGAATACGGGCAGCCGTAGCGTCTCCCCCGCCGATTCCACCACTTACGTGTTGACCGCTACCGGTCCCGGCGGATCGGTCACTGGCTCGGCCACGGTGAACGTGAGTTCGCCTCCGCCTCCGCCGCCCCCGCCGCCCGCCGCCGCTCCCAAGGTGTCGTTTGAGCAGCGCATGGCGTCGGACGTTCAGGACGCTTATTTCGACTACGACAAGAGCGACATCCGCGGCGACGCGCAGGGCATCCTCACGCAGGACGCCACTGCCATCAAAGCGATTCTGGCGGATTTCCCCAGCTCGACCATCGTGATCGAAGGCCACTGCGACGAGCGCGGCTCGGCCGAATACAATCTCGGTTTGGGCGACCGCCGCGCCACCGCGGCACGCGACTTCCTGCAACAGCTTGGCGTGCCTGCCGACCGGCTGAAGACCATCAGCTACGGCAAGGAACGGCCGCAGTGTACGGAAGGGAACGAATCCTGCTGGCAGAAAAACCGGCGCGTCCATCTCTCGCCCGGGCAGTAGGATAGTAGAGGAAGCACGCGGCGGGGCGGCCCCTCCCCGGGTCGCTCGCGCCGCAATGAGGAGAGTTGCATATGTTCCGACGCTGTTTCGCGCTTGCAGCGCTTTTGGGTATGGCCATTACCCTGGCGCCCGAACGCTCGCAGGCTGCCAGTAAGGAAATTCAGGAACTGCAGAGGGATATTGCCCAACTGCAGGACCAGATGAAGCAGTTGCAGCAGGCGCAGGACAAGAACTTTGCTGCCATCACGGTGCTGACGCAGCAGGCGCTGGATGCGTCCAACCGGGCCAACACCGCGGTCGCGGTGATTCAGAGCAGCATTCAACAGAGTTTGAAGGATCAACAGGAAAAGGTGGTCGCACCGGTGGTCGGCCTCTCCAGTCGCATGGACTCGATGTCCAACGATTTCCGCACGGTCAGCCAGGCGGTCAGCGATCTGACCTCCACGATTTCGCAGTTGAAGGGCCAGCTCACCGATATCAACAACGCCGTGAAGGTGCTGGGACAGCCCGCCGTTGCGCCCCCCGGTTCGACCACTCCGGCCGGTCCCGGTGGTCCTGGCGGCCCCGGCGGTCCGCCGCAGGCCTCGGCGATGCCGCAGATGTCGTCGCAGGATCTTTTCCTCGCCGCCAAGAACGACAATCAGGGTGGCAATCTCGATCTGGCGCTGCAGGAATACAGCGACTATCTGAAGTACTTCCCCACCACCGACAATGCGCCTCTGGCCCAATACGCCATCGCTCAGATTCACTATTCCAAAGGCGATTACGAAAGTGCGGCCAATGAATTCGACATGGTGCTGGAGAAATATCCCGAGAACTCGCGGACCAAAGACGCCATGTATTACAAGGGAGTCAGCCTGGTGAAGGCCGGCAAGCGCACGCAGGGTAAGGACGAGTTCGTGGAACTCATCAACCACTACCCGCACACGGATATGGCCGATAAGGCATGCAGCCAGATCACCGCCCTGGGCTTGCGCTGCCCGGCTCCCGCGGCGCCCCGCTCCAGCAAAAAGAAGAAGGACTAGTGGCTCCGGATCCCCACCCGCCGTTGGCCTCCTATCAGGATTTCGCTGCACTCTTCGACTATCCCCTCCTTCAGCCGGATCTCACCGCCGCCCAGGTTCTGCAAGGATTGGAGCGGGCCAGGCGCAGCGGCGTCGCCACTGTCACCGTGCGTCCGTGCGATATCGACCTGGCAGTCCGAACGCTACAAGGCAGCGCCGTGAAGGCCGGGTGCGTAGTGGGCTTCCCGCACGGCTCGCAGACCACCGCCGTCAAGCTATACGAAGGCCGCGACCTGCTGCGCCGCGGGGCGCGCGAACTCGACCTGGTGATCGGCATTCCGAGCCTGCTTTCGCGCGAATTTCAACATGTGCAGACCGAGCTCATGCAGATGTCCGAAGCCTGCCACAAAGAAGGCGCGCTGCTCAAAGTCATTCTCGAAACGGGCTACCTCCCAGACGACCTCAAGATCATCGCCTGTGGCTGCTGCGAACGGGCTGAAGTCGATTTCGTCAGCACCTCCACCGGCTTCGGACCGGCCGGCAATACTTTGGCCGACATCGACCTGCTGCGCCGCCACCTGCCGGAAGAGATCCAGGTGAAAGCCGAGGCGGATCTCGCCACGGTCGACCAGATTCTCAAGCTCCATGAGGCGGGATGCACGCGCGTCTCCACCCGCTCCACGGAGGCTATCCTGGCCGAGTGGAAAACGCGCCCCCAGACGCAAACCTGACCATCCTCAGCCCTGTGATATCCTCCGGAAACCTGCCTCCCCTGTGCTATTCTGAGGAGTCCTGTAGACCAAATGGCCCAGACACGGTCGCTCCCTCGCATCTGCATTGCGCTGGGTTTGCCAGATATTCCAACACTGCTCGATCATGCCCGGCGGGAAGCTGAGGCAGGCGAAGTCTTCCTCGAATTCCGCTTGGATTTCCTGGATCAACCCGCCAAGGGAGCTGCGGCCATTCGCGGCTTCCTGGAGCAATTCCCAGACTGCATCCTGCTGGCCACCTGCCGCCGCCACCAGAATCATGGCAAGTTCAACGGCAGCATTGAAGAGCAACTCGCCATTCTAGACCTGGCGATCGATGCCGGCGCACACGCCATCGACATCGAAATCGAGACTGCCGAGGTGGCTCAGGAGCGGCTACACGCGTTCCGCAGCCGCACCCAGGTGATTGTCTCGTACCATAATTTCGAGGCCACGCCTCCCATGGATACGGTGATCAGCCGGGTCATGAAAGTGCAGGCCGATTGCTATAAGCTGGTGACCACGGCGCGCAAGCCGTCGGACAACGTCCGAGTGCTGGCGGCGGCCAAGGCCCTCCCGAAACATAAGCTGATCGTGCTGGCCATGGGCGAATTGGGTTTCCCCAGTCGCGTGCTTTCGCCGGTCTTCGGCGGCGTGTACACGTATGCCGCGCCGATGTTTTCTGCCGGCACCGCCGCGGGGCAGGTGAGCGCCCGCTCGCTGCGCCATCTGTATCGCGTGGAGAAACTGGGCAAGTCGGCCAAGATTTTCGGCGTGATCGCGGACCCCATCCGCCACTCCATCTCGCCGGCGGTACACAATCGGGCATTCCAATCACGGCGCATGGATGCGGTGTATTTGCCGTTTCTGGTGGCCCCCGCCTGCCTGCGCGATTTCTTTTCGATGGCCGCCAAACTGCCCCTCTCCGGGTTCAGCGTGACCATCCCCCACAAGCAGAAAATCATTCGGTATCTGGATGTGGTGGATCCGCTCGCCAAGCGCATCGGCGCGGTGAATACGGTGTGGCGGAAGGCCGGGAAGTGGCGCGGCGCTAATACGGATGCCGCCGGCGTCACCGGTCCTCTGATGCGCTTGATGAAGTTGCCGCAGTCTTCGGTGTTGATCGTCGGAAATGGGGGCGCTGCCCGCGGCGCTGCCTGCGCGCTGAGCGATGCCGGAGCCAAAGTGTCGCTGGTGGGCCGCAATGCCGACCGCGTCCGCGCACTCGCCAAGGTCTGCGGCGCCGAAGCCCTGGGCCGCGATCAAATCGAACAGCGCCATTTCGACGTGGTGGTGCATGCCACGCCGCTCGGCATGTATCCGCATGTCAACGAGTGCTTCTTCAACGGGAACATTCCCGCCGACGTGGTCTTCGATATGGTGTACAACCCCATGGAGACCCTGCTGGTGCAGCGCGCCCGCGAGCAGGGCAAAACCGTAATTCCCGGCCTGGACATGTTCATCGAGCAGGCCGTCCGCCAGTTCGAAATCTGGACCGGAGAAACCGCCCCCCGCTCGGTCATGCTGAAGGCCGCCGCCGAAGCTCTGGATCATAAAACGTAAACAGCGCTTGTCGCCGGACGCTCCAATCTTAGTAAGCTGTATCGTATGAAGCTTACGCGCAGGGAACTTGCGAGCGTTCTCACTCCTGCCGCTCTCGCCGCCGCACAGACTGTCCAACCGGCCGGACCGGTCGACGAGTTGAAGTCGGCCCAAGCCCGTCTCAAGACGGCCGCCGACGCTCTATCGCGGCACGAGCTACCCATGGACACCGAACCAGCTTTCCAGTTCAAAGCCTGAGGCACTTATGGCCGACCTTGGAAACGATATCTTCTTCGCGACCATTCCGGAGCTCAACCGGAGACTGGTGGCGCGTGAAATCTCGGCGGTAGAACTGGCGCACGCTTTCGCCACACGCCTGGAACAGCAGGGTCCCCGGTACAACGCGCTGGCACTGCCCTTGCCGCAGCAGGCGCTCAAGCAGGCCAAACTGGTGGATCAGGACCTCAAGCGCGGCCGCACGCGCGGACCGCTGCAAGCCATCCCGTACGCCGTTAAAGATCTGCTGGCCTACGCTGGAAGTCCAACCACCTGGGGCGCCAAGCCTTACGCGGGGCAGGTCTTCAACTACAACGCCACGGTGATCGATAAGCTGGGCGGTGTCGGCGCCGTGCTGACGGGCAAGCTGTCGATGGTGGAACTAGCCGGTGGCGGCGGATACCGCACTGCGGCCGCCTCGCTCTTCGGGCCAGGACTGAATCCGTGGGACCGCTCCTACTGGTCCGGCGGATCTTCGAGCGGCTCGGCGGCGGCGGTCGCGGCAGGACTCGTGCCCTTCGCCATCGGGTCGGAGACGTCGGGCTCCATCGTGACTCCGGCATCCTACTGCGGAGTTACCGCGCTGCGTCCCACGTACGGGTTGGTCAGCCGGCACGGTGCTATGGCGCTCTCCTGGACCCTGGATAAGCTCGGACCGTTCGCACGCAGTGCGGAAGATTGCGGCTTGATCCTGCAAGTGATCGCCGGTAAGGATTCCAACGACCCGGGTTCGGCGGGCCGCGGATTCTATTACACGCCGCAGTATGCGCGGCCGCTCAAGGATCTGAAAATCGGCTACGCCGCGGTGGATTTCAATGAGCGTGCCGAGGGGTCGGCACGCCCCGCCTTTCAGGCCGCGCTCGAAGTCGTGAAGCAGTGCGGCGCCCAACTGGTTGAAGTGAAGCTGCCGCAGTTTCCGTACGGAGCTGCCCTCTCGACCATTCTGGCCGCGGAACAGGCTTCCATCTTCGAGCAATTCATCACCAGCGGCAAGGTGGACCAACTCGCCGACCCCATGCAGATCGCGGGGCTGAAGGCCAGTCTCGATGTGCCCGCCAGAGATTATTTGAAAGCCATGCGTCTCCGGCGTCTCATGCAACAGGCGATCTCGCAACTCTTCTCCGAGGTAGACGCCCTGGTGACGCCGGGACGTCCCGGACCCGCCACGAAAATCGATCAGCCCTTGGACCGTCCGGCGCCCGGCAGTCCGCAGCAGCCGGAGGGTACGCCCCCGGGCTTCCAAGGCATCATTCAAGCAGGGAATCTGGCCGGTCTGCCGGCGCTGGTTTTGCCTTGCGGGATGGCCGGCAATTTACCGGTGGCGCTGCAAGTGGTGGGCGCGCCATTCTCGGAAAACGTTCTGCTGGCGATTGGAAAAGACTTCCAGACGCGCACCGACTGGCACAAGCGCCACCCGGGGATATAGGTGCTGGTCAGGTCCCGAGGAGCGGTGCGGAACGAACCCAATTGAGTGGGAATTTTTTCACCGCCGAGCATCTGACTGGGGGACCCAGTTTGGTGGGGGAGGAAACAGCATGTCCGCGGCTGATTTCTGTGGATTGAGCGTCAATGTAAGTCATTCGCTTCCAACAATCGGTGATTTTGTTTCTTAGGAGGCACCGAGGCACCGAGTTTCGGAGTGCCGGAGTTACGGTGAGGAACGAAGCCAATTGTTGAGTTTTCTCTTTGGTTTGTTCGGGTTGCACAGGCGGTTTTTGGAGCTTTCGGAAGGTATTCATGGAAGCGGCGGAGGAGCCATTCGTTGCTGATTGAATGCTACCAGCGTGTCAAGGGCGACTCCGAAATAGGGAAAAGGGAAGTTATTGATTTAGCAGGAAATAAAGATTTTCGAAAAGGGAACTGAAAAAAAATGGTTCCAAGTGATCGGATTCACAGCCTTGCTCACCACCGGCATGCACGGTACTGAGCACCGCATTCAGAAGCGCCGGACGTTTCGCCTGTCTGCTCCCCGATCACCGAATTGCCGGCCATCGGATCAAAGCTTTCAGGCACGCCGCAGACTGTTCATCTGAACGGGACCGGACGCTCGTAACGACCTTTTGCTCCCCTGCAACCGCTGCCCCTCGCGAGGCCCCGATTCCAGGATTAACGCTCCCGGCCTGATACTTCGCGCCATCGCCTGCCGATTTCACTGCCCGTTCAGCCTTTCTGCTCCACCGCCTGTGCCGGTTCGCCCCGGCTCAGGCCGCTTCGATGCTTCTGGCCCGTTGCAGTTCGCTCGACTGGCTTCACCAACGGCGTCTTCAGCTTCCACTCCCTTTAGGGACTGTTACATCCCGCCGGATCAAAGCGTTCCGCTGAACCCGCCGCCGCTCGGCCCGCCTTCCGAATCCGCCCGATCTCCGTTCGCTCCCCACAGCCTGTTCTATCACTAGGTTCGGCTGCGGATCATCGTTCCCGGTTCGCTACGTTTCCGGAGGCTTGCTGTTCCTCAAACCTCTTGGAACCTTCCTTACTATGATCCTCAAGCCCTTTTCCGTCAACCGCTTTGAGCGAAATCCCCTCGTTTTTCAACAGCATTTATTGGCCTGTGTTTGCAGTCGGTTACAGATTCATGAACGTGGATTCCCTGTGGATAAAACGATCGCTCTCTGGCCTGTTTTTGCGATACTGAAGGCGCGTGCGAAGACTCATCATTCGGCCCGGTGCGCTGGGCGATTTCATCCTCTCCCTACCAGCCCTGGAGTGCCTTCGTACCTCGTATACGGAGATCTGGACGCGCTCGGCCTATCTCCCGCTGATTCAATTTGCCGACCGGACTCGCGCCATCGCCGCCACGGGGCTCGACCTTGTGGCAGTCACCGAACCGCCGTCCAGTCTTTGGGAAACGCTGCGCGGTTTCGATTCCATCGTCTCCTGGTACGGCGCGAATCGGCCGGAATTCCGCTACGCCGTGCGCGATTTCCCGTTCACATTTTTCCCGGCGCTGCCTGCGGATAATCGTGTCCATGCGGCCGACTTTTACCTTTCCCAGGCGGGTGCCCTGGAAGCTTGCGCCGGATCTCCGATTCCCCGCATTGCCTGCGGAGTGGGGCGCGAGGATTTCGCCATCATCCATCCCTTTTCCGGGAGTCAACGCAAGAACTGGCCGCTCGAGAAGTTTCGCGCGCTCGCCGCGGAACTGGCCCTCACTGTACCCGTGCAATGGTGCCGCGGACCGGAAGATCCGCCGCTCCCGGGCGCCACCGAAATTGAAGATCTGTTTCAACTGGCCTGCTGGTTCGCCAAGGCGCGTCTCTATATCGGCAACGATTCGGGAGTCACTCATCTGGCTGCCGCGGTCGGCACCCCCGTTCTGGCCTTTTTCGGACCCACGGACCCCGCCGTCTGGGCGCCTCGCGGTCCCAAAGTAGAAATCGGCCGGTTCCCGTGCTGAAGCCACCGTAAAATAAAATCAGTGCCGCCATTTCGCTCATTCGTACTCATCTCTCGCGAGCAGATCGCTCGCAATTATCGGAATGTCTGTTCCGTGGTCGGGCCGGGCGTTGAAGTGGCCGGCGTGGTGAAGGCCGATGCGTACGGCCACGGCGCTTTGGAAGTGGCCAAGGTGCTTGTGGCGGAGGGCGTCAAGTGGCTGGCCGTCAGTTCCGTGGAAGAGGGCGTGGCGCTCCGTTCGGCGATTCATGATTCCAGAATCCTCGTTATGGGCGGCTTTCTTCCGTATGAGGGAGAAGCGCTTCTGGATTTCAACCTCACGCCCGCCATCCACTCTCTCGATCAGGTCCGCCAACTGGACCGCCTGGCGGCCGGCGCCGGGAAGCTCGTCCGCTACCACCTGAAAATCGATTCCGGCATGGGACGTCTGGGTACCCGCGCGACCGCGCAGGAGATTCTGGCTACCCTGGCAGACGTGCATTCGGCCCGGCTGGAAGGGCTGATGACACACTTCGCGTCGGCCGCCGATTATGCCAGCCCGCAAACCGACCAGCAGCTCGAATACTTCCACGCGGTGTCTGACCAGCTCCGTGCCGCCGGCGTGGAAGCTGCGCATCTGCACACCTCCAGCACCAACGCCATCGGCTACGGACGGGTGGCCGGCTGGCACAATATGGTTCGGGCAGGCCACGCACTCTACGGATACGTCTCGCCGGCGCGCGGCGACGCACCGGAGCAACTGCTCAAAGTCCAACCGGCGCTGACCTGGAAGGCCAAAATCCTGACTGTAAAGGAACTGCCGGAAGGGGCCCTGGTGGGGTACGGCGGCAGCTTCCGCACCCCCAAACCCATGCGAGTCGGCATTCTGGGGGCGGGGTATGCCGATGGCATGTTCCACCGGCTCTCCAACCGCGGGAAGGTGATCGCGGACGGCAAACTGACGCCCATCCTGGGCACCATTTCCATGGATCTCACCACCATCGACCTCAGCCACACCACCAGCCTGGGACCGGGCGACGAAGTGACCCTGCTCGGCACAGAGGGCGATACCAGCCTCGATGCCCAGCAGATCGCAAAGGTGGCCGGCACAATCTCTTACAACATCCTTTGCAGCATCAGTGCGCGCGTTCGGCGGCTGTACGTCTAGAACGGCACCAGACTTGCTAGGAAAAATTCGTTGTGAGGCTAGCATGTATTATTCCGGTGATATCATAGGAGGCAGATGAGCTTACTGTCGCCAAGATTGCAACTGAAGGTCGCGCAGAAGCAGATTCTGACCCCGGGCTTGGTTCAGATGGTCACCGTGCTCCAGCTTAACCGGCTGGAACTAAAGGAGATGATCACCCAGGAGATCGTCAAGAATCCAGTTCTGGAAGAGTCCGGAGAGGAGCCTGCGGAAGAGGTCACCCCGGAGGAATTGCTGCCTCTTCTGGAGGCCGAGCCGCTGCTGGATCCGGCCGACAAGCAGCTTTTGGAAGCTGCCGTGCTCAACGACGCCAACTCCCTGGATGGCGGCGATGTGGCCATCAACGGCAACCTCTTCCCGGACGCGGAAGAAACCGCCGCTGCGGTCGTGGAACCGGACGCCACCTTGGCCAACGATCCGCTTCTGGACGCCCAGCCGACCACCGATCCCTTCGATGAGATCGATTTCGGCAGTTTTTTCGACGATTACCTGGATCCCGGGTACAAATCGCCCGCGTCGGAGTCTGTCGAGAAGCCTTCATTTGAGACTTTCCTCTCGGCACCCGTAACTCTGGGCGACTATCTGCGTTCGCAATTGAGCGTCAGTTTGATCTCCGACGAAGTGCGGAATGCCGCCGAATCGATCATCGGAAACCTGGACGACGATGGCTACATTTCGGCGTCCCTGGACGAGATTGCGGAAGTCGGCGAGCACAGCGCCGCCGAAGTCGAAGAGGCGCTGCACGTGGTCCAGTCGCTGGACCCGGCCGGTGTAGGCGCGCGTAACCTTCGCGAATGCCTGCTGCTGCAAATTGAAAGCGTGAATGGCCGCGGCGGGGTGGCCTGGCAGATCGTTTCCAATCACCTGCGGCTGTTGGAAACCCGGCAGTACAAGGAACTGGCGCGGCTGATGGGCCGTCCGCTGGAGCACATCGATACTGCCGTGAGCATGATCCAGCACCTCAATCCGCGCCCCGGTTTACGCTATTCCGGCGCCGGTGCGCGGGTGGTGGAGCCCGACGTCTTCTTCATCAAGGATGGCGACGATTACATCATCCAGATGAATGATGAGGATGTGCCGCAGCTTCGCCTGAATGCGCAGTATCGCAAAATGCTGGATCGCGAGAATGGCGCCACCAAGGAGGTCCGCGACTATGTTCGCGAGCGCTACACCTCCGCCATTCAGTTGATGAAGAACATTGAGCAGCGCAAGCAGACCATCATGAAAGTCTGCCAGGCCATTGTGCGCCGCCAAACCGAATTCCTCTCGCTGGGCCTGGATGCGCTCAAGCCGATGATGATTAAGGAAGTGGCCGAAGAAGTGGGCGTGCATCCTTCGACCGTCAGTCGCGCCGTGGCCAGTAAGTACGTGCACACGCCGCAGGGAGTCTTCGAGCTTCGCTACTTCTTTTCCGAAGCGGTGCAGGGTCCGTCTGGCAGCGCTACGCCGCTCCTGATCCTCAAGCGCATGGTGAAGAAGATGATTGAAGAGGAAGATCGCAGCAAGCCTCTCACCGACGAGCAAATCACGGCATTGCTGCAAGGTCAGGGAATCAATGTCACGCGGCGCACCGTCGCCAAATATCGTGAAGACATGAAGATTCCGTCCACTCACCAGCGCCGCGTCCGCCAATAGCCTCTGCCGAGTTGCTTCCGTGTCGCTGTGCGCATAGACCATGCGATCGAACCGCCGGAAGCCCGAATTAGAGTTATAAAGAGAGTGGGAGTATTTTCGGCTGTCGTCTGTCGAAAGGGAGAGCCCATGAAAATCACCTACACGGGTAGACAGGTAGAACTGGCTCCAGCGGAACGGAAGAAATTGGAGGCGGCGTTCGCCCAGATCGGCAAACTTCTGGACGGCAAAGAGGAGCGCGAAGCGCATGTCGTCCTTTCGCTGGAACGGCATCTGCATCACGCCGAAGTAACCGTCAATTACTACAATCATCGCATGGTGGGAATCGGGTCGGACACGGACCTGTTTACGGCGATTCACAGCGCCGCTCAGAAGCTGGAGAAGCAGGTGGTAAAGGTCCGCACCAAGTGGCGCGACACCAAGCGTACGCCGCGAAAAGCCACCTCCGAGGCGGAGAAAGAGCCCAAAGCCGCGGCAGACCCCGGCACGGTTGCACCCGGCAAGGTCTATCGCGTCAATCATCACGAGAAGCGCAAGCCAATGACTCTGGATGAGGCCATCCTCGAAATGGATCAGAAGCGCGACTACATGGTCTATCGCGACACAGAGACCGATCGCGTCCATGTTCTGGTGCGCCGCCGCGACGGTCACTTCGACCTGGTGGAGTCTTAATGAGCTCTTCGGAAGCCGCTGAAGGGGATCGCAACCGCCGTGGCGCGTAAATTGCCGAGCGCCACCCGGCGGAAGAACGCAGTTCGAAAACCGGAACTGGTGATTATCACGGGCCTCAGCGGCTCGGGCAAAGGCTCCGTCCTGCGCTCGCTCGAAGACCTGGGCTTCTACTCGGTGGACAATCTGCCGCTGGAACTCATCCCCAAGTTCGCCGAACTGACGCGGGATAGCGCCACCATCCACTCAGCCGCCCTGGTGGTGGACGTCCGCGAGGGCAAGGGTCTGAAGCGTTTCCCGGAGATCTTCGAAAGCATCCGGGAAGCGGCCGGCGCCCGGCTCATTTTTCTGGAGGCGGACGATCAGTCCATTCTCCGTCGTTTCAGCGAAACGCGGCGTCCGCATCCCCTCGGGACGGATCGCTCCGTACTGAAGAGCATTCGCTCGGAGCGGGCTCAACTGGCGCCAATCCGCGCGCTGGCCGATCTGGTGATCGATACCAGCAAATTCACCGTCCACGATTTGCGGGAGTTCATCGGGGAACGATTCCGCGGCGACAACGAGAAGGCGAAAACCATGATCGCCGTCACCAGTTTCGGTTTCCGGAACGGTGTGCCCGCGGAAAGCGATCTGGTCTTCGACGTCCGCTTCCTGCCGAATCCCAATTACATTCCCCGCTTCAAACACCTTACGGGAAAAGATCGCGGCGTGGCGCAATTCGTCAGGTCTTTCCCACAGACCAGGGAATTTATTAAGCGAATTACAGACCTTCTCACGTTCCTGCTGCCGCATTACATTCGCGAGGGAAAAAGCTATCTCACCATTTCCTTCGGCTGCACCGGCGGACAACACCGCTCCGTCATGATGGCCGCTGAAATTGGCAAAACCCTGCAAAAGGCCGGCTTCCAGGCAAGGATTACGCATCGCGATATCGTGAAGGCCAAGTAGGCGGGTTTAGAGCGCGGCGAATCCTTCGATGCATAACCATCTCACCCTTACCGAACTTGCGGATCGGATCGGCATAACGATCGCTAACCTGTCGATCCTGAAGACGAACAAGGCGCGCGCCATCCGTTTCTCAACGCTCGAAGCGTTGTGCCGCGAACTCAAATGTCAACCAGGCGACCTGCTGGAGTGGGAACGTGATGAACCCGAGGAATGCTGAACGCGCCACAAGCCAAGCCATTCTGGTCTTTATCGGGACAGCCTACGCATTATCGGTCGCGCTGAGTCTTCTGATCGGCTTGACCGGCGGACACGGGAGCGCGCTCTTTGCTCTGGGCTATCTATCCATGTTCATTCCGGCCATTACGGTGCTGTTGGTAAGAGCGGCGATGAATGAAGGTCCACGCGTACGCTGGAATTCGTTTCCGTTGAGATTCCTTCCGGTCGCACTCCTCCTGATTCCCGGCGTGTTGCACGCAGTGATGCTGCCTTTGATGGGGAGGGTCGAAGGTGGGGTGCAATGGCAGAACTGGCTGACGCGAGAGGCTGACGGGCTGTACCATGCGCCTGCTTCACGAGGATGGGGCGCGCTTACGATTCAAGGACTCGTGGCACACATTGTGCTGCATGCCGTTTTTGGGCTGATAGCGGTCTCGTCCCTCGCGTTTTTCGAAGAGATCGGTTGGCGAGCGTGGCTGCTCCCCCGACTCGTGGATCGGATCGGCGCTCGACGCGCTGTAGTGGCAACCTCCATCATTTGGGGAGTCTGGCATGTGCCGTTCCAGCTAGCCGGGATCCAGTACATTGAGGGCGTGTCCCTACTGAGAGTTTCCATTACCATCGTCCCCGGCACGGTGGCCGCAGGCCTGATCCTCGGCTGGCTGTGGTTGCGCACCGAAAGTATCTGGCTGGTGGCCATCGCTCACGGTGCGTCGAACAACTGGGGACAGTACGCATTCAAATACATGAAGGACTCCGGCACACCGGACAGAGACATGGAAGTGCTCGGTGCAGGATCCGTGGCCCTGCTCCTGGTCGGTGTATTTCTACTTTGGAGCATCAGGTCGCGACGCCGGAGCTATCTCGGCGCCGCTTCCGCCAGCGTTCCTCTCTCCTGACGGCGTAGTGTTTATTCAAGCCTTAGTGCGATGACCGGGTCCGTTCTCGCAGCACGACGGGCTGGGGCCCAACTGGCGAGGGCAGCGATGGCCAACAGCAGCGCCACAACGGCGGCGTAGGTAATCAGGTCGAACGGTCGAATGCCGAACAACAGGGATTGGAGAAAACCTGACAGCGCGTATGCGGCGACGCCGCCGATGGTGACGCCGAGAAAAGCGGGTCTGAGCCCCCGGCGGACGGTCATGCCGACGATGCCGGATGGGTTCGCGCCGAGGGCCATGCGAACTCCGATCTCGGCTGTGCGTGCGGTCACCGAATAAGAGAGAACGCTGTAGATGCCGAAGCTCGCCAGCAGCAGGGCCAAGCCGCTGAAGATGGCGAGGATAGACGTGTTCAGGCGCTGCGATGAAATGGAACGGTTGACCACGTCGTCGAACGTGCGGATATCGGCGATCGGCAGATTCGGGTCGAGGCGGGCGACGACGGACCGAACGGCCGGCACGACCGCCATCGGATCGCCGCGGGTTTCGAGCAGGAATTCGGAGGGCAGACCGAGCCGCCCATAGGGCAAGTACACCGTCAGAGCCGGGCCGCGATCGAGTCCGCGCTCCAGAGAGTCGCCGGCGACGCCTACCACCTCGGCATCCCTGTTGTTCCACAGCAGGACATGTTTGCCAATCGGATCCTCATTCGGAAACAACACTTTCTCCAATGCAGCACTGAGCATGACTGTGCGGTGCGTGGGTTCGGGTTGACCCCGCTCGGCCGAGACGGATTTGTCGGTCGCGTCGAAAATGCGGCCGCGCAACAACGGCAAGCCTGCCGCGCGGAGGTATCCCGGCGTGACCACGCGCCAACCAGCCCAGGGTGGGCGGTTTAACCGGCGCGAGGCGGCGGAAATACCCATGCCGTAGTTCGGCCCCTGCACGGGACGCACGCTGACGGCGCCGCTGGCTACGATGTCGCGGTTGGCGGAAAGCTCATCGAGGAAGCGATCGATGAATTGTTTACCGACGCCGTTCTCGCCGTAGCTTTGCGGATAGCTGATGGAGAACACGAGGCGGTGGTGGGTCTGGAAGCCGCGCTGTCCGTTGGTCAGCGCCTGAAAACTGCGCGCCAGGAGGCCGGCGCCCACCAGGAGGACGAAGGCGAGCGCGATCTCGGCGGTCACCAGGACGGAGCGCAAGCTCCCCTGGCGACGGCTTGCGCCGGCCTGCCGGTTGCCTTCGCGAAGGGCCGTGGCGATGGCTTGATCGGGTATTTGTAACACGGGCGCGAGACCGCAGAGGATGCCGGTGAGGAGCGCCGCGGCGGCGGCGAAGGCAAGCGCCCTAGGATCGAGACTCACTTCATCGAGCCGAGGCAGGCCGCCAATTTCGAGTGTTCGCAGGATATGCAGGGCGCCGTAGGCGATCAGGAGTCCAAAGCCGGCGCCGAAAGCGCTCAGCAGAAGGGACTCGAGCATGATGAAGCGGACGAGCCGGCCGCGTGCGGCGCCGAGCGCGGTGCGCAGGGCGATCTCGCGCCGGCGCCCCAAACCGCGCACCAGGAGGAGATTCATAACATTCAGACAGGCGATCAGGAGCAGTAGTGCGACCGCGGCCAGGAGGATCCGGAGGGCGCGGCCGGTGGTTGCGGGAGCAATCCAACGGCTGGACGGAGAGGAAGCGAACCCGATGCCCTTATCGTCTTTCGGATAGCTTCCGGCTAGAGATGCGGCGACGCGATCCAGATCCGCCTGGGCGGCGTCCGCGCTGACTCCCTTGGCGAGGCGGCCGACGGCGAAGAATTCCGCGCTGGAGCGGTTGGCGGCGGCGTTATAGGGAGCGGGGAGATAAACCTGATCGTCGATCCATGGCTCGCCCGGCGGGAGCACTCCGATGACGGTGAAGGTCGCGCCATTGAGACGCAGGGTCTTTCCAAGGACGGCGGCGTCGGCCTGATAACGACTCTTCCAGAATTTGTTTCCCAGGATGGCGACCGGCGCGCGATCCTCCGTCCCGGAGAAGTCACGCCCAAGGATCGGAGCAACGCCGAGGGTGCGGAAGAAATCGACGGAGACACGCGGGGCGGACACCCGTTCCGGCTGACCATCGCCGGTGAGATTGGCGTCGTCGCCATGGTAGAGGCCCACGCTTTCAAACGACCTGTTGCGCGCGCGGAAATCCCAGAAGTTGGCTTCGGAGAACGCCACTTCGTTCATGCCGAGTTCATGCCAGGTTGAGACCAACTCCACCAGGCGGCCGGGATCGCGAAACGGCAACGGACGCAGCAGAACCGTTTCGAAGACGCTGAAAATGGCGCTGCTGGCGCCGATGCCGAGGGCCAGCATGAGGACGGCCATGGCGGTCATCCCCGGATTGCGGCGCAGGCTGCGCAGAGACTGCCGAAGTTCCTTGCCAAAGCCCTCTAGGGAGGATCCTTTGCGGATGTCTCGCACTTCGTCCTTAATCATTTCCATGCCGCCAAGTTCGATGGTTGCCTCTCGCCGGGCGGTAGCCGAGTCCGCTCCGGATTGCAGCTTTTCGTCCTCAAGCAACTGGCGGTAGGAGCGGAGTTCTTCATCCAGATCCGAGTCGACGAGTTTGCGGCGGAACAAATTGCGCCAAGTTGCCTTCAGCCAGTGCATGCGGACATTCTCCTTATGAGATCTCCAGAGCATTCGCCATAGCGGCCGAGATGCGGCTCCAGACCGTGCATTGGCTCGAGGGTGAGAACCTTCAAAATGAGCACATCGAGTGTGCCCTGTAGCAGCGCTGTATTCGAAGGATGGGGCATGGCGGTATAGAGTGTCTATACGTAAGTCCTACAGACATCCTATATGAGGGCGGCTTCAAATGCAATGGCCGTGATACGAGCCGAAATCCTTGTACCAGTCACCGTCGGGAACATCAGGGCGCGACTCGACCCAGAGTTGAGATCCGAGATGCTGATCGCGCGATCACGCATCCGCTCGATCAGATGTTGCCGTATTGCTTCGGTCTCAGCGTTCGAGCTGCGGCATTAGCCGCCGAAGACCATTTTGCCGAGTTCATCGCCCAAGCGGTTAGCCGCTTCCGGATCCTGCTCTTTGCGGAAACGCTCAGCCAAGTCAAAAAACTGCTGCTGTTTTCGCTTCTCCGCGTCGATCCCGTTCTCTATCAGTTCCAACAACATGCGATTTTTGCTCAGCTTTCGGCTCTTGGCCATGCTACCAACCTGCTTCGCCAGCCTGGCGCTCCCCCGACCTCGAACAGACGCGGGCAAACCCATTATTTCAGATCGGTTGGTCGCCGAATTGCTCCTTCTGACATTATCAAGATGCCAACATCTAGGATTTGCAGCGTTTTGTGGCTCTCGCTTGTTCCTTTTGTCTACAGCCCTGTGGCGGGAGCTGCATCCGGGGTCCCTCTGTTCAACTTCGCGACTTACCTCGGCGGCACCGGGGATGACTCTGTGAATGGCGTGGCGATTGACAGTCAAAACAACCTTTACGTGGTTCTCACAACGAATTCCGCCGGTCTTCCCGTGACGCCAGGCGCTTATCAGCCGAAGTTCGCCGGAGGCCAGTTTACCTGCGGGACCTACATGGGCCAGCCGATTTACTGCGAGAACCGGGACGTGTTCGTGGCGAAGCTGAGCCCCAACGGCGCGCTGGTGTGGGGCACGTACGTGGGAGGTACGGGTGCGGACGACGCCCGCAGTATCGCGGTAGACGCCAGCGGGAATGTCTACGTTTCTGGCTCGACCAGCTCCGAGGACTTCCCGGTGAGCGCCAACGCTTTCCAGAAAGTCGTGGCCCACGCCTTTCTTTTCGAACTGGATGCCACCGGCTCGCGGCTTCTGTATTCCAGCTATATGCCGGAGGCCGGGTCGCTGGCGATGAGCAGTTCGGGCGATCTGTACATCGCCGGGGCCACGGCGTCGCCGGATTTCCCGGTACTGAACGCCATTCAGCCGCAGTTTGGGCGGGCCAACTGCGACAACTCGTTTCAGGTGCTGCTGTGTAGCGAGGCGTTCGTGATGCGCTGGCGAACATCGGACATGACGCTGCTTGCGTCGACCTTTTTCGGGGGGAGCGGCGCGGATTCGGCAGCGGGTGTGGCCGTAGACCAGACGGGTAACGTCTACCTGGCCGGATCGACAACCTCCTCGGATTTTCCGCTGAAGAATGCGGTGCAGGAGACGCCCGGCGGCGGTACTTGCATCGTGGTGAGCGGGCAAGTCAACACGGCGTGTTCCGACGCCTTCATCTTCAAGTTATCGGCGGACCTGCAAACCTTGATCTACTCGACGCGCCTGGGCGGCGACGGCGCTGATAGCGCAAGTGGGATCGCGGTGGACGCACAGGGCAACGCCAATGTCGCGGGCAGCACGGTGTCCACGAATTTTCCGACGGCCCATGCTCTGCAATCGCATCTGACGACCGGCGTGTGCCCGTCGCTCTCTGGAAGTGGCGTGGCGTGCGGGAACGCATTTGCCGCGCGATTGAGTCCACTGGGAGCGCTTGTGTACTCCACCTACCTCGGGGCCACGGGAGGAGACGCGGCTCTGGCGATTGCAGGAGACCCGGCCGGCTCGGCATACATCGTGGGCGCGGCTCAGTCGGGCGATTTCCCGACCACGCCGAACGCATTGCAGCACTGCAATGCAAGCTACCAGTTCATCAGCGGTGGAACCGGATTTCTCACGGTCCTGGGGGCGGACGGACAGATGGCTTACTCAACCTTTCTCGGCGGCACGGCCGACGATCTGGTCTTGTCCGTGGCGGTGAGCGGCCAGCGTGTCTACCTGGGCGGCATTTCGGACTCACTCGATTTTCCGGCGACCGCGGGCGCGGTGCAAGCGCAGTTTGCGGGCGGCAATGGCGATGGCTTTGCCGCGGTCATAGACTTCAGCCGCTCTTACAGCGGTGGGCCGCGAATCGATCCTGTCTGTGTGCAGAACGGCGCTGCGTTCCAGACCGAAGCGGTGAGCCCTGACGAGATTGTGTCGATCTTCGGTACCGGACTGGGTCCGGCAGTTGGCGCGGGCGCGCAACTCGACAGCCAGGGGCTTGTGGCGAAATCCCTCTCCGGCGTGACGGTGACGTTCGACGGTATGCCGGCCCCGGTATTGTGGGCGCAGGACCATCAGGTCAACGCGATTGTGCCTTTCGCCGTGGCGGGGAAGAGTGCGACTCAGGTCGCGGTGACGTATCAAGGTGTGCCGTCGCCGCCAGTTCGCGCGTCCGTTGCCGCCAGTGCGCCCGGAGTATTTACGTTAAACAGCAGCGGCGGCGGTGCGAGTGTAGCCTTCAATCAGGATGGAAGCCTGAATACTCCATCCAATCCCGCCGCCAGAGGGTCCATTGTCACCCTGTGGCTGACGGGAGGCGGACTGGCCAGCCAGCGCTATGCCGATGGGGAGATTGCACCGGCCACCCAGACAGCCAGCCTGGTGGTCACGCCGCAGGTCTATTTCGGGACGGCCCCGGCAAACGTGCAGTACGCCGGACAGGCTCCCGGACTGGTTGCCGGCGCGGTCCAACTGAACGTGTTCGTCCCGATGGACGCGTCCCCAGGCCCCGCAGTTAGTTTGTACCTAAATCTGGGCGGCTTGTTCAGTCAGGAACATCCCGCAGTTACCGTGGCTGTTCAGTAGCTAGAAATAGCTACATCTTTTGTACAACAAATGGACGGATTCCGCGTTAGTAAGTATTAGAGACTAGCGCCAATGAAACTAGCGGTATTCCTGTTGTGGATTGCGCTCCCGGTGTCGACTCAAGCGGCGCAGTCTAGTTTTCAACCCGATCAAAACGTATGGCTGCTCACAAATGGTGTAATTCAGGCGAGGTTTCAACTCACGCCTGACGGTCACTTTGTGACGCAATCTATTACGAACTTGCAGAACGGCGATCTGTGGACCGCCGCACCGGCGCAGCCTTCGTCCCTGATCCACTTTCAGGCTGGTGACGATGTATTCGACGTCCACCGCCAATACACGCTCACCGATCAGTATGTTGAGGCAATCTCCGCCTCGGGTGTGCGGCAGGTGATCGTATTACAGGATGTAATCAACGCGGCGCAAATCACACTCCATATCAGTATCTACGATGGTCAGCCTGTAATTCGCTATTACTTTCGATATCGGAATCTAACCGGAGCGCCGCAGTACGTCACATCCGTCGATATGCTGCCCTTCGCGTTCGCGGATTTCGGACAGCGTTACTCCACATTGCGCGTCAATCAATGGTCGGTGCTTGCGGTGCCTGCGAATTTCGAACAGTCGCAGGCGTTACTGGACACCGATGGCACGGCTCTGGCGGTTCTCTCGGGCGCTCACGCGCAACACTGTGGCTGGATGGTGGTCCGCGATGCCAACGCGCGCGGACTGTTTGCCGGCTGGGAATTCGACGGCCGCGCCAAATCCACCGTGCAACACATGGGATCGCAGGGGTATCTACAATTCACCTCGCAGATACTGGACCTCAACCATATGGTGGACCCCAACACGGATTTTCAAACTCCCGCCGGATTCCTCGGGCTATTCCACGGCGATTTCGACGAGGCCGGCTATCGAACCCAGCAGTTCATGGAAGCGGTTCTGGCGGCGCCCGTTCCCGACGCCTCCATGTTTCCTTATGTGGCGTGGGACTCCTGGGGTTTGGGCGATCAGATCAATGAAGCCGTGCTGGAGCAGAATGCCGACCGAGCCGCCGCCTTGGGCGTCGAGCTGTTCATCGTCGACCTTGGCTGGGCGCGCGGCACTGGCGACTGGACCGAAGATCCACAGAAATTTCCGCATGGCCTCGCGGCCGTCTCCGCCTATGTGCATTCGCTCGGAATGAAGTTCGGCCTCCACTTCGCCCTCGCCGAAGCCGACCCCGCCAGCCCCGTCCTGCAGCAGAATCCCGACTGGACTTCTACCGAAAACGATAACTATCACGGCGCCGTCTCGCTCTGTCTGTCGAATCAGCCCACTCAGGCCTGGCTGATCCAGCAGGGGCTGCATATCATCGACGACTACAGTGTCGACTGGATCCTGCAGGACGGCGAGAATATGGTCAAGCAGTGTACTAAAACCAGTCATAGTCATGACCCGAATGATAGTAACTACGCCAATTCCGTGCAGGGTATCAATGCCGTGGTCTCCGCGCTGCAGAAAGCCCGGCCTAACGTGTCCTGGGAAAACTGTGAAGATGGCGGTAATATGATGACCTTCAACATGGTCAAGCATTACGTCACGTCCATCACCAACGATGCTTCCGGGTCTCTCCCTTCCCGCAAGGCAGCTTATGGCGCCACTTTCCCGTTCTCGCCGCGCTACGCGGAACGCTACATGCCTGCCAGCGACGGTATCAGCTCTTACGCCACTCACAGCTATATGTTCGGCGGAAACTGGGTGCTCATGAACCAGCTCATGAGTCTCTCCCTGGACGATGCCGGCTATCTGGCGATCGAGATTGCCAACTACAAAGCTCAGCGCGGCAGTATCAGCGGCGGCAAGGTCTACCACATCCTTCCGCCCACGCCTACCGGTATCGACGCCATCCAGAGTTACAATCCGGCTCTCGACTCCAGCATTGCGGTGATCACCCGAGCCTCCGGCGGGGCGCCTCAGTTTGTCTTCCGGCCGCAGGGTCTGCACCCCGATTCCCGCTATACGGTCACCTTCGAAATCAGTCCTTCCGTCTATTCGGTGCCCGGCGCGCAGTTGATGACCGCCGGCGTCCGCGTCCAATTGCCCACGCCCTACAGCTCCGAAATCGTTCACATCCAGCACCAGCAGTAGGCGCGACGATCGCTTTCGCCGCCCCATGCTATCGTCGTTAATTCCATGTGGAGAGCCTTCTGCGCCGTAGTCCTGCTGGCCCTGTGCTGCCTGATATTTCGGGCGGCGCGCGTCGGCATGGCCGGCGATTATGTCGACCCCATCAGCAGCATCACCACCCAGGACGAAGCTCTCTATTCGAACAGCGCGATCGGCATGGCGCTCCATGGCGATTGGCTCACTCCCAAGTTCATGGGCCGCCTGGCGCTCTATAAGCCGCCTCTGCTGATTTGGGTCTCCGCCGCTTCCGCCCGCATCCTCGGCATATCCCGGCTGGCACTGCGTCTCCCCATCGCGTTCTTCTGTAGTCTGGCTCTGGGACTGGTGTTTCTTTTCGCCGCCGAACTGGGCTCCTGGCAAACCGGCGTTTGCGCGGCCATCCTGCTGGCATCCAACCATCTCTGGCACGTTCTCGGCACTGCCGTGATGACC
>DASZMZ010000025.1:0-6226 GCA_035551455.1 Candidatus Sulfopaludibacter sp.
TAGATGTTGTTCTCCCAGAGCGTGTCGTCGGCATCAATCAGCAGGTTTTGTCGGATCATCTCAAGTTCTTCGGAGGAAGCCGGAAGGGTATTTCGAAGACGGCGTCCACATCCACGGCCACACCGTTGCGCAGCGCCGGCTCGAAGATCCACTTGGCCAGCGCTTCCTGCGCGCTCTTGTCGAGCCGTTCGTCCAGATGCTGCAGCAGTTCCACGTTCTCTATGTGACCATCGTGGCGGATCACGGCGGCCAGGCGCACGATGCCCTGCACGCGTTCTTCTACCGCAGTGACAATGTACTTCGGGTCCACCTTGCGGATGGCCACGGGCGGCTTCATATCGGCAGGAATCGAGCCTGTGGTGGCGTCGCGGTCCGCGAACCAGACGATCCAACTTCCGGAATAGCTGGTGACGTTCGGCATCTGAATGGCGACCGTGTAAACGTAGCGGCCTTTCATGCGGGAGTCGGGCGAACTGGAGACGTGCGCGGCGCGTGGTTCCGCACTCCGGGGCGGAGGCACGCCGCCGGGCGGTGAGGCGTCGGCTGTCAGGGGCGGCTTTGCGAGCGGCGCGAAGACGGAGAGCAGGCTGCCCGCGGGATCCTTGGCGCCGCCCCTGGCGACCAGCCCTGGGACGGTTACCGCGGCCTTCTCGGGAGCCGCTTCCGCCGCTCCTTTGGGATGCACTTCGGGACCGGCAGAGAAGCCCGCTTCGTGCGAGCCGCGGGGTAGGGGAGCGTCCGGGGCCTTCACCGGATTGAGTCCGACAATCGCCAGTGTGGCCGGCGCGGTCACCGTGGGGGTTGGGACGGGAGGCGCATCGTCGATGTCCCGCTCGACGTGTGTAGCAGTTTTTCCGTTAGGCGCTGTGAAGCCCTTGGGGATTTTGGGAGCCTCGAACTGGGCAGCAGCCATCTTCAGCTCCGGCGCGGCGGGATCCGGCAAGTCGGGCGGTGGCGCCGCTCGCCGGGGTAGCGGAGGCGCCGTGAACTCGCGAGCCTTAGGCTTCGGCAGAGCGGCATCGAAGGGGAGGGCTCGGTCCGGGTGCGACGTGGTGAGGCGGGGCGCATTCGGCAGGTCCAACGCCGGTGCGACGGGCCGTGCGGGTGCGGGCGGTGGTTGGAACGGCTTCACGGGGCGGGGAGGCGGCGGAGCCACAGCGAGGACATTCGGCAGCGCCAGTTCCTTGGGCAGCGCGATCTTTGGCGCCGGCATACGAATCAACTGCGGAGGTGCGGGCAGGTCCTTTTCGCCGGCCACCACTTGCTGCGGAAACTTGAGCTTCGCTCGCAGCGGACGGGCATCTTTCTTCCGCGCGCCGGAATTGACGTTGGGGAGTTTCTCCTTCAGGTTGTACCAGACCAGATGCTTCTCATACGGGCGGATTTCCAGATCGTAGGCTGATTTCGGCGGTTCCGTTCGCAGGCTCGTCACCGCTGAATACAGAACGAGCCAGCCCAGCAGCGCGCCATGCAGGCAGGCCGAGACGCTAAAGGAGAGCGAACTTCGCAGCCGGTCCCCTTCCCCGCGAATGAGGAGCCGCCCCCGCATGGTCTACAGTCCCGTGTGCTTCCCGCCGAAGCCATTGGTGGGGGCCACGGCCTTGACCCGCTCGATGGTCCTTTGCTTCGGGATGAACTCCGTCAGGAAGCGATTCAACAGGCGAAGCCGCTCCGCTTCCGACCGGTGGCGCAGCAGGCCGTTCAGGAAGTCGAGGTCCGGCAGCGACTGGGCGAGTTGAAAGCTCACTTGCGGGTCTTCCAGATTCGGATCCTCGCCGGCGCTGCCGGAGATCTTGCGCAGGGAGTGAAAGTGTCCGATAGCTTCCTGGCGAAGATCGGCCGGTACCGGCGCGAAATCGTCGTCGTCGAAGAAACTCACGGTCGCCTGGAGATAGTCTTTCTCTTCGTCCAGACTCTGAATCTCGAAGCGGCGCAGACCGCGGGTCAGAATGTCCATACGGCCGTCCGGGTGGACGTGGAGCACCTTCTCCACCATCACCGTGCAGCCGGCGTTGACAATGCCTTCGCCTTTGGTGAGCACCATGCCGAACTCTGAGTTTTCGCGAATCGCTATGCCCACCATTTCCTTGTAGCGGTCTTCAAAGATGTGGAGGGGCAGGGGGGTCCGTGGGAAGACCACCACTTCCAGTGGGAACAACGGGATGAGGCCCGAAGGCATGGTAACATTATGACGTTTCAAGACAAACCGGAGCAAACCGCCGTATTTCACCAACGTGCGAACGGCGACCCTCATTTCATGAAACTCGCAGGCAAAGTGGTGGTGATCACCGGCGCCTCCCAGGGCATCGGGGCAGCCTGCGCCGCTGAATTTCTGCGCGCGGGAGCCCGGCTCTCGCTCAGCGGACGAAGCGAAGAACGGCTGCGGCAGGTGGCCGGCGATGGTCTGTGCACGGCGGGCGATCTTACCGATCCCGCGGTGCGCCGGCTGCTCGTAGATCGCACACTGGAACGGTACGGCGCCATCGACGTGCTCATTAATAATGCGGGCGTCGGTCTGTATCGCCCGGCATGGGAGACGCCGCTGGAAGAGGTCCGCGCGCTGATGGAGTTGAACTTCTTCGCGGCGCTGGGGCTCACGCAACTGGTGGTCCCGCACATGCGGCAGCGGCGCAGCGGCATGATCGTCAACGTGGGCTCCATCGCAAGCAAACTCACGCTGCCGTGGATGACCATCTATAGCGCGTCGAAGGGCGCTCTGGATACGCTTACCGACGGGCTGCGTATGGAATTGCTGCGCGATGGGGTGCGCACCATGTTGGTGTGTCCGGGCTACGTGAAGACCGGCTTTCAGAAGAACGTGCTGGAAGGCCAGCCTCCGGAGAAGGTGTTGCAAGGCCGGAAAATGGCCATCACTCCGGAGGAATGCGCGGTAGCGATTCGCCGCGGAGTGGAGCGGAACGCGCGCACGGTTCACGCCCCGCACGCGGGCTGGCTGCTGGTAGCCGCCATGCGGCTGTTCCCCTCCATGGTGGAACGGCGGATGGCGCAAATGAATGGAACGGCATGAATCTTAAACTCAAGCGCACGCCCGGCCTGTATCTGGTAGGTTTCATGGGCTCCGGCAAGTCCACGATCGGCCGCGCCCTGGCTCACCGGATGGGCTGGAGCTTCTTCGATATCGACGATGAAATCGAGGCCGCCGAAAAGGTCACCATCGCCGAGTTGTTTGACACCCGCGGAGAGGCCGAATTCCGGCGGATCGAAACGGAGATTCTGCGGCAGCACGTGAAGTGGATCGAGCGCGGCCGTCCTGCCGTTCTGGCGTTGGGCGGCGGCGCGTTTATCGATTCCACCAATCGCGACCTGGTCACCAGCAATGGCTTCGTGGTCTGGCTGGACTGTCCCTTGGAGACGGTGCAGCGCCGCGTGGGCCATGCCACGCACCGGCCGCTGGCGCGCGACCCCGAGAAGTTCGCGGCGCTGTATCACGCGCGGCGGGAGACCTACGCCATCGCCGAAATCCACGTCCCGATTGAGAGCGACGACCCGGCCGTGACGGTGGAGGCTATCTTCAACCATCCGCTATTCCGATGAGCACCCGCCTGCTGCGCCGCCATGCGCTAGCCATTTTCAAAGCGGGACTGGCTGCCGCCGATCCCGCGGATGCCGTGACGCGACACCTGGAGCGGATCGATTTCAGCCGTTACCCCAATATTTACGTGATCGGGGCGGGGAAGGCCGGAGCCTCCATGGGGCGGGCCGCCGAACGGGTGCTCGGCCGGCGCATCACCGCCGGACTGATCAACGTGAAAGACGGTCACACCGCCAAACTGCGCCGCATCGAACTGAACGAATGCGGCCATCCCGTGCCCGATGGCCGCGGCGTCGCCGGAGCATCGCGGATCGCGGAGATGGCAGCGGCGGCGGGTCCGCGCGACCTGGTGCTCTGCCTCATTTCGGGAGGCGCTTCCGCCCTGCTGCCGCTGCCGGCAGCTTCCATCACTTTGGAAGAGATGCAGGCCCTCACTCGCCTGCTGCTGGCCTGCGGCGCGGATATTCACGAGTTGAACGCGGTGCGCAAGCACATCTCGCGCATCAAAGGCGGCCAACTGGCGCGGCTCGCGGCGCCGGCTCGCGTGGAAGCGCTGCTGCTCTCCGATGTCATTGGCGACGATCTGGATACGATCGGGTCGGGACCCACTGCGCCGGACCAGTCGACTTTTGCGGGCGCGGCTGGGATTCTCGAAAAGTATCAGCTTGGCGACCGCGTGCCGGCTTCTATTCGGGAGCGGCTGGGGGCCGGAGTCCGCGGCGAAATCGACGAGACTCCCAAGGCTTCCGACCCTCTGTTCGACAAGGTGCGCAATTCCATTGTGGGCAGCAACCGGCTGGCACTGGCCGCGGCGGAACGCCACGCGCGCGGCTTGGGGTATCGCACCAGCGTGCTCTCGAGTTCCATTGAAGGCGAGACCCGCGAGATCGCGCGCATGCACGCCGCCATCGCGCGCGATGCCAAGGCGCGAACCTGCATCATTACAGGTGGAGAAACCACCGTCACTCTGCGCGGCTCCGGACTGGGCGGCAGGAATCAGGAGTTCGTGCTAGCCGCCGCGATCGATATCGCCGGGGTCGCCGAGACGGTGGTGCTGAGCGCGGGCACCGATGGCAGTGATGGACCCACAGACGCCGCCGGCGCCATCGCCGATGGGGAAACGCTGCGCCGCAATCCCGAGGCCTCCCGGTACCTCGCTGCCAACGATTCGTACCACTATTTCGAAAGCCTGGGCGACCTGATCGTCACTGGTCCCACCAACACCAACGTCATGGACATTCACGTAATTCTGGTAGGATCACGGTAGTGGGATTCTGGCGGAAACAGGTGATCGAGTTCGCACTCGATCACGAGACTCGCAAGCATATGGAAGAGCAACTGGCCTGGATCGGCCGCGAGCCCGCCAATCCCCACCCGTACGCCAATTTGGCGCAATTGTACCGGATGGAGCAGCGGCAGGAAGAGGCTCTCGGTCTGCTGCTGGAAGCGGTGCGGCTGGATGCGACGTTTGCCGCGGCCCACGTCTCGCTATCTGAGATGTACGCGATCCGCGGGGACTACCCGGCCGCCCGCCGGCACGCCGAACTGGCGGAAACCAATGGAGATGGCACGGCAGTCGAGATGCTGCACCGCCATGGGATCTTTTCCGGCTCAGAATCCGTATAGACCTTTTATGAAAGTCATTCGCATGTTTATGCCCGCAGCCCTGGTTCTGGCAACTGCTCTCGCTCAGACCCCGGCGCAGCGACTGGAATTCGAGGTGGTTTCGGTCAAGGCGGCGCCGCCGATCACGGCAGGCGCCCCGCAGGTCAATATCGGACTGCACATTGACGGCGCGCAGGTCCACCTCATTTCGCTTTCGCTGTCAGACTACATCCGAATGGCGTACAAGGTGAAGAATTATCAGGTGATCGGCCCCGAGTGGATCGAGTCGGAACGGTTCACGGTGGATGCCAAACTGCCGGCCGGAGGCGCCAAGGAACAGGTCCCGGAGATGCTGAAGTCTCTGCTGACGGATCGATTCCAGCTCAAGTTTCACAACGACACGAAGGAGTTTCCGGTCTACGGACTGGAGACGATACCCGGCGGCAAATTGAAGGATCTGACCGATGCTTCCGAGGCGCAGGACGATAAGGCGCCCACTGAAGTAAATGCAGCCGGTGGTCCGAGCGGAGTGGCGGTCAGTCTGCCCGGCGGCGCATCCTACTCCTTCGGCGACAACAAATTCATCGGCAAGAAATTGACCATGGCCTACCTGGCCGATACGCTGTCGCGTTTCATGGACCGTCCCGTGGTGGACATGACGAATCTGAAAGGGAAGTACGATATCAACGTTCCTCTTTCGGAAGACGATTACCGGGGCATGCTGATCCGGTCGGCGATCAGCGCCGGGGTGGCCTTGCCGCCCGAAGCTCTGCGATACCTCGCCACTATCAGCGATTCGACGCTGCATAGCGGCCTGCGGGCCAACGGATTGAAGCTCGAAACTCGGAAAGCCCCGCTGCAGGTGATCGTCGTCGACAGCGTCCTGAAGACACCTACGGACAACTAGAAAAGGACGCTTATTCAATCACTTACAGAGATGGTATGAGAAGGCCGGTCTCCCACGGGACGGTTTACAATCCCGGTAGACGCACTCGATGAGGTGCAGAAAGGAGACCGGCTTGAAAAAGGATAACATTGCGAAACTACAGGTGAGGAAGAGTCAGATCC
>DASZMZ010000026.1:0-6782 GCA_035551455.1 Candidatus Sulfopaludibacter sp.
AATCGCGCAGCGGTTCCAGCGGACTGAGGCTCTCGCTGAATTCGAAATCGCGCCCGTCTTTGGCGGGCGACCAGTAATGCTTGTTGGAGCCATCCACCGTACTGCCGGCGGCGCCGTGCACCATCTCAATGCAAGTGAGGCGGGTGGGCACGGCAGCGGCCGTCTTGCGGATGGGCGTCTGCGCCGGCACCATGGAATCCAGCAGCGGCAGCGCCAGCGACACACCCATACCTCGCAGCAGGGTACGTCGCGATAAGTGTTTCTTGGTGATGTACTGCAAACTATTGCCCTCCCTCAACTGCGGTGGTGCTAACTGCAGGAGCCGCGTCGTCGGCGCGCCGCATCTGAAACTGGCGGCTCTTGACTACGCCCAGAACGAAAGACGAGAAGCGGTCGCCGCTCAACGCAGCGGCTCGGTCGATAGCCCGTACGGCAGGCATATCCGAATACTCCAGTACGCGACCCATGCCGTAGGCCAGCAGATTCTCCGTGAAAGCGCCGATAAAGGCGTCGGAGTGCTTGACCAATGCCTGGCGAACGCTGACCGGCCCATCGAGTTTCGCCCCGTCGAACATCTGGCCGGTGGTGTCGATGGGCATGCCCGAATCCTTCGAGCGCCAGACGCCCACTGCGTCGAAATTCTCCAGCGCGAAGCCGATCGGGTCCATTAGTTTGTGGCACGAAGCGCAAGCTGGATTGGCCCGATGTTCCTGCATGCGTTCACGCACCGATTGTTGCTTGGTGACGTTCGCGGTCCGCGCGTCGGCATTCTCCGGGAGCGCGGGAACATTGGGCGGCGCGGGGGGCGGAGGAGTGCCCAGCAGTACTTCCATAATGTACTTTCCGCGCTGCACGGGCGACGTACGGATGGCGGTGGACGTGAGCGTGAGAATCCCGCCGTGCCCCAGCAGCCCGTAGCGATTCGGGTCCGTGACTTCCACGCGGCGGAAGCGATTGCCCAGCACGTTGGGAATTCCGTAATGCTTGGCCAGGCGCTCATCCACGAAGGTGTAGTTGGCGGTGAGCAGTTCGAGAACGTCGCGATCCTGCTGCACGATGTTGCCGAACAGCAGCTCCGTTTCGCGGCGCATCGACTGGGCAAGTGTCTTATCGAAATTCGGAAATAGGTAGAGGTCCGGATTGGCGTCCTTGAGATTCTGCAAGTGCAGCCACTGTCCGGCGAAATTCGCGGCCAGCGCCTCAGAGCGCGGATCGGCCAGCATACGGCGGACCTGCTTCGCCAACACCAGAGGCTCGCGCAGATGGCCCGCGGCGGCGACGTCAAGCAGCGCAGCATCGGGGGCGCTGCTCCAAAGGAAATACGAAAGGCGCGAGGCAAGTTCGAGATCGGTGATGCGGTAGTTGGTGCCAGGGGCTGCGCCTGCCGGCGTGCGCTCAAAGCGGAAAACAAATTCGGGACTGGCCAGCATGGCTTGCAACGCGGTTCGGATGCCGGTTTCGAAATCGCCGGCATTGCGGCCCGCCTGGTAGAAGCTGAGCAGGTCTTCCAGATCGTTCGCATTCACCGGCCGGCGATATGCCTGGCGCGCCAGTGACGAGAGAATCTTCTTCGCGCAGGGAACTTCATCGCCGCCCGCCGAGGGTCGGCACGAAAAGATCTTACTTCGGCTGGGCGTATCGGAAAGGCCGGCGACCTTCACAGGTCCGGTGACGGAAAATTCGTGCAGGTGCGGCAGAGACGTCATGCCCGGAATGTTGCCGGTGGAGACGTCCACCAGGCTCTGTTCCACGGGACGGAACTCGTCTTCCAGTGGTCCATCGAATTTCGAAATGAAGGACGCGGAGATTTTCTGCGCGCCGGCATTCACATGGATCGGCGGAGTCTTGATGCCGTCTTTGGCCAGCGTCATGGCCGGGTTGATGTCCAGGAGCGCGACGCGCACGCCATTCACGGCGATCTCCACCTGCTGGCCCTTGCCCATGTTCTGACCGAACAGCGGACCTTCGGGCACATAGTAGAAGCCCAGGCGGAAGGTGTAATCGCCATCGGCAGGAAAGGTGTGCGTGACCGCGATACCGCCGCGTGTGCCGAAGGGCGTGCCTTCGACATGGCGCATCTGCGAAGCCACGCGCGGAATGGAGTAAGTGGAAGTCAGCGCCTGCGCGGTAGCGTCGCCCACCGCTTGCCGGCTGATGCGACTCGCCGCGCGGATGTAGCCTTCCATCAGGGCTGGCGAAATGGTGAGCGCATCGGCCATATTGTCGAAGCCGTGGCTCATGTCGTCGGTGGGCAGCAGCGGCGCGACGTCCACCGGAAGGTTAAGTAGGTCGCGCACGGAATTGGCGTATTCGGTGCGATTGAGGCGATGCAGCGCGGGCCGTCCAGGATTGGGATGGAGCAGAGCGGCGTGATCGATCTCGGTTTCGAGCGTCGATACCAACGACTTTACGGCGGCGGCGTTCGGCCGCGGCAAGCCGGGCGGCGGCATCAGTCCGGTGCGCAATTTGCGAATCACTTTTTCGCTGAGTTCGGCGGAGTGTTCAGGGTGCGCCACGTCGAAATGTGCCAGCGACATCCCGCCCGATTTGAGCGCCTCGCTATGGCAGCCGCTGCAATATTGTTTGACCAAGGCCCGTTGAGGTGCGGCAGACGGAACCCCAACGGGCCTCTGACTCCAGGCCGCGGCAGCCGCGGACAGGGCGGTGCACACTACGAGAATTCGCATCCAGGCTCCGGCCCCTCACCGGAAAACGCGCATCTTACCCGGTCCGAAGTATATAAATGTAACGTGCCGCTGTCAAGAGTATGTAATGGCTGGTCAATGGGATAGCGCGAGTGTTCAGTTACTTTTGCGGCGCTCGCACGGCAACAAAAGTGCCGGACTGCACCTCGCTGACCATGGTGCCCCGGATTTCGCCCTTCGCATCGAGTTTCCCCTGGTACCGCACGTTAATCTCGGGATGGCCCGCCGGATGGAAGAGGAACTGGACCTGGTCACCGGCGAACACACCTTCGACCCGCCAGTGCTTATTGCCGAAGACGCCCTCCAGGCGGCCTCCGGTTTGCAGGAAGGTGATCATCGGAGTGTCCACTTCCTTGCCGTTCTTGTCGTGGTACTCGATCTGCCAGGTACCCGACAGGTTGACCTTCTGATCCGTCTGCGAGAAGGCGGCGGTTGCCGCGAGCGCGCACACCAGTAGCGTATACAGTGTCTTCTTCATTTGGTTTGTCCTCTCTGAACGGGCGGCCTCAGCCACCCAACTTTCCAACTGCGTGGTGATACAGTGCCCGAAGAGCGAGTGAATTCTGAAGTGCCCAGACCAGTCCGTAGAAGATCGCGCCGGCGCCTGCAACTGCGGCCAGGGGCAGGACGAGCGCCACTCTGGTAAGTTGCAGCGGCAGGCCAGTCAGAATCAATTCCGCGAAGGCGTGGCAGCAGGTGGCAATGGCGTTGGTCCAGCGATCTTCGCGAAATGAATCGGTGATCTGGAGGGCAAAGGTATCGGTCAGTTCCTCTTTCCAGCGGCGGCGAAATTCGGCGGGATAAAGATACGTCAAGGCGCGATACAGTTTGGTCGCGCAGGAAATCAGCGCACTCATGACTTCACCTGTCCCGGCCGCAGGCGCATCGCGCGCGCTTTGCGCAGCATCGCTTCGACGCGCGCCAGTTCGGCATCTAGCAAGGCTCGGCCCGTGGTGGATAAGGCGTAGACCCTGCGGCGACTGTCGGCATCGCCATCTCCAGCCACCTCCGCGACGAGGTCCAATTCCAGCAGGCGCTGCAGAGTGGTATACAAAGTCGCGGGACCCATGCGGAAACTGCCGTCGGACAGGCTCTGGGTTTCCTGCATGATGGCGTACCCATGTTTTTCGCCCCCGGCCAGCGCAAAGAGCGTGAAGAAAACGGCAGGCGTGAGTGGCGGCTCCAGTTGCTGCAGCATAGATCAGTTATAGATATATCACTAACTGATATATGCGTCAAGAGGAAAAATCGACGGGCACCAGCGGGTGCGGTTCGGTGGCCCAGTATGTCCAAGCCGGAGCGAAATGAGAGACTTCCTGCTCGGCGGGTCCGCCCGCATTGAGAGATACCGACCTCGCCGCGCTGGCTCTGCGCGTGGCCAACGGACATGGTCTTCTGGACAGCAGAGGATCGTTACAAAAAGTGACCAGCTCGCTTACGCGTGCATTCCCTTACCGCTGATTTGCAGATTGAAGCCATCGGGATCCTGCACGTGGAAGCTGTCATCCGTATCAGGCCGTGGCGTGAGTCCGCGACGCTTCAGTTCCGCTTCCACACCGTTCTTGTCCCACTCTTCAATGGTGTAGGCCATGTGGTCAATGCGGGGACCACTCGCGCCGGCGCGAGCGTTGCGGGCCAGCAGAAACGTGTTGCCAAATTCGAGATAGCACTGGCGGCCGTCATCATGCGAGACCTTCATGCCGAGCAGGTCGGCATAGAAGTCGCGCGTCTTGGCATAATCGGCGACCTGGTACGAAATGTGATTCACCGCGACGGCTTTGAATCCTTTGCCTTCGGCCGCGCTCGCGGGCGTGGCGGCAGCGGCCGAGGCCGCCATGGCGAGAGCCTGAATGAGCTGGCGGCGGTTCATCTTTCCCTGTTCGAAATCGTGGAGCAGTTTGGCGATGAGATTTTCCATGTGGGGTCCCCCTCGGTGACCGTCCATCTATGATATGCTGCCGCGTGGCAACTGAGGGGGAAAAGTGATGCGTCTGACAATACTGGGAATGGTCCTGTTCGCGGTCTGCGGTTGGACGCAACCAAAGACTGTTGACCTGGAGATGATGACATGGCCCGAACTGAAATCGGCCATTCAAAGCGGCAAAACCACCGCGCTAGTGTATAACGGCGGGACGGAAACGCGCGGACCGCAGAACGTCAACGGCGGCCATACCCTGATGGGCCACGCGACGGCCATCGCCATCGCGGAGAAACTGGGCAACGCCATCGCCGCGCCCGTGATGCCGTTTTCGGTGAACAACGCCAGCGCCAATCTGCCGGGCACGATCGGACTGACTGGGCCGGTATTTGCCGCCGTCAACGAGCAGGTTGCCGAACAACTGATTAAGAACGGTTTTAAGATCGTGATCCTGATGGGTGATCACGGAGGCGGACAAAAGGAACTGGGCGAGACGGCCAAGAAGCTCGACGAGAAGTACGCGGCGCAGGGTATCCACATCTACTTCTGCGAGGAGGTCTACAAAGCCAACGACGAATTCGACAAGTATCTGACGTCGAAGAATCTGCCGTTGAGTTCGCACGCCGGAATCCCGGACACGTCGGAGATGATGTTCCTCGGAGGCGACAAAGGCTGGGTCCGGATGGACCTGGTGGCGACGGCGGTCGGCGATCCGATGGCCAAGCCCGGTGAAAAGCGCGACCCGAACGCGGCGCGGGTGAACAACGGGATCCGCGGCGATGCGCGGCCATCCACGGTGGCGCTGGGGAAAATGATCTTCGACATGAAAGTGGATGCCGCCGTGAAGGCGATCCGCAAATTCCAGAGCATGGCGTCGGGCGCGGCACAATAGGGGCGGTATACTGCAAGTCTGACAATGAAGAAGACGTTCCTGGCAATGGCGGCTGCAGCACTGGTAGCGGCGGCGCAGACTAATCACCTGGCCGAAATCCGGCAACTCACGCATGGCGGCCAGAACGCCGAGGCGTACTGGAGTCCCGACGGCAAGCGTTTGATTTTTCAGACCACGCGGCCACCGTACGACTGCGATCAGATGTTCCTGATGAACGCGGACGGGAGCGATCAGCACTTGGTCTCGACAGGCAAGGGACGCACGACGTGCGGATACTTCCTGGCGGATAACAAGCACATCGTGTACGCCTCGACCCATCTGGCCGACGCGGCATGTCCCACGAACCCGGACCGCAGCAAAGGCTATCTGTGGGGAGTCTTCGCGGGGTACGATATTTTCCTGGCGGGCGACGACGGCAAGATCGAGAAGCGGCTGACGGACGCGCCAGGATACGATGCCGAGGCTACGGTCAACTGGAAGACGGGAACGATTCTCTACACGTCCGTGAAGTCTGGCGATTTGGATCTGTGGACCATGAAGTCGGACGGGTCCGCAAAGAAGCAGATGACAAAAACGCCGGGCTACGATGGCGGGGCGGTGTTTTCGCGCGACGGAAAGAAAATGGTGTGGCGCGCAAATTATCCGAAGACTCCGGCCGACATGGACAAGTACAAAACGCTGCTGGCCGAAAATCTTACGGCTCCCATGAAAATGGAAATCATGGTGGCAAACAGTGACGGCAGCGGCGCGCATGCCATTACGAATTTCGGGTGCGCCAGTTTCGCGCCCACGTTTACACCGGACGGCAAGAAGATTCTCTTCTCCTCCAACAAGCAGGAATGCGACAGCCGCCACTTCGAACTGTATATGGTGAATCTCGATGGCACGGGTCTGGAGCAGGTGAGCAGCACCGGGGGCTTCACGTCGTTTCCGGAGTTCTCACCAGACGGCAAGACGCTGGTTTTTTGTTCGGATCGTGACGCCAAGGAGCGGTACGAGTTCAACATCTTCACCGCGCGCTGGCAGGACAAGTAGCCAATGCGGCAGGCCCTGTTGCTGGCGCTGGCGTTCGGTTGCTGTGACGGCGCCACGCTCAAGTATTGGGTCCAGCCTTGTACGCAGCCGGAAACCGGGTGCCGCGCGAGCGACCCCGAACTGGCGCAGTGGGCCATGAATGCGTGGCAGGCGTCGTCGGACGGAAAACTCAAACTGGAGCGCACCGAGGACCTCGCCCATGCGCACATTCGCTTGTACTGGGCGAACGGCA
>DASZMZ010000027.1:0-13504 GCA_035551455.1 Candidatus Sulfopaludibacter sp.
AACTCCGCTGCCGATAAGGAAGTGGGTACAACAATGTCACCGGCCACCGAAGGTATCGAAGGAAGTGTTTGGGATTTACCGCCTCTCATCCTCCACCCGTTCAATGAGCACGTCGCGCCCTCCACGCTATTGGACAACTCCAAGGCTGCCCTGATGTTGTCGGGGCTGATCCCGAGTGACGGGCTGGACCGTGAAGATCTGGCGCGCCGCCTGATGGCGGGTCGCTACTCAGAGGTCCGCATGTTGTATTTTCTGGGAAAGGACGTCTTCCGCTGGCTCGATCAATGCCTGGAATGGGCGGAACACTCTCCCGAACTGAAGAACTCGGACCTGCACCCGCAGAGTTTCGCGGGTTTGCTGACGCAGGATCCTCCTCCCGCGGTGAAGGAAAAACTGATCCGCTGGGGCGTCTCGGATTATGCGTCGATATTTGCGCGCGCGATCGGGTTAAACACGGTGTTTGCGTCGCCACCGGGAATCGGCGATCTGTCGGAGGAATTTCTCCGCAATTATCACCGGTACGCGGACGTGATTTACCAGTGTTTTGTCGATTCGCAGCCGTTCCGCGTGATCGATTCCCGCAAGTTTCGCTTCGAGTTATATGCCAGCGGGGAGTATTCGCGCCTGCTAGAATCCGAGTGGGGTGCCGCGGAAAACTGATTGCCTGAATTGCCGGATGTAACGGTCTACGTGGAAGCGCTGCAACAGCGCATCGTCGCGCATACCTTCCGGCGCGTCCAAATTCGCGGCCCGTTCCTGTTGCGCTCGGTGACGCCGCCCCTGGCAGACACCGAGGGCCAGACTGTCCGCGAGGTCCGCCGCGTCGGCAAACGCATCGCGATCGGTCTGGAGAACGACCTTTGGCTGGTCCTCCACCTGATGATCGCCGGCCGCCTCCACTGGCGTCCCGCCGGCAAGAACGCTCTGGCCAGCTTCGAGTTTTCCTCGGGTACGCTGCAACTGACCGAAGCCGGCACACAGCACCGCGCGGCGCTCCACGTGGCGCAAGGCGAGGCGGGTCTGCGTGCGCTCGACCCCGGCGGACTCGAAGTGCTGGACGCCTCGGCCGCGGATTTCGCCGCCGTTCTACGGTCCGAGAATCATACGTTGAAACGCGCCCTTGCCGATCCGCGCCTGTTCAGCGGAATCGGCAACGCCTATTCGGACGAAATCCTCCACCGCGCCAAAATGTCCCCGGTGGCGCTGAGTCAGCGCCTCACCGGCGACCAGGCCACGGCGCTCTTCGAAGCCACCCGCGAAGTCCTCCTCGAGTGGGTCGACCGCCTGCGCACGGAGGCAGCGGGCAAATTCCCCGAAAAGGTCACCGCCTTCCGCAAAGAGATGGCCGTTCATGGCCGCTACAAAATGGATTGCCCGCGCTGCGGCTCGAAAATCCAGCGCATCCGCTACGCCTCAAACGAGACGAACTACTGCCCCCAGTGCCAAACCGGAGGCAAACTCCTGGCCGACCGCGCCCTTTCTCGCCTGCTGCGTGAGGACTGGCCCAAAACGCCGGACGAACTCGACCTGAAAACCTCCCGGCGCTAAGGCCACCTGCTAATATAGGCCTTTCAGAGCCGATTATGCCCGTTACCGAGTCGTCCAAGGAAAAGATCGCCGCACTCGAGCAGACCAAGGAGCAGCTCCGCCAAGGCGGCGGCCCGGAGCGGGCCAACAAGCAGCACCAGGAAGGCAAACTCACCGCGCGCGAGCGCCTCAAGTACCTGCTGGACCGCGAGAGCCTCCAGGAGTTAGGACTGTTCGCGCGCCACCGGGCCACCTATTTCGGTATGGCCGACAAGCCCCTCCCCGCCGACGGCGTGATCACCGGCAGCGGACGCATTGGCGGACGCACCGTGCACGTGGCTAGTCAGGATTTCACCGTGGCCGGCGGGTCGGCGGGCGAGGTCCACGGCAGCAAGATCGCCGATGCCATGCGATACGCCCTGAACACCGGCTCGCCCTTCGTTTTCATCAACGATTCCGGCGGGGCGCGCGTGCAGGAAGGCGTCGGCAGCCTGGCCGGTTACGCCCGCGTCTTCCATTCCAACGTGCAGCTTTCGGGCGTAGTGCCGCAAGTTTCGCTGATCTGCGGACCCTGCGCGGGCGGCGCGGCATACAGTCCGGCGCTCACCGATTTCATCATTCAGACGCGCTACGCCTACATGTTCATCACCGGTCCGGCGGTAATCCGGCAGGTCACCGGCGAGGACATCACCAGCGAACAATTGGGCGGTCCGCGGGCGCAGATGGATCGTTCCGGCGTGGTCCACTTCATCGCCGATAACGACCTGGACGCCATCAAGCTCTGCAAGCGCCTGCTCTCCTTTTTCCCCTCGAACAATCAGGAGGACCCGCCGCGCGGCGATAACGACCGCCGCCACCTGCGCGACGAGGCGCTCAATCGCATTGTCCCGGAAGAGAGCAAACTGCCCTACGACATGCGCGAGATCATTACGCGCATCGTGGACCGCGGCGATTTTCTAGAGGTGCAGCAGGAGTTCGCCAAGAACCTGCTCATCGGCTTCGCACGCATTGCCGGACGGCCCATCGGCATCATCGCCAATCAACCCTGCGTGCTGGCCGGAGCGCTGGATATCAACGCGTCGGACAAGGGCGCGCGCTTCATCCGCTTCTGCAACGCCTTCAACATTCCCCTGGTGACGCTGGTGGACGTACCGGGCTTCCTGCCGGGCATCGAGCAGGAATACGGCGGCATCATCCGCCACGGCGCCAAACTGCTGTTCGCCTACTCGGCCGCCACCGTGCCCAAGATCACAGTGGTGGTGCGCAAGGCGTACGGCGGCGGGTATATCGCCATGTGCTCCAAGGATCTGGGCGCCGATCGCGTTTTCGCCTGGCCTTCGGCGGAGATTGCGGTGATGGGCGCGGAGGGCGCGGCGGAGATCGTTTTCCGGCGCGAGATTTCGGCGGCGGACGATCAGGACCTGCGCCGCAAAGAGTTGATTCAGGAGTATCGCGACACGTTTTCCTCGCCCTACGTGGCGGCCGGAGCCCGCCTCGTGGACGATATCATTGAACCGGCGGACACCCGCGCCTATCTGGTAACCGCGCTGGATGCGCTGGCCACCAAGCGCGAACTCCGGCCCACCAAGAAACACGGCAACATCCCGCTGTGAGGTGACCCTATGGCCGATAGAATTCCCGCACATCATCTGGTAGTGATCGCCGCCGCTGCCACCGCGGCTGTCAACGAAACCAAAGACGACCGGCCCCAGTGGAAGGCTCCCGTCAAGATCCGCATCCGCATGCCCATCGTCATTCGCCCGCGCAAGACCGCCGAACCCGCGGCCCCGGAGCCCGAAAAGAAGGACACTCCATGAAGCTGCGGATCAACGTGGAGGGCTGCACGTACGACGTGCAGGTGGATGTTTTGCCCGAGGGCGCCGCCGTTCCGCAGGAACTCGAACCCGAGTTGCCCGCGACCCTGCGTATGCCGCCGCACCCATCGGACTCCATCCCAGACGACAAGATCTGCCGCAGTCCGATCGCCGGGTGCATCGTCTCGGTATCGGTGGCGCCCGGAGGCCGCGTCCGCCGCAACGATCCGGTGGTCACCATCGAGGCCATGAAGATGCAGACGGCCATCGGCGCTCCGGTCTCCGGCATCATACAAGACGTGTCGGTGAAGCCGGGAGACGCCGTCAAACCCGGCCAAATCCTCTGCCGCGTGGGGTAGGCAGGCGCTGAAGCCTGCCCTACTTCAAATTGTCGAGGACCGTGTAGCGGTTGCGATGGGCTTCGGTTTCGGCCTTGGTCTCCACGTCGATGTGGAGATACGCGGCCGGCTGGTTGGGCTTCACCGCGGGCCATTTGGGCAGGTTGCCGCCGTTGGGATTGCCGGTCTTCACGAAGTTGGCGAAGTAGGCCTGCATGACTTCCGAGACTTTGTAATCGTCGGGGGTCCAGTCGTAAACCTTGTTGCCGGCGAGGTTGCCCATGGCGTATTCGATCTCGGCGGAGTGGACCGCGCCGGCGGGCGGAGGCGGCGGGGTGCCGCGGCCTGTTCCCTTGATGACGCCGCCGGCCAATCCGGCAGTGGCGTTGCCCATCTCAGGCCGCATGTGGGGACGGGGCCGGGAGTAGTAGTAACGATAGACGGGCTTGTGTCCCGTGGCCGCGGCGAGGTCGAGCCACTTCCAGGTGCTGAGGGCGATGAAGCGGGCGCTGGCCAGTTCGGTGGCCACCGCGGTGACATCGCCATCGCTCGCCGGATCCCAGGCTTCCAACACCTTGGGAGCGTTGGCGCCGTAGAGGCGGTTGATGGCCTTTTCGAAATTCTCTTTGGTGGGTGCTTCGCGTCCCAGGACGCTGCGAGCCCCCTGCTCTTCGGAGTTCCAGCCGGCCAGCAGCGGGACGTTGGCCTGTTTACCGGCGGCGAAGATGGCGGCGGGCGCTTCGGGCAGGAAGTAGCCGTCTACCACCGGACTGAAGCGCGGCATTCCCTGCTTGCCGGAGGCGGCCAGCAACTCGTCGGCGGGCATGGCGCGCAGGGCGGCCAGATCGGCTACCCCGGCGGCGGTCACGAACTTCGTACCCTGCTCTTCAGCGGCGGGCAGAGGACCGGCGGAGAGTGCCCCCATAATGGAGCCGCTCTCGCCGATGGCTCCGGCGATCAGGTTCCTGGAGAGAGGCGAGGCCATCTGCGCGCTGACCGCGATGGAGCCGGCCGACTCTCCGGCGATCGTGACTTTGGCCGGGTCGCCGCCGAAAGCCGCGATGTTTTCACGGACCCAGCGGAGCGCGGCGTTCTGATCCAGCAGCGCCCAATTTCCGGAGGCATGGTGCGGCGAAGCCTTGGTGATCTCCGGATGGGCGAAGAAGCCGAAGATGCCGAGACGGTAGTTCACGGTGATGGCCACGATGCCTTTGGTGGCCATGCTTTCGCCGTCGTAGCGAGGCTCGGAACCGTCGCCTGCCTGGAAGCCGCCGCCGAAGAAATAGACCAGCACGGGGAGTTTTTCCTTGCCGGTTTTGGCGGGCGTCCAGACGTTGAGGTACAGGCAGTCTTCGCCCATGCCGTTGGAGCGAAAATTCATGTCGCCGAAGAGCGGCAACTGCATGCAGCGCGGTCCGAAGATCTTGGTCTCCTTGACGCCGGTCCAATTCTTGACAGGCGCCGGGGCGGCAAACCGCAGTTCACCCACGGGCGGCGCCGCGAAGGGTACTCCTTTGAAGGCACGCACGCCGTTGGACTCCGCTCCCGCGCCTTCGACCTCGCCGTTGGCCGTTTTCACCCGGTCCGGGCCGGCGCCAACCGCCGTGGATGCGCCCAAAATCAGGGCCATGCCGATCACTCCGCTATAAAAGATCCGATTCATTTCGTGAGCCTCAGTCGCGCACGATTATAGCAACCGGACGAAGACCTTAGATGACATCCACTACGTCCCCGGCCGCCCGCAGGCGCGACCATCAGCGGCCCGCGCGGTAGCGCCACAGGGTGCTGGTCCAGCGCGTGGCGAGCAGTTGAATGGTTCCGCCGCCGGCCCAGCCGGGGTTGGAGATGACGGCTTGCGGCGGCGCCGGCACCAGACTCATGGCGCCGCGCTCCGGATCCAGAATCGCTGCCTGGTAAAAGAAGAGGCCGGGCGCATTCACGGTGAGAAGAATGCGGCCATCGGCGTTCGCGGCGGCGGGTGACAGCCAACCGGGCGCGAGACGATAGCCGGCCGGCACGTGAACCCGCTGCACGTCGCCGCCGGTGACGTCCATGCGCCACAACTCATTGCCGCCGGAGCCGGCGCGGAGCAGGTAGAGGCGCTTGCCCAACGGATCGGCCATCACGTCGAAGCCTTCGCCGATTTTCCGCGGCGCCCCGCCGGAGATCGGCTGCGACCAGATAGCGCCTTCGGAAGCGCAATAAATGGTCTGGCCATCGGGCGATGCGCTCACGGCGGTGACGCGCTCGGCGTTGAAGGGGATGCGCTGCAAAATGCGGCCGTCCGGAATGGAGCCGACGGCCATGCGCGTCTGTTCCCCGCTGCCGATGACGAAGGCGAACCGTCCGTTGCCCAACCACGCGCCGGGGAAGCGGACCGGCTCGTTGGTATTGAAGAGCGGGTGCGGATCGCCGCCCGGCGATTGCGTCAGAAGCTGCGAGCGTCCACCGGCGACCACCGCGTAGACAAAGCCTCCGCCGGGCAGCAGGACCGCGGAGAAGGCGTACTTCGGCAGCGTGGCTTCGCTGAGGATTTTGCCGGAGCGAGCGATGGTGTCCACGGTGGAATCGTGCGCGCTTTGATCGACGTAGAGCGAGCCATCGGGCGCGGCGTCGAACGACAGGGGCGCGGAGAGGAAGGGGAACGACATCAGGACACGGCCGCGGCGCGATCCATCGCGAGCCTGCGATGCCAGCAGTTTGCTGTCGTTGCGGTTCCAGAGAATCAGGACGCTTTGCCCGTCGAAAGAGATGGCCAGGGTCTGCGGAGATCGGAAGCGGCCGGAGCCGATCAGTCCGTTGCCGCCCAACTCCTGGAGTTCCGGCAGGTCGCGGGCTTGGCCCGAGGCGATGTCCAGGATGAAGAGCCGCCGGTCCCCAGCGGGGCCGTAGAAGCCAATGACGGCGATCTCTTTGCCGTCGGGAAAGACGGCGAACTGGCGCGAATCGGCCACCGAAACGCGCGCCGGCAGCGCCTCCATGCGGCCGGATTCCGGCCAGAAGTGGAACAACTGGCGACGGCCGTCGGACGCGGGCCGGAGCACGATCAGAGTGGCGTCGGGGAGGGCTTCGGGAGCCGCCGCGTTCTCCACCACAAGGCGCGGGACGCCGCCCAAAGGCGGGACGGCATAGATTCCGCCGGCACCCTCGCGGTCGAAATAAATTCTGCTGCCATCGGCGGCCCAGGCGAGGCTTTCGACGGCGCCCTGGTCGCGGTCGCGCGTCAGCACGGTCCAACTGGCGGCGTCCGGCTTCATGACGGCGACCTGGGAGAGTCCGTCCACAATGGCGCGAAAGGCGAGCAACTGGCCGTCGGGGGAAATCCGCGGGTGAGAGGCGATGATGGGTCCGCTGAGCACGGTGCCCGACCAGACTTCCTGCGGCGGATTGCGCCGGGCCTCCCAAATGGCGCCCACCACAATTCCGGCGAGCGGCAGCAGAATGGCGGCGATCAGAGGCCACCGGCGTTTGCGGAGGCTGGTAGAGGGTGGCGGCCCGGCGCTGCGGCCGGCGTCGGAATCCTCTTTGAGGTCGAGCAGCGCGGCCTTCACATCGGCCATATTCTGCCAGCGGCGGGCGGGGTCTTTGCGCAGACAGCGGGCCAGCAGCGATTCCACTTCGCGCGGCAGCCCGGCGGTGAGTTCCGAGGCCGGGCGGGGTTCATTGTGAAGGATGGCGGCGAGCGTGGTCATGGGCGAATCGCCGGGAAAGGCGCGAGCGCCCGTAAGCATTTCGTACAGGACCGAGCCGAAGGAGAAGATATCGCTGCGGGCGTCGACCGTGCGGCCCTGCGCCTGTTCGGGAGACATGTAGGACACCGTGCCGGCGATGAGACCCGCTCCGCTGATGGCGGAATCGTCCGGCGGCGGTGCATGGGGCAGGCCGACGCGGGCGAGTCCGAAATCCACCACTTTGATTCGGCCTTCAGGAGTCACCAGGATGTTGCCGGGCTTGAGATCGCGGTGGACGATGGCGGAGGCGTGCGCGGCGGCCAGAGCGTCGGCGATCTGCGCGGCGTAGTTGAGGACCAGGCCGAGGGCGAGACCCTTGCGCGGAATCAACTCGCGGAGCGGGCGGCCGTCGACAAACTCCATGACGAAGTAGTTGGGGCCGACATCGTGGAGGGTGCAGATGTTGGGGTGATTGAGGGCGGCCACGGCGCGGGCTTCGCGTTCGAAGCGGGCGTTGAACTCGAAGCGCGAGACCTTCAGGGCCACGGTGCGTCCGAGGCGCGTGTCGTGAGCCTTCCAGACTTCACCCATGCCTCCGGCGCCCAGCGATTCGAGAATTTCATAAGGCCCAAGGCGCGCTCCCGTGGTGAGGCGCTGCGTATCCCACACGGACTGGTTCAGGAAATTCTCGGGCGAGGAGGGATCGCGGGCGAGCAGGGATTCGACTTGCGTGCGGAGGTCGTGGTCGCGGCCGCAAGCGCCGGAAAGGAAAGCGCCGCGTTCCAGCGGATCCTGCTCCAGGGTGGACTGATAAACGGTCTCGATTTGTTTCCAGCGTTCCTGAGTCATGAAATTCCCGTACGACTTGGACGTTCCGGGCGGCGAATGGTAGCGACGGCGGCTGGACTCTAGTCTCCTTTGTCGGCAGCCTTGTGGCGGGCAGCCCAGGCCTGCAGTAGCTGGACGTCCTCGGCGGCGAAGGGTAGCGACGCGCGCATTTGGCGAAAGTCCCGCGGCTCCCAGCGGGCCTTCATCACGCCGGTCTCGGAGTGACGTTCCACACCCTCCAGGATGTGGGTGATTTCGTGCACCAGGACGTGCGCCAAAATGGCGGAGGTCGCCGATGGCGGACCGGCAGCCTGGATGCGATCGTAAAAGACCTGGATCCGTGTTCCGGACCCGACTCCGAGCGTGGCGTAGGCGAGCGCTCCGGGGTGGTAGCCGGCAGCCTCCTGGTTCGTAAGGGCGGTCTCCACCACTTCGGCCGTGCCGTGATAGTTCGCCGCACCCAGACGCCACTCGACCGAAATGCCGAGCGGCCGCAACATGCCTTCCGCCTGCTTTTCAGCGAGGCCCACGATTGCGGCGCTCTCGGTGCCGTGATGCAAAAAGACCACGACAGCAGGCTCCTGCCTGCCCTTACCCGCCGCGGCGGCCGCCAACGCCACCACCAGAATTGCCATTTTCATCGCTTCCCCCTCCCGTTCATCCGGAAAGCGGAAACTCGCGGCCAAAACTATAATGTCGGCAGGAGATATTTTTGGAGCCGGCATCGCAAGCCGACATTACCGGACTTTTGCGGGCCTGGAGCGGCGGCGACGCGGCGGCGCTCGACCGTCTGACGCCGGTGGTTTACCAAGAACTGCGACGCATGGCGCGCGCCTATATGCGGCGCGAGGCCGCGGACAACAGCATGCAGGCCACGGCGCTGGTGCACGAAGCCTATCTGAAACTGGTGGCCGGCCCGGGAGCGCAGTGGCAGGACCGGGCCCACTTCTTCGCGGTGTCGGCGCGAGTGATGCGGCGGATTCTGGTGGACAACGCACGGAAGCGACTGGCAGGCAAACGGGGTGGCGGCGCGGTCCGTGTGGACCTGAACGAAGCCCTCGATGGCGCGGCCCTGCGGAACGATCAAATGCTGCGGCTGGACCACGCCCTGGAAGCGCTCGCGAAGTTCGACCCGCGGAAGGCCAGCGTGGTGGAGCTTCGCTTCTTTGGAGGCCTGGGCGTGAAGGAGACGGCCGAGGTGCTCAAAGTTTCCGCGCAGACCGTGATGCGGGATTGGCGCCTGGCGCGAGTCTGGCTGGCGAGCCAACTGGACCGTGGACCGGATGCCTGACCGCGAGAGTTATGGCCGGTATCCACTGACGATGAGGACCTGAGCGGGGAAGCTCATTCCCTGATCGGTGGCGTACTCTCGCAGTGCCTCGATGGCCTCGCGCTTCAACTCCGACAACTGCGGCTCGGGTAATTTGGCTGCCTTTTCTCGGAGCTGCTCCGACATTTCAAAGCGCAGCGCACAGAATTCTTCGGCGGAGATGGGCGCCTGAATGTCGAATTCCAACAGACGTTCCAAGGCCTCGGTCACGCCGGCCTGAACCAGGACCTCGAGCAAGTCACCGGGACGGGCGAAGCGGAATCCGTCCGGAGCATCGGGAGAAGGCGGCGACGGTTCGACATACTTGCCCACGACGCGGGAGAGGCAGTGGAAGAAGCTATTTTGGTCCTCCGCGCCCCAGACGGCCAGGGCCAGCCTGCCGCCGGGCTTCAGGACGCGCAGCATCTCGCGGACGGCGTCCACGGGGGATGGAAAGAACATCACGCCGAAGCGGCAGACCACGGCGTCGAAGCTGTTGTCGGCGAACGGCAGAGCGGCGGCCGTGGCCACCTCGAAGCGGATATTGGCGAGACCGGTCCGTTCGGCGGCCCGGCGCGCGGCGGCGATCATACCGGGGACGAGGTCGATACCGGTTACACTGCCCGCTGGTCCAACGACCGCGGCGATGCTTAATGCCGGCTCTCCGGGACCGGTGGCGATGTCGAGCACCGACTGGCCCGGTCCAATACGCGCAGCATCGACGAGGCCTTGCGCGACCGGCGCGAGCATCTGCCGGATGGTAGCGCGGTACTTTTCCCAGTAGGGTGCGGCGCCGGTCCAGCGGTCGACCATCACGGGGTTGGGCGTGTCCATAATTTGTTTATAGTGGCGTGCCGGCGGAATGGCTGTCAAGCAGACGCCGAGTCCCATCCGAGTGCCGCGTTACCGGGCTTTCATCGCGGCTTTCTGCGCGGAACGCAGGGTATTTTCCAGCGACTGGCGCGGCAGGCTGCGAATAATCGGATTGATGAGCCAACCGAGTCCGGTGGGTACATTCCGCGTGAGGGATACCGCCTGGCATTCCACGTAGACGCCTCCATCGCGCTCGGCGAACCGCCAATAGGAGTTCAGCCGCCACAGAAAGCCGTGATCCTGCCCTGGCGTCAGCTCGCGCTCGCTAGATTTCCCGGGGTCCTCCACCTCCGCAATCCGGGTGCTCACAGACCTGCTGTACCAATGAGTCTGATCGACCGGCACGTAACGCACGTCGTGGCTGGTATTCAGCACCACCGTGATTACCTGCTTCTTCAGCAGACGCATGAAGAACTTGTAATCGTTGCCGGAATGCGCCAGCAGCTTCGAATCCACTACCTCCGGCTTATAGATGTTCTTCGCGTTGTCATAGTCCTGGAACATGGCGAGCAGTTTTTCCAGGCTGGCGCCCGGGACGAACATGGCTCCCACCCAATCGTGCACCAACCCATCCGGCACATCCACGTCGCCTTTGCCGACCATGGGTTCGGCCAGGACATCGCCGCGCCGAACCTGCAACTTACGGGCCGGGTCGCCGTCCACCCACAGGAAGGCGGGGGTGTTGACCTGCTGATCCAGACGTGTCTCGACCACCTGAATATACTTGTCGAAAGCCTGGGTTGTCGCGGGCTTCAGATCCACTTTGCCCGCATCTACAAACGCCGCCAGCGCCAGGTTGGAAATGAACAGCCAAATCGCGTATGTCACCTTTTGGTATTCTCACACGTCATTGGAGTAGCATGGCAACTATGAGTGCAACGGCGCAAAAACCCAACTTTCGGGAAGCAGACCGTGCTCAGGTGAGCTTCCTGGCACCTTTGGAAAAAAAGTGCCTCATCTGGCTGGCCCACCATACACCGGGCTGGATCAATTCCGACCACCTTACGGTCCTGGGCCTGATCGCGCTACTCGGCACCGGCCTGAGCTACTGGTGGTCCCACTGGCATCAGGAAGGGCTGCTGCTGGCCATCGGCTTTCTGATGCTGAACTGGCTGGGCGACAGCCTGGACGGAACCCTGGCGCGCGTGCGGCAGCGCCAACGTCCCCGATACGGCTTTTACGTGGATCACGTCGTCGACGCATTTGGCACCTTTCTCCTGCTTGCCGGATTGGGACTGTCGGGCTACATGAGCCCTCCCATCGCGGCCGGCCTGCTGATCGCTTACTTCATGTTATCCATCGAAGTGTATCTGGCGACTTATACCATCGGCACCTTTCACTTATCGTTTTGGAAGTTCAGCCCCACGGAGTTACGCATCCTGTTAATGGTGGGTAACATCGCGCTGCTGTACCGGCCCGTGGTGCGAATCCTGGGCCAGCATTACCGGCTCTTCGATGTCGGCGGGCTGATCGGAATGATTGGTATCTTCGCCATGCTGATTCTGGCGGTGGTCCGGCACACCATCCTCTTGTATAACCAGGAGCGTTTACCCAAAGAGTGAGGCATGCCGGCCCATTCTTCGTGCGCGTCTACTGAACGGTAAAGGCGTACAGCTTATTGTTGTTTCCGCCCGTGCCGATCCTGTAGCCCGAGCCCCAGTACACCACTCCATCGACCACAGAAGGACCGTCGATGACCGAGCCGCCGCTGGCGAAGCTCCACAGGATCTTTCCGCTCAAAGCATCCATTGCATACATCGATCCCGATGTGGACCCGGCATACACCACGCCGTTAGCCACGCTGACCGATCCCAGGTCCATCGCACCGTTGGTCGGGTCGGCAGTCTGCCAGAGCAGTTTGCCCGTAGCTACGTCCAAACCGCTCCAGGAACCCCAATTAATGGTCTGTCCGTTCAGGAGCGTGTACGAGACGTTGCCGTTATTGCCAACCGCCGTATAGACTCGCTGCTGATCGGTGGCGGTGCCCCACTCGATGCCGCCCAGCGTGCCTCCGGGACCGGTCGTGGTCTTCCACAGAACATGGCCGTCGTTTAGATCCAGCGCCCAATAGATGCCGCTCTTCTGACCGAGCCCGACGAAGGTCGGCAGCAGATTCGGACCGGAGCCGCCAAAGTCGAAGTCCGGAGCGGTGCCCGCGGGACAACTGTCGGGAGCGATGATGCAGTCCACCGTAAAGACATCGAAGCCCTGTAGCCGATTCGCCCAGTGAACGGCGCCGGTTTGCAGGTCGAGCGCCAGGGCTGTGTCGAAGTAGTCGTTCGCCACAGTACAATCGCTGCCCCCGGCTTCGGCGCAAGCCAGAGCCGCGGCAGGTACGGTGTAGTTGTTGCCGGTGCCAATATAGAGGACTCCGCGAGACGGGTCGATAGCCGGCGGCTGCCAGACAGCGTTCCCGCTATATCCGCCGGTCATGCCGCCGTTATCGGGAACAGTGAACACCTTCCACAGGATCTTTCCGGTTCTGACGTCGAGAGCCACCACGCTCCCCCGAAATGTGCAGCACGGGTAACTTGGATCTGTGGCTAGCGATTCTTCGCTGGAGGAAACGCCCACGAACACTGTGTTCCGGAAGATCACCGGCGGACCTGTGATGATCGCAGCGGGGTGCGTGTCTACTTGCGTGATCCAGTGCAATGCGCCGCTTGTGCGCGACACCGCAATGATGTTGGCGCCGTTGTGTACGGCGTTACCGCTTTCGATGTCGCCGAAAACCAGGTCGTTGCCGCTCACGGCTGGACTGTCGCGGGAAATGGCGCCCGATACGCCGTCATAATCGGAAACGGCGTGGGTCCATATGCGCTGTCCGTTATCCCGGCGGACCGCGTTGATATTTCCGCCCCAGTCCGGGAAGTAAATGGCATCGGCGAACACTGTCGGGGTCGCCGAGATGTTACCAGCGGATGTATACACCCACTTAGTGGTCAGCCGGCTGACGTTTGCGGGAGTAATTCGCCTTTCCGCAGGCTGATTACGAGTGTTACTCAGATCGTGGCCGGCCATCGGCCATTCGGTCGGATTAGCGTCCTGCGCTTGCGATACAGCCACCCACGCTGCCAGCGATGCTGCCGTACCAATAAGTGCGACTAAGGAATACTTTTTCATGCCTCACTCCTATGTGGTCTG
>DASZMZ010000028.1:0-21361 GCA_035551455.1 Candidatus Sulfopaludibacter sp.
CGAGTGCATTTTCTGCATCGTCGATCTGCACGCGGTCACGCTTTTCCAGGAGCCCGCCGCCTTAAGAGCCAAAATCGAAGAGATCGCCGCGCTCTATCTGGCGGCGGGTATCGATCCTAAGACTTGTTCCATTATGGTGCAATCGGCGGTGCCCGCGCACGCCGAACTTTCCTGGATGCTGACCTGTGTCACCCCGGTCGGCTGGCTGGAGCGCATGACGCAGTACAAGACAAAGGCCGCCAAGCAGGAATCGGTCGGCGATGGACTGCTGCAATACCCCGTGCTGATGGCGGCGGACATCCTGCTCTATCAGGCCGGAATCGTGCCCGTGGGCGAGGATCAGGCGCAGCATCTGGAACTGACGCGCGACATCGCGCAGCGCTTCAATTCGATGTATGGCGAGACGTTCGTGGTGCCCGGCACCAGTCTGCCCGCGGTGGGCGCGCGCATCATGGGCCTGGACGATCCGGAGCAGAAGATGAGCAAGTCGGCCACCGGCGCCGGCCATGCAGTGGCGCTGCTGGATCCTCCGGCCAAGATCAAGAAGACCATCATGCGGGCGACTACCGACTCGAACCCGGCCGTGGACTTCGAGACTGCCGGCGCCGGCGTAGTCAACCTGCTGTCGATCTACCAGGCCTTCTCCGGCGATACGAGCGACGCCATGAAAGAGCGCTTCACCGGTATGCGATATGGCGACTTGAAAAAACAAGTGGCCGAGATGGTGATCGCGCACCTGGAACCCTTCCAGGAACGGTACCGACGGATCATCTCCGAGCCGGGATACCTCGCGGGCGTACTGAAAGAAGGGGCTGAGCGCGTGGCTCCGATCGCCAACGACACCGTCAAACTGACCAAAGACAGGATGGGTCTGTACACGTAAGTGCTGGCCGCCTATTTCCAGCTTCTGCGGCGCAATCGCAATTTCCGCCTGCTTTGGCTGGCGCAGGTGGTGAGCGAAACCGGCGACTGGTTCTACTCACTGGCCGTCTACAGTCTGCTGCTGGACCTGACGCACAATCGGGCCGCCGCCGTGGGCCTGGCGGTGGTGCTGCAGGTGCTCCCGGCGACCTTCGTCTCGCCCACCGCCGGTGCGGTCAACGACCGCGTCAGCCGCAAGGCCATCATGATCGGCGCCGACGTGGCGCGCTTCTTCGTCGTGCTGGGCATGCTGCTGGTCCGCACGCCCGGGATGGTCTGGCTGGCCTATCCGCTGCTGTTTTTGGAGACGGTTGGGGTGGCCTTCTTCGAGCCTGCCCACAGCGCGATCATCCCGAACCTGGTGCCGGAAAGCGAGATTCTACAAGCCAACGCGCTGGCATCCATCACATGGTCCTTCTGCCTGGCGGTGGGCGCGTCGCTGGGCGGCGTGACGGCGGTGCTGCTCGGCCGTGACGCCGTGTTCGTCATCAACGCGCTGAGTTTCCTCGGGTCGGCATGGCTGATCCGCCGAATGAACTTCGCCGAGCCGCACACCGAAGGACTGCCGCCGCTGACGCGCCACGACCTCTTCGATTACACCCCCATCGCCGACGGCTTCCGCTATATCCGCTCACATCCGCGGCTCTTCGCCACCGTGTTCGTCAAACTGGGCGGCGGCCTGCTGGGAGCCAATCTGGTGCTGCTGCCGATGCTGGGGCAAAAGGTCTTCCCCATGCATTGGGCCGGACTCGACCCGCGGCGCGGAGCGGTGCTGGCCATGAGTCTGCTGATGGGATCGCGCGGACTCGGGACGATGATCTGCCCCGTCATCGCAAGCCGGTGGGCCGGGACGCGCCAGGCACGGCTGCGCGCGGCGATCTGCGTGGGCTTCCTGTTCAGTTGCGCGGGTTATCTCTGGCTGGGTCACGCGCCGTCGCTGGCGATTGCGGCGCTGGCCGTGGCGGTGGCGCACGGCGGATCGTCCATCAATTGGGTCTTCTCGACCACGCTCCTGCAGTTGTACACGGAGGATCGGTTCCGCGGCCGCGTCTTCGCGGCGGAATTCGGACTGTGCATGCTGGCCATCTCGGTGAGCAGCTACGTTGCGGGACTGGCGCTCGACTGGGGCGTGAATCCGCGGACGTTTGCGACTATCCTGGGATGTGTGATGCTGGCGCCCACGGCGGCGTGGGCCGCGGCAATGTACGCGACGGAGAACAGGAGAATCCCATGAAGATCATTGTGGCGATGCTTGTGGGCGGCCTCGCAGCCATGGCGCAGACCCCGGAGGCGAAACCGTCTTTCGAAGTGGCCTCCGTGAAACTGGGCACCGATTGCAACGCCGGCCGCGGCCGCGGCATGGTGGGACGGCCCTCACCCGGACGCCTGAACATGCAGTGCGCCACGGTGGAAAGCCTGATTCAGGGAGCGTACATCATTTTCGCCCACGGCAACACGCCCATGATGCGCCGCATTGAAATCACCGGCGGCCCGGCGTGGATGAAAACGGAAATGTACACCGTGGCCGCCAAAGCCGAGGGCGCTGCGACGCTGCCCGAGATGTACGGCCCCATGCTGCAGGCGCTGCTGGAAGAACGCTTCAAGCTGAAGTTGCACACCGAGTCGAGGGAAGTGCCTGTGTATGCTCTGACGCTGGCGAAGGGCGGCTCGAAATTGAAGCCAACGCCGGAAGGAAGCTGCGTACCCATCGACTGGAAGAATCTGCCGGCCGAGCCCACGCCCGGACAACAGCCTCCCAATTTCTGCGGGAATCAGCGCATGCGCGGCAACGGAAAGACGTTCAACATGAGCGGCTCCGGGCTGACGATGGCCGACATCGTGGGTGGCATGATGTCGAATATGTTGGACCGTCCGGTGATCGATAAGACCGGACTTGCCGGCCGCTTCGACTTCGAGCTCGAATTCGCGCCGGATAGCAGCATGCCCATGTTCAGCGGCATGGGAGCCCGCGGCGGCGGCGCCGCCAACAGCGGTCCGGTACCGGCGGCCACCGACCCCGACGGTCCCACCGTCTTCATGGCTTTGGAAAAGCTCGGTCTCAAACTGGAAAAGACGAAGGGTCCTGTGGACGTGATCGTGATCGACCACATCGAACGGCCCACCGACAATTAGAGTAAGGCAGGCGCTTCCGCCTGCCGTCCTCCAAATCCGCTACTCCATCACCAACACCTTGAGCGCCGAGCCGCGGTACACGCGCTGTGTGGCCTTCTTAAAATCGGCGGGCTTGGCGTTGGGAATGTCGAGGAACTGCTGCGGATTCCGATCCACCAGCGGGAACCAACTGCTCTGGATCTGCACCATGATGCGGTGGCCGGAGCGGAAGGTGTGAAGCACATCCGGCATCCAGAATTCGATCTTCTCCTGCTTACCGGGCGTGAAGGCTTCGGGCTTAGCGAGACTGTTGCGGAACTTGCCGCGGAACGGCTCGCCGCGCACCAACTGCTGGTAGCCGCCCATGTAGACGCCCTTCGGATTCGGATCGGGATCCGGGTAGTCGTTGGGGTACACGTCGATCAGCTTGACCACGAAATCGGAGTCGGTGCCGCTGGTGGAAACGTGCAGCACGGGAGTGATCGGTCCGGCGATGGTGACATCGTGATCCAGCGGTTCGGTCTGATAGGTGAGCACGTCCGGACGGGTGGAGGCGAAGCGCTGGTCGAAGGTCATGAAATCGACAGGCATGCCCATACCGGGAGCCAGTTCGCCGGTGGAGGGAACGGGCTTGTTGGGGTCGCTGAGATACTCGTCGAAACCCGTGCCGGTGGGGGCGGTGAAAGAGAGCTTGCCATCGGCGTCGAAGTACAGGGTCCGGGCGGTGGCGGCTTTGGGGGGCCATGCGTCGAAGCGCCGCCACTCATTGCGGCCGGTCTCAAAGACGACGGCTTTGGGAACCGGACTGTCCGCTGACGCCTTCAATCCGTTGCCCTTCGACTTGAGGTTCTGCACGAAGAAGGGCAGTTCGATATTCTCGGCGAAGTACTCCGAGGTGTTGGTCTTGAAGTTGAGATTGCCGAGCGTGTCGCCGCGATCGCGAGCCCAGCCGCCATGGCGCCACGGACCCATCACCAGCGTGTCCGGGGCGACGGCGCCGTTCTTTTCCAGCGCATTGAAGAGCTTCAGGGGACCGGCCAGATCCTCGGCATCGAACCAGCCGCCCACCCAGAGCACGGCCGGCGTGACGTTCTTCATGTGCGGCGCCTGGGCGCGCGGCTGCCAGTACTCGTCGTAGGCCGTGTGCTTGATGGTGTCGTCCCAATAGACGTTGGTATGTTTGAGGTACTTCTCGTTGGCATTGGAGATGGGGCCCATGCGAAGGAAGAAGTCGTAAGCGTCCATCGTGCCGGGGTCGAAACGGTCGAAGCGGGCGTTGGGCGCGGGCCGCTCCGGCTCGGCTTTGCGCGGCAGGAAGCCGGAGTAGAAACGGAAGTTGGCAGCTAGGTGGAAGGCGCCGTTGTGGTAGCCATCGTCGCCGTTGCCCACGTCGCCCATGGGCGCCTGCGGGGAAACGGCCTTCAGCGCGGGGTGGGAATCCATGAGCCCGTGCGCGGCGAAAAAGCCGGGGTACGAGATGCCCCACATGCCCACCATCCCGTTGTTGTTGGGCACGTTCTTGATGAGCCAGTCGACGGTGTCGAAGGTGTCGGTACTCTCGTCCGTGTCCTTGGGCCCGTCGTAGTGAGTCTTATGCGGGCGGACATCGACGAAGACGCCTTCGGACATGTAGCGGCCGCGGACGTCTTCGTAGCAGAAGATGAAGCCCTCTTTTTCAGCGGCCAGGGAGGGTCCCACCTGCGTCTTGTAATTGTCCGCACCGTAGGGTCCCACGTTATACGGCGTGCGCTGCATGATGATCGGGTACTGCTGGCTGGTGTCTTTCGGGATGTAAACGGCGGCGAAGAGGCGGACCCCGTCGCGCATGGGGATGCGGTATTCGTACTTCGTATAGTGGGCCTGAGTGTAGGCCAGATTGGCGCGTTCGGCGTCGGTAGGTGGACTCGGCTGTGCCAGGAGCACGGCTCCGGGCGCGAGCAGGCAGAGAGTCGCCAGTTTTCGAAAGAGCATGCCGGAGTTATACCACGCGGAGCTAGGCGAGAATGGCGTCGATGGGCCCGAGGCCTTCTTCCACCAGATGGAAGGGACGGCCGTTCAGTACGAAGTCCATCTTTTTATGGTTGAGCCCCACCTGACGCAGGATCGTGGATTGAAGGTCGCTGATGTAATGTGGCTTGTCGACGGCCCGGTATCCCACTTCGTCCGTCGCGCCTTCGACGACGCCGCCCTTCACGCCGCCTCCGGCCAGTAGAGATGTGAAGCCCATGGCATTGTGATCGCGGCCCGTGGTGTTCTGCGACCACGGAGTGCGGCCGAATTCGCTGGTGAATACCACCAAGGTGGAGTCGAGCATGCCGCGCTGCTTCAGGTCGCGGATCAAGCCCGAGACTGGCTTGTCCACCGCACGGCAAAGCGGCCCGTGCGTCTTCATGTCGTCGTGCGCGTCCCAGGAACCGTTGCCGCCGCCGCCGTGGCAAATCTGAATGAAGCGGACGCCCTGTTCGGCCAGCCTCCGCGCCAGCAATAGCTGGCGGCCGAAATCGTCCGTCTCTTTCACGCCGATGCCATAGAGTTGCTTCACGTGATCGGGTTCGGTGGAGAAGTCGACAATCGCGGGCGCCTTCAGCATCATGCTGCCGGCCAGTTCGAAAGCGCGGCTGCGCGCCGCAATCTCGCTCTCCGTCTGGTAATCGGCGCGGAACTGCTTGTCGAGTTCGACCAGCGCCTGCATCTCCCGGTCGCGCTGCTGGGAACTGGATCCTTTCTGCGGCAGCAAATTCGGTATCGGCACGCTGCCCGATTGGAACGGCGTGGCGGAGTAAGTCGCGCCCAGATACCCGCCCGTCAATTGCACCGGCGACGACGGCCGCCCCAAATTGACGAAGGTGGGCAGTTCCTTGTTGGCCGTCCCCAGCGCATAGGAGACCCAACTGCCCAGACAGGGATGCTCGAACTGCCGCAGCGGTTTGCCGGTAGCCCCTTCAAGCACAGCCGGAAAGTGATTCGTCTGGTGGCAGTACATGGAGCGGACCACGGCGATATCGTCGATGGTCTCACCCACGTTCGGGAACCAGTCGGAGACCGGAATTCCAGACTTCCCATAAGGCTTGAAAGTTCGAAGTATGGGGATCACGGGCCGCTTCATGGGAGCGTTATTATCGCCGAAGCCGATCGCATCCATGATCTTGCCGGCGAACTTGTTGTCCTTCGGGTCGAAGGTGTCGATGTGGCTGACGCCGCCGCACATGAACAGGAAGATCACCGACTTTGCGGCGGGCTGGCCCGGCAGTCGCGCGTCCTGCATCAGCTTGCCATCGTCGGCCCACATCGTGCTCAGCGCCGAACCGAGGAAACCGGCCGCGGCCTGGTGCAGAAAGCGGCGCCGGGCAATCCTGCCGCACGGATAAAGACTGTGGAGGTCAGCCATGCATCACCTGACGTAAATGAACTCGTCCAGATTGAAAAGCAGCCACGACAATTCCTTCATGCGAGCCGCATCGCTGCCGATGTAAGTCAGCGCGTAGTCCAACTCCGACCCGGACGGCTTGCGATTCAACGTCCGCTGATAGGCGTCGGTCACCGCGGCGCGCAGGTCGCCCGCTCCGTCCTTCAAACTCACCTCCGCCAGTTTGCCACTCTCGCGCTCCACCAAGTCGCTGTTCATCGTGAATAGAGCCTGCGGCGCGGTCACCGTCTGCGTACGGATGGGACAAGGGGTGCGGCCGTCATCCACGTCGAAGGACGTCAGGAAATTGTTCATTACATCTGTGCTCGGAATGTAGCCGCGGGTCATGTAGGCGCCGCGACGGTTCGCGTTCGGCTCGGCATTGCCGGCCCTCTTACCCCCGGTCTGCGCCAGTTGAAAGCTCTTGCCGCCGACAGCCAGGTCCAGGTCGCCGGCCGAGGAGTGGATGGAGTCCCAGATGGATTCGGCGTCCAGCCGTTGCAGCCGAAAATGCCAGAGGTACGTGTCGCGGGCGTCGATCTGCTGATTTTTCGCCAGTACCGCGGGGTCGACCTTCGATGACAACTGGTAGGTATTCGAGGTGACGATCAGGCGATGCAGCCACTTCATATCGTAGTGGTGCGCCACGAATTCGGCAGCCAGATAATCCAGCAGTTTCTGGTTGGATGGCATACCGCCCAGCAGTCCGAAATCGCTGGTGACGCGCTGCAGTCCTTCGCCGAAATGCCAGCCCCAGATGCGGTTCACAGCGACGCGGGCGAACAGGGGATTCTGCGGCGCGGTCAGCCAGTCGACGAAGCCCTCCCGGCGGCCATCGTAGAAATCCACGTCTTTCGGCTGGAAGGGGAAACCGGGCTGCACGGGGTGGTCCTTCTCGGGCCGCTTCGGGTCGCCGGTGGTGAGCACGTAGCTGGTCTCCGCCAGGCGGCCTTTGTCCTCCTCCACCGTCCAATACGAAGGCAGTGCCGGCACGTTGCCGAGAGCGCGCTGCTGCCTGGTGAGGGCGTCGTACTTCGCCACGTCCTCCGCCGGCATAATCTGCTTGAACTTGGAAGGGTCGATGCGCAGCACCGGGAAGTAGTCGTCGGCGATTTTCTGCTCGGCGGGCGTACGCTGCCGCTCGGTCTTGCGGATGATCTCCTGCACGTCGGGCGTGAGCAGCGCCACGCGCTCTTCGTACAGCTTTTTTCGGTATGGGCCCACCAGGGCCTCGATGGCGGCGGCGATCGGCTCGTTCTTCTTCTTGTACTCGGCGGCCTTTTCCCCGTTGGCGAAAATCTCGGCGGGAGTCGCCAGCATGACGTTCTTGAGCACCAGCGGATCGAAGATCGCTTTGAAGGAGTAGAAATCCTTCTGCGTGATGGGGTCGAACTTGTGATCGTGGCACTTGGCGCAGCCTACGGTCATCCCCATGAAGGCGGTGGAGATGGTCTCCACCGCAGCGAACGGGATGTCGCGATCACGGTCGTCGCGCGTCACCGCCGAGCGCGCCAGGAAGCCGAGCGCGAAGGTGTCCTCCACGCTGCCGGGCGCGCGGGACCGCCGTCCCGAATCGGCCGTCACCATCTCCGGAGCGTAGCGATTACCCAAAATTTGTGCCCGTACAAACTGATCGTACGGGAGATCGCGATTCAGTTGCTGAATCACCCAGTCACGCCACAGATAAATTCCGTTGGATGCCGGCATCACCGAGCCATCGAGGCCATCGAGGTCCGCGTAGCGCAGCACATCCAGCCAGCGGCGGCCCCAGCGGACGCCGTGCTGCTCGTTGGCCAGCAGGCGATCCACCACTTTTTCGTAAGCGTCGTCGGAGGTGTCGGCGAGAAAGGCAGCCTGCTCTTCGGCGGTGGGAGGCAGGCCGATCAGGTCGAAGGAAACGCGGCGCAGGAGGGTGAGTTTGTCGGCCTTGCCCGCCGGCGTGAGCTTCTTCGTCTGATAATCGGCGGCGATGAAGGCGTCGATCGGGTTGGTCGAGGCGGTGACTCCGGCCGGAACAGCGGGTTCCTTCACCGGCTGAAGGGACCAGAGGCGGGCAGTTCGTTTGGCAAACTGCTCCTCCACGGTCTGCGCGGAGGCGCCGAAGGACAGCAGCAGCACTACAGACAGGATCGATCGCATACAGCGTGTGTCCAGTCTATCGTGAATCGAACTGCTACCATAAAGTCTGAAATGAGCGAAGAAGACTATTCCAGCGAACTCGTCGACGCAGGCGATCGATGCGGCCGGTGCGGCTGCGCCCGTCGGGACCATAAACCCGAATGCGCATCACACCCGAAATGTAAACGTTTCAGCGAACAGAAAACAGCCAAAAAGAAGCCCCGGTAGTGCGGAACCGCCGTTACGGAATATCCGAACTGCGCGCGTGAGTGGTGCGGCCCGGAGCCCAGGCCTCGCTCCATTCGGCCGCACGTTCAGCCCAGACACCGCGACATTCGCCACATTTTCCACGGCTCCGTTCCGAGCCGCGCGCGCGAGAGCAAGCGGTCTATTACGAAAAGGGCGATTCCATGCGGTCACGCCACTATCCCGCCGGATCAGTCCTTCTTGTACGACATGCGCCAGATCACTTTCCCGCCGTCGTCGGAGAGCAGCAGGCTGCCATCGCGTAACTGCAACAGCCCCACGGGTCGGCCCCAGACCTCTTTCTTGTCCGGCGCCAGCATCCAGCCAGTTGCGAAGTCGCGCACCGGGCCCGCCGGCTTTCCATTCCGGAACGGCACAAACGAAACCGAGTAGCCCACGCGTGGATCCCGCTGCGTCGAGCCGTGATTGGCCAGAAACGCCCCGTTGCGATATTCCGCAGGGAATTGCGTGCCGGTGTAAAACACAAAATCAAGTACCGCGCAGTGCGGCTCCAGTGGGACGTCGGGCGCGATCGCCTTGGCGACCAGATCGGGCCTGCGATCCTTCTCCGGGATTCTCGGGTCGGCATGCGGCCCCACATACGCATAGGGCCAGCCGTAAAAGCCGCCGGGTTTGAGACTGGTGAAGAAGTCGGCCACCCGCACGTCCGCCGCTTCGGTGCGCTCTTCCACCGTCGCCCACAACTGAGTAGAACCCGGATAGAAGCGTAGACCCACCGTGTTGCGAAGACCAGTCGCGACGATTTCGTCGCCGGTCCCGTCGGGATTGTATCGGTGAACCGCCGCGCGTTTTTCGGGGTCGCCCGTCACCAGATCGGCCGAGGAGCCGATGGTCAGATACATTTTGCCGGCCCGCTCATCAAACAGAATCGTCCGGGTCACATGGCCCTTCGAATAGCCAGCCATGGACACGACCTCTTCTCCTGCGCCGACCGTCAGCGCTTTCGAGTCGTACTTGTAACGCTTCAGCGATTCCGGCTCACCGACGTAGAGGTATTCGTGCCAAAGCGCCAGTCCGTAAGGCCGGTCCAGTCCCGACAGCAAAACCTTCTTCGCGCCATTCCGCAGCGCGATCACCGAGCCGTTGGCCACTGTCTCGCTGACCAGCACCTCGCCCCCCGGCCCTTCCACCATGAAGCGAGGACGTACGAAACCGCCGGCATACTCGTCCACCGAAAAACCTGCCGGAACTTTGATCGCCGAGCCGGCCGGCCGCGGCACAATCACCGGCGAATTCGAGACGGGTTGAGTCTGCGCGGATACCAGCGCCGCGACGAAAGCGAGACCAAGGAGTGATTTCATGAATGTTCGCTATATTCTACCTGAGCTGTGGGAGATTACTCGCCGGTCGGCCCCACTTGTCACCGCGCGTGCGACAGCATCGATGCCGCGACGTCCTGTAACGCCAGCACACGGTCCACCGACCCCTTCTTGATCGCCTCGTTAGGCATGCCGAATACGACGCATGTGGCCTCGTTCTGCGCGATCGTGGTTGCCCCCGCCTGCTTCATCTCCAGCATGCCCTGCGCCCCATCGTCGCCCATTCCCGTTAAGATCACCCCTACGGCATTCCTCCCCGCATAGCGCGCCGCCGATCGGAACAATACATCCACCGAGGGACGATGCCTGCTCACCAGCGGACCATCTTTCACTTCCACGTAATACCGTGCACCGCTCCGCTTCAGAAGCAGATGACGATTGCCGGGGGCAATCAGTGCCCGTCCTCGCAACACCGTATCGTTGCTTTCCGCCTCTTTCACTGTAATCTTGCATAGCTTGTCCAGCCGGTCGGCGAACGCCCGGGTGAACCCTTCCGGCATATGCTGCACGATCACGACACCTGGGGCGTCCGGAGGCAAGACCGCCAGCACGGTCCGTATCGCTTCCGTGCCGCCCGTCGATGCGCCCAGTACGATCACTTTTTCCGTCGTCTCCACCATGGCTCCCGTGGCGGGCGGTAGAATGGCGTCCGCCGTAAGCTTCGGTTGGACGCTCCGGCCCGGCTGCGGAAGGCGTGCGATCGCGGCGGCTTTGACCGCCTGGCACAATAGCGTGCGCGATTCCTCCAGGAACTGTTGGCACCCCACTTTTGGCTTCGCAACAATATCGATCGCGCCGTATTCCAGCGCTTTGAGAGTGCTCTGGGCTCCCTCGTCGGCCAGCGAAGAACAGATGATCACCGGCAGCGGATGCTGGCTCATGATCTTCTGCAGGAAGGTCAATCCGTCCATGCGCGGCATCTCGATATCCAGCAGAAGGACGTCCGGCGCTTCCTCGGCCATTCGCTCCGCCGCCACAAACGGGTCCGGGGCCGTGCCAATGACTTCAATGTCCGGGTCCGTCGACAGAATCTCTCGTAACGTGCGGCGCACCACCGCCGAATCGTCTACGACCAGGACACGCACCTTGCGCCCAGTCTGGCTTCCATTCTTCACGAGTGCGAGTCCTTCCCGGCAGCCAGGCGATGCAGCAACACCTCGCCAGTGCCGGTGTGAAAGTGTATTCTCCGGCCTCGCCGCCCGCCCATATCTGAAGCTGAAACCATAAACCCCTCCGACGCGAGTGTTTCCAGCGCCGCCGTACAATTTTGCGCTCCCACTGTCGGTCGCTCCGATCGGCTGCGGCTTACGCCCAGCACGTCGGCGCCGCCAAACACTTTCACCACGATTTCCTGCCGCCGGACTCCCAACTTGTCGAACTCGCCGGCCAGATATCGGATACTCTCGTCTACATACCGATGCTTGTCGCCTGGAGCGCATTGCCCGGGACAAAGCGGCAGCACGCCATGGCACAGGGCTCCCGCCTGCAACCGCCTGCACCAGAAGGCCACTCCCACGCACGACCCGAGGATAGTCCGAAGAATCGCCGGTCCGCGAGCCAGGTACAATTCGCCAGGCTGCAGATTCAAATCCGGCAGAACCGTTTCCGCCGAGGTCATGTTCGTTTCCTGAAGATGGCAGGCGCCACGGGCTGCAGAGGAAGTTCCATCCCCTGCAGCGACTCCGAATGGCCCGCGAAGAAATAGCCGCCGGGCATTAGATGTCGCACCAGTTTCTCCAAAATCCGGACCTGCGTAGGCCGGTCGAAATAGATGATTACGTTCCGGCAGAAGACGATCTCCACGGGCTCGCTCACTCCGAAATCCGAGTCCATGAAGTTCACCCTGCGAAAATCCACCAGGGAACGCAGTTCCGGAACAACCCGCAGCAGATTCGAATCCGGGTCGCGGCTGCGCATGAAGTACTTTTGCCGAAATTCCTGCGGCACCGGCCGGACCGTCTCCGCCTTGAAAATTCCCATGGCGGCCTTTCCCAGGACCTCCGTACAGATGTCCGTCGCCAGGATGCTGAAACGGAAACCGGGATGCGTCAACCCATACTCGCTGAGCACGATCCCCAGCGTGTAAGGCTCTTCTCCTGTCGAACAGCCCGCGCTCCACACCCTGCATTTGCGGCCGTTGCCCTTTTGCGCCGCCAAGTCCGGCAGCGCGTGCCAGAGCAGATAGTCGAAATGATTGGCCTCGCGAAAGAAGTCCGTCTTGTTGGTCGTTACGGCGTCGATCAGGTGCACCAGTTCGGTTTCCTCGCCGTCGGGCCCAAACACGTAATCGCAATATTCCTTGCAACTGGTCAGATTCAAGCTGCGCAAACGGCGCTTGAGCCTGATTTCCACCATCGTCTTCTTCTCTGGAGTCAGGTGGATGCCTGCGACGGAATAAATCAGGCTGCGCAGTCTTTCGAAATCCCGCGACGAGAGTCCTTCGTTAGTGGTCGCCGTCATCATTGGAGCCGGATCAGCCTTCTACCTCTGCCACTGTCCTGGAACTTTCCGGACCACGCACCGCCAGCAGTTCCTCCGTCGAGAACACGCGGTCAATATCCAGAATCATGATGAACTGCGAATCTCGCTTCCCCATGCCTTTGATGAAGTCCGTCCGGATCTGTGTGCCGATCTTCGGGGCTGGCTGGATCTGGTCCGGCTCGAGGTCGATCACTTCTTCCACCGAGTCCGCCAGCGCTCCGATCACCGTCGGCTCGCCTTCCACCAGCATCTCCATCACTACGATGCAGGTATTTACGGTCTTCTCCGTTTTCGACATTTCGAAGCAGAGCCGCAAATCGATCACCGGCACCACATTGCCGCGCAGGTTGATCACACCGCTCATGAAATCAGGTGTACGCGGGATCTTGGTGATCGTGGTGAAGTCGAGTACTTCCCGGACTTTCGATACGTCCGTCGCAAAGATCTCGCCGCCCAGTTTGAATGTCAGGTATTGCCGCGTATCGGTAATTTCCATCACGCTCATGTCTGTTTCCTTTCTAGCCGGGACAGGCGGCCTGTTGGGCCGCCTGCTCCGCCCTCGCATCTAGAAGCGCTCGAATTCCTTATCGATCCGGTCCCCGCTCTCTCTCATCTTGAGCGAGATTCCCGGCTTCGACTGCTTTTTGACGCCTGCCGGCCCACCGTGTGCGACAGCGTCGTGGAGTTTCGCCAGTGATCCAGTCGCCCTGACGGCCGACCTCGCCACTGGAGCCTCCCCCACGTCTCCCGTCCGGAAGAATCCGAGGGCGCTCATCAACTGGTCCGATTGTCCGGTCAGTTCCTCCGTGGTGGATGCCATCTCTTCAGCAGCCGAGGCATTCTGCTGGATCACCTTCTCCAGTTGCTGCAACGCCTTATTGATCTGCTCCGACCCGGTGTCCTGCTCCCGGCTGGCCGCGCTGATCTCCTGCACCAGTTCCGCTGTCTTTTGGATATCCGGCACTAACCGATCGAGCATCTCCCCTGCCTTCTCCGAGACTTTCACCGTCGTGTTGGAAAGATTGTTGATCTCACCGGCAGCCTTCTGGCTGCGTTCCGCCAGTTTGCGAACTTCGGCCGCCACCACTGCGAAGCCTTTTCCGTGTTCGCCCGCGCGTGCCGCTTCGATCGCCGCATTGAGAGCCAGCAAATTCGTCTGGCGGGCGATTTCCTCGATGATGGAAATCTTGCTGGCAATCTCTTTCATCGCAGCCACCGCTTCCAGCACGCACTTGCCGCTCTCCCTGGCGTCCTTCGCCGACTTGGTTGCGATCTTGTCCGTCTGCTGCGCATTGTCCGCGTTCTGCTTGATGTTGGAAACCATCTCTTCCATGGAAGAAGAGGCCTCCTCCGCCGATGCGGCCTGCGCGCTGGCGCCGTTCGATACCTGCACCGATGCCGCGCTGATCGACTGACTTGCCGACGATACTTCACCCGCGATTGTCCGGATGTCGGTCACGGTCCGCGTAAGGCCCCCCACCATCGATGCCAGGGCCTGCATCAGCTTGTCCTGCGCGCTCCGCTCCCGAATCGTGACGGTGAGATTCCCCTGGGCGATGTCCTCGGCCGCATGCGTCACCTCGTGCATCGCGACAATCAGGTTGTTCAAGTTGTTTTTGATGGAATTGAAATCGCCCTGGTAGGTGTCCGTGATTTGTGGCGGCACGTCGCCCCGGCTGATCCGCTCGACATAATTGGCTGCCACATTCAGCGGTGTAATCACCGCATCCAGAACTGCGTTCACCCCGCCCACAATTCCCGCGTACGCGCCCTGGAAATGATCGCGGTTGCCTCGCTCCGCCAGCCGGCCCTCTTTGGCTGCGTCAGTGAGGCGGCCCAGTTCCCGCTGCAGGTCCTGCAAAACCAGAGCGACGTTGTTCACCGCCTGCTTCATCTTTTCGTGATCGCCGCGATACGTCTGAGCGATCAGTTCGTCGATTTTGCCGCCGGAGATTTGCGCCAGCACCCGGTTGCCCTCGCCGATCGGCAGCAGAATCGCATCCAGCATCGCGTTCACGCCGCGTACGATCTCCGAATAAGCGCCCTGAAACTGCTCCGCCTTGCCCCGCTCGCTCAGTTCCCCGTCTTTCGATGCGTCGATCAGGCGTGCCAGTTCCTTCTGCAGGCTCTGCAGCACCGTGCCGACATGATTCACCGCGACTTTCATCTTTTCGTGGTCGCCTTTATAGGTGTGGGCGATCAATTCATCGATTTTGCCGCTGGAGATTTGCGCCAGAATCCGGTTACCCTCGCCAATCGGCAGCAGAATGGCGTCCAGCATGTTGTTTACGCCGCGCACGATCTCCGAATAAGCGCCCTGAAACTGCTCCGCCTTGCCCCGCTCGCTCAGTTCCCCGTCCCGCGACGCTTCCGTCAGCCGCGCCATTTCCTTCTGCAAACCCTGCAGCACCGAACCCACGTTGTTGACGGCGAGCTTCATCTTTTCGTGGTCGCCCTTATACGTATGTGCGATCAGTTCGTCGATCTTGCCTCCGGAAATCTGCGCCAGAATCCGGTTGCCCTCGCCGATCGGCAGCAGAATGGCATCCAGCATCTCATTGATGCCTTCCACCATCTCGCGGGCGATGCCCTGAAACTGGTCCGCCTTTCCCCGCTCGTCCAGCCGCCCCTGCTTGGACGCCTCTACCAGCCGCAGAATCTCCTGCGACATGCGTTGCATTTCCAGGTCAGCCATCTTGGGGTTGACACTCTTGCGAACACGCTCGTCCCGGGCGTCGTATTCCGCAACGGCCCTACCGCCATTGCCGGAAGTCCGCGGCTTACTTGTTCCGTTTACTTTACGTTGCATCGATCTTGTTTTCCTTCTGAGTCGAAAGTTTGTCCGAATTTACTCTTCTGCCGCGCTCGCCGGAGGCCCGAGCGTTCCTGCGATATGCTCTGCACCGCGCTCTGCACCAAACGTTCAGGATCGAGAATCAGAGCCACACTGCCGTTTCCCAGGATGGTGGCTCCGGATACTTCCTGGACATTGCGATAAAGCCTGCCCAGGTTCTTGATTACCGTCTGGTGATCACCTAAAACCTGGTCCACTACGAAGCCATAGTGGCCGTGCTCCGTCTCCATCAGCATGATCTGCTCGCGTTCGGGCCGGTCCGTGGCCATTCGCAGATACTCGCTCAGCCGGATATACGGAATAATCCGTCCCCGGACATTGGCCACATGCCTGCCGTGCGACTCTTCAATATCCTGGCGGGTCAATTCGACGCACTCCAGACTATTTGCCAGCGGCAGCACAAAATGGGACTTCCCGACCCGCACCAAAAGGCCGTCGATAATAGCCAGCGTCAAGGGAAGCCGCAGCGTCACCGTCAACCCCGCCCCCGGTTTACTCTCCACTTCCACCGAACCGCGCAGCGTCTCCAGGCTGCGGCGCACTACATCCATGCCTACGCCTCTTCCGGAGATATCGGTGACCGTACGAGCTGTCGAAAACCCGGGCGACAGGATCAGGGAGAGAATCTCCGGCTCCGTCAGACGGGCATCAGCCGTGATCAGGCCCTGCTCCACGGCGCGCCGACGAACCGCCTCGACGTCCAGTCCCCGGCCATCGTCGCCCACCCGGACCAGCACGTTAGCCCCGCTGTGCTCGGCCGAAAGGTGGATTCGCGCCCGGGCCGGCTTGCCGGCAGCGATCCGTGCCTCCGGCGACTCGATCCCGTGATCCATGGCATTCCGAATCAGATGGACTAGCGGGTCCTTTAACTGATCGATCACCGTTTTGTCGAGTTCGGTTTCGGCGCCTTCGATGGTGAGTTCGACCTCTTTGTGTAACTCCGCGCCCAGGTCGTGTACCAACCGGCGAAACCGCTCGAACGTACTCTTCAGCGGCAAGAGCCGGATACTGATCGAGTTCTCCCGGAGCGCCGCCGTCAACCGGCCCACCGACTCGGCGATCTCCAGCACGTCCGGATCGTCGCTTCTAGCGGCCACCTCGTCCAGGCGCGCCTGCACGGTCACCAGTTCGCCCACCAGATTGACTAACTCATCCAGCTTGTCCACCGATACCCGGAGGCTCGAGTTCTGCTGCCGTCCGTCCGAGATTGTCGCGGCCTCGGCCTGCGAGACCGCCGGTTTCGCAGCTTCCACCAGCACCTCGCTATCGCCTTCGACAAAAATAAAGACGTCGCGAATTTCCTCTGCGCCGGAGGTCGTAGCTAGCACCATTTCCCACGCCAGGTAGCAGTTCGCGGGCTCCATCTCGGCCAGTAATGGGACCTTGGAAGTGTCTGCCTCGAGCTTCAAATCGCCCATCGCCCGCAGTTCGCCGATGAGCAGTGCCGGGTTGGTTCCGTTCAGCAGCATCTCCCGGCTGGGCCGGAAGCGAATGCGCCAATTCTGCGCCGGACCCGCCGGTGATACCCGTCCCGCCGGCGTGGCCGCGCAGTCCGATTTCAGTGGATCCTCGGCCACCCCGGAAAGCTGCCGCAACTGCTCCAGAATGGTCGCGTTCCTGTCCGCATCCACCTGCCCACTGCCACTGGCCGCGTCCAACATGACTTTGATCTGGTCGCTGGCCGCCAGCGCCAGGTTGACCAAACTGCTGGTAGCTGTCAGTTCGCCCCGGCGAAGACGGTCGAAGGCCGTCTCCAGATGATGGGCGAAGCCGGCGATGTCGTCGAATCCGAACATCGCCCCGGAGCCCTTGATGGTGTGCAGCGCTCGAAAAGCCCGGCCCACCACTTCCTGGTCCTGGGGATCTGCGTCCAGCTTGAGGAGCGCCGATTCCAGTTCGACCACCAGTTCGCGAGCTTCTTCGGAAAACGCGAGCTTGTACTTGTCCGTCAACCCAGCACCTTCTTTACTACCGCGAGAATCTGCTGCGTCGTGAACGGCTTCACGATCCACCCCGTCGCTCCGGCCGCTCTTCCCTCCTGCTTGCGCGATTCGTGGGATTCAGTGGTCAGCATGATGATGGGAAGTCCTTTACAGAGAGGATTGGTCCGAATCGCCCGAATTAGCCCCATACCGTTTAGATTGGGCATGTTCAAATCCGTAATCACCAGATCCACACGCTGCGCCAGTTTGGTCAGGGCGTCTCGCCCGTCCACGGCCTCGATGACGGTGTACCCGGCGTCGGCCAGGGTAAACCTCACCATTTGCCTTACGCTTGCCGAATCGTCGACCGTCAGGATTACCTTGGGCATCGCTCAACTAAACTATCGGCAGAATTTCCAACAACGATAGGGCGGCCCGCTCTAGAATTTTTCGAAATCGCGATCTAACGCGATGGCACGGAAATGCCGATAAGACGTGTATGGCCAGACCCGGATGACGGTATCCAACCTGATTAAGCGAATACTCGCTACCTTATTTAATTTCGGCGCCCGCTCCCGGCAGGCCGCCTGGTCTCCGCGGATCGGCCATATCATCGACTCTCTTCAGAGTACGAATCGCTCGTCGGAACATGAATTTCTGGCGGTCGGAGAAAAGCTCATGGAGTTTCGAGCGGCCGCCCGCCACATTACCGCTGATATGTCGCTGCTGACCGGCCTGATCTCTGGTAAGCAGGCCCGGCATGCCGCCCTTGCGCTCGACGCCATCCTGACCCACTCCCGCGACATGGATGCCAGCGTGACGGATAGCGGAAGTGTTCTTGCCGCACTCCGCAATCTTGCCGGCCAGCTTTACCGCGCCTTTTCCGGCATTCCCGCCACAGTCTCGGTCCTGCGCAACCTCTGTACGCTCACCCGCGTCGAAACCGCGCGCCTGGCAAACCACAGCCTCACATTCGCCGATCTCGCGGCCGAAGTGATGCCTCTTTCGGAAAGCATTCAAGCCAGCGGCGCCAGTGTGCTGGAATGCGCCTCCCATCTGGATCTCGGCTTACAGACCGCGCTGCAAACCGCCTCCCTTCTGCGGGTCAGGCAAAGCGAGGAACTTCCCCCGCTCATCGCTACGGTGACGGCCGGTATCCGCGAACTCGCCGACCGGCAGCAGGCCGTCCACGATGCATCCCTCCGGCAGGCGTCAGCGTATCAGCAATTGTCCGACGCCATCGATGGCCTGGTGGCCAATCTCCAGTTTCACGACATCACCCGCCAGCAGATCGAGCACGTCATCGAGACCTTGGATCTTTTGCGCTCTGAGACCGCTCCACCCCGCTCCGTCGTGGTGCTGCAGGCATCCCAATTGCGCAACTCCTCCCAGATCTTCAGCACGGCTGCGCGATCGATTGAACAGAATCTGGAAAACATCGGCGTGCGCCTCGGCGAGTTAGCCTCCAACAGCCGTAGCCTCCTTGGCGAATCCGCGGGCGATCACGATTCCTTCTTCCTGCGGATGGAAGAGAGTTTCACCGCCATTCTACAGGCGATGTCCGCCTGCGCCGAAGCTCAGGCCGAAGTCCGCGCCACGCCCGCCCATGTCTCCGCTCTCATGGACCGCATGCGGAGCGCCATCGAAGACATTCGCGCGCTGGAGATTCGCATTGAACGCACGGCCCTCAACGCCTCCATCCGCGCCGTCCATCTCGGGCCAGCCGGCGCTCCCCTCGCCGTGATTGCCGAAGCCATGCAGCGTCTGGTGGCAGAGTCCAGTTCTAAAACAGAAGAAGCCGGCCAAACCCTCGCCGCCCTCGTTCAGTCCGCCGCCGCCCTCTGCGGCGACGATTCCCTCACCCGTGCTGCTGCCGAAGACGACGCCCGAATGCGCGCCGCAGTTGCCGAAATGCAAACTGCCGCTGAGATCAGTTACAGCCGGGTGACCGCCATTGTGGCCCTGGGAGAGCGGCTGGCCGAAGATATCGCCGGCCTGCGAGGCAGTTTCACGCATGCCGATGTCTGCGCCGCCGGTATCGACCGTGCCGCTGAAGAACTCGAAACCATTGCCGCCGAATTGCCCGATGTCGAGCCTGTGGGCGCGCCGGAAAACTCCAGCCTCGCCAGCCGCTACACCATGCAGATCGAGCGCGACATCCACGACCGCGTGATGCAGGGAGCGCCTGCCGCCGCCGCCGAACCCCTCGGCGATAATGTGGAGCTCTGGTGATGCCCCAGATCCGGCCGCCGCCTACTGCTTGCCCAGAAACTTCTGAATACGGACGATGTTCTCCTTGGCGTTCTTTACCTCGTCCATGTCCGGATTCAACGCGATCATCGTTTCGAAATGCTGCATCGCCGGCGTCAACTCGGCCACGCTTCCCGTGTTCACCGCCTTCGACATGAACGTCAACCCCAAGGCATAGTGTGCGAACGGATCTTTCGCGTCGTAGCTGAGACTTTTCTGGCAATATTGAATCGCCGTGTCATACCGCGCCAGTTTGCGCTCGCAATCGCATATGCCGAAGTACGCCAGGCTCCGCAGGTCTTTCCAGATATCCTGCGTCCCCGCATGCTTCTTCCTGCCCATACCGAACAGCGACCCCAGCACGTAATAGTTCAACTGACCCGCCAGCTTGCTGTCAAAGTCGCTCAGTTTTAAATATTGGTTGTATTCCGGCTCCGCGTCCTGCCACTTGCCGCTCAATCGAAGACTGTCGGCCAGCCACAGGTGCGGCTCCGCGCTCCGCGGCGCCACGGTAACCGCAGTCCGTGCGGATTCAATCGATTGCGGATACAGCGCCTTGAACCGGTACGCCTGCGCCAGCATCGTCAAGGCATCGGCATGGTGTGGTTCCCGCACCAGCACTGTATTGAACTGCCGGATCGCCTCGTCCACATTGCCGATATCCAGCAGCATCCCGCCGTAATTTGCCCGCGCCTCCAGATAGTCGGGATCAATCGCAATCGCCTGCTGATAATACTGCGCGGCCTTGTCCTCGTCGAAGAGCGCATTGTAAGTCAGCCCCAGGTAAAAGGCCGCCTGACTGTACGTCGGCTCCATCGCCAGCGCTTTCTCGAACAAAACCGCCGCCTTCTTGTAATGCTCCTCGTAGCCCTTCTGATACTCCTGAATCCCATCCTTCAGCAGATCCATCGCCGCCTGCTTATGCCGGCGCGGAATCAGAATCTTAATGCTCACCGTACTGCTCTCGCCTGGGTACACCGTCTCCTGCCGTGGACCGTCCGGCTCGTACCCCATCTTCAGTCCCTGCACCGTATGCTGGCCCGGAGGCAGTCCCGGCAGCGTCAGAGGCTTTCCCGGACTCGCCAAACCCATCGACTTACCGTCCACCAGCACCTCGACCTCGTCCTTGTTCGCCTCAAACACCAGCGTGCCGAATTGCGGCGCCGGAGGCGTTGCCGGACTGGCATTCGACGGCGTATACGCCAGTCGCATCTTCGGGTCGAACGTCCCGCGGTCGCTCGTCGGATTCTGCTGCCCGCGCGTCGCTTCCCGCACCTGCGTGTGAACGTATTCCGCCAGTTCGTCGGCCGTCACCAGGCCGTCGTGGTCCACGTCCGCCGCCCCGCCCAACCCCTGCGTCACGTAGTAGGTGAACACGCCATGCTGCAGTTCGTCGCTCTCGAACGAACTCTCGCGATCCCTGCTCGCCGACAGCGAAAACAGCGAGTTGTGCAGATTCCCCAGCGTATTGTTGATGCTCTGAGTCTCGTCCGGCGTGATCGCCCCCGAATGGCAGGCGTCCGTCATCAGCACCTTATAAGTGGCGTGAATCTTGGACCCCATCGCCGTACCCAGTTCTTCCATGGGGAAGCCCGTGGCGCCAATCCTGTCCATCTGCATATCGTACGGCGCCAGGTAGCCCTTCCCCTGATACACGAACCCGTGGCCCGCGAAGTAGATCAGCACCCGGTCGCCCTCTTTCGCCACCGAT
>DASZMZ010000029.1:0-3739 GCA_035551455.1 Candidatus Sulfopaludibacter sp.
CGGGACCGAAGCTTTCCGCCAGCACATGTTCATCCTTGCCTTCACCCACAGCGATTTGATTCACGCCGGGCCGGAAGCCGGTCAAATCCACACCTGCCGGATTCGCCTCCGTCTGCGGCTGGCCATTGAGCGCCAGCTTCGTGGGACTGTTGGTCACGATGCGCGCATTGTTGCCCATGCTCGATATCAGGACGGCGATCAGATTTCGCGCCGTCAGCGGACCGGACACCGCAGGCTGTTGAGCCGCCGCAATCTCGACCGTGAACGAAGCCTCCGCGCCTTTGGATGAAACTTTCACCGTGTGTTTTCCGGGAGGGACGTCGTTCAGGATGAATTGTCCGTCTTGCAAATCTTTGGGCGGTTGATCGTCCAATGCCACCTGCCCCTGCGGCAGATCCGTCAGAATGCGAACCATCTGCGGCTGCGGCTCCAGCTTTATATCGACCGATGCCGCCTGTGACGCCGTCACCTTTACCGTGCTGGCCGAGGGTTGGTATCCGTCGAGAAATGCCGTCAGCTGATACTCGCCGGGGGATAGCGGTAACGTGCAATCGGATTTGCACTTCGCTTCGCCATTCACGCGAATCGCTGCGCCGGCGGGCGTGGTCGTCACGCGAACCGCGACGGCCGCACTCTGCCGCGCCACGCGCGCCCGTTTCACCAAAAATGCCAGGACTGCGATGGAGATCAGCACGCCCACGATCGCTCCCACCAGCAGGGCGCTCTTCCATCCCTTGCCCGTTCCCGCGGCGGCCGGCAACGGCCTGGGGAGATTTGGTGGCAGAAGCGGCCGGTCGCCGGGAGCTGGCGGAGATTGAAAAGCCGACGACGTAGTTGAGAGCGGTGGCGGACTCGCCAAAGTTTCAGGCGCGGAAAGTGGCGGAACTGGCAGCGGTGGAGGCGTCGACGAAGACACCGGAGTCAGGCCGGTCACGACCGGAACGGCGCCCTGCATGGTCTGTCCCAACTGCTTCAAGACGGTGCCGCGTGTTACAACCCGCTGCTTGACTTCACTCGCCGCAAGCTGGACTTCGAAATCGGCCGGATACTCCTTCGCCAATTCATCTACTCGAAAGAAAATGGGCTTGAGGCCCGCCAGCTCGGTAATCTGGTCGACCTGCTGCTCGAGCAGATGCAGTTCATCGAGCGGATTCTGGTTTTCCGGTCCCACGATGTTATCCTACCCTACGCCGACTTTCGACTGGTCATCGCCATCTCAGGCTCAATAGAATGGCGCCCGGACGCCAATGAAAATGAGGCCCCGGCGGCCGTATTTGTTACACCTATCAACTATCGGATGGCGCAGGCTGGAAGTTCACGCCATCTTGCCGGAGCAGCGACGGTGCGGGAGCATCGGCCCTTACACCTGTGACTTGGCAATACCTGGCAGGTCCTGTTCGTCCTGTAGGTAATATCTCGTTAGTCCGCTTTCCAATTCCTTAAACGCCGTATCGACGTCGTCGGCAAATTGGAACAGGTTCAAATCATCCGCCGAAATCATTCCGTGCCTCACCAGCGCGTCGAAGTTGATCACTTCTTTCCAGAAAGTAGTGCCGTAGAGGATCACCACCATCCGCTTCATCAGTTTCTGGGTCTGCACCAGAGTGAGGATCTCCGTCAATTCGTCGAGAGTTCCGAAGCCGCCCGGGAAAACCACCAGCGCCTTCGCCAGGTAGGCGAACCAGAACTTGCGCATGAAGAAGTAATGAAATTCAAAATTGAGTTCGGGCGTCACAAACGGATTGGGGCGCTGTTCGAAAGGAAGACCGATGTTCAGTCCTACGGTTTTGCCCCCGGCATCGCAGGCGCCGCGATTGGCCGCTTCCATAATGCCGGGACCGCCGCCGCTGCAGACCACAAAGCGGCGTGTCGAATCGGGAAGTCCGTCGGACCACGCTGTGAGACGGCGCGCCAGCTCCCGTGCCTCGTTGTAGTAGCGCCCCAATGGACCCATTTCCATAAGCCGGGCGGAACCGAAAAACACCACCGTATCGTGAACCCGCTCTCGCCGGAAGTGCGCCAAAGGATATAGATATTCGCTGAGAATGCGCATCGAACGGCCTTCCGGCCCGTCCACGAACTCGGGATTCCGGTACGCCAACGGCAAGTGACCTTCATAATCTAGATGTCTGGGCATGTTAATTTTTTGCAGGCTCTTCCATAGAGCGGCTGCGACGTTCCAATTGTCGCACCGCCTTCAGGATTTCCGGCAACTTCTGAAACGCTGTGATGGCGCGCAACCATTCGCGCGCATCGAACGCCGGCGAGCCGCTGATGACCGACCCCGCCGCCACATCGCCCCCCACACCGCTCTGCGCGTAGATCACCACATTGTCGTGTATCGTCAAGTGCCCCGAAATGCCCACCTGTCCCGCCAGTAAGACATTTTTCTCAAGCACGCTGGACCCGGCGAGTCCAGTCTGCGCGCAAATAATGTTGTCCTCCCCGACCACGCAGGCATGCCCCACCTGCACCAGGCTGTCGATCTTGGCGCCGCGTTTCACGCGGGTCTCGCCCACTGTCGCGCGATCGACCGACGTCAGCGTCTGGATCTCGACGTCGTCCTCGATCACCGTGATGCCGCTTTGCACGATCTTGTAGTGCGTGCCGTCGGCGCGTTTTGCGAAACCGAAGCCGTCGCCGCCGACCACTACACCATTTTGCAGCGTGACGCGATTGCCGATGCGGCAGAACTCGCGCACCACCGCGTGGGAATGGGCGTAAAAATCATCGCCGATGACAGCGCCGTCATAGACGACCACGTGCGGCTGCAGCACAGCGTTGCGGCCGAGCGTGGCATTCTCGCCCACCACCGCGTAGGGGCCGATAGAAGCGTTTTCGCCGATCCTCGCGGATGGAGCGATGGAAGCCGTCGCGTGAATCCCCGCCGCGGGCCGCGGAGCACGATAGAACAGTTCCAGCGCGCGCGCGAAATCCAGATAAGGATTGGCGGAGATCAACTGAGCGCACGCAATCCCATCGATCGGTTTAGTGACCAGGATCGCTCCGGCGCGCGTTTGCTTGACCTTGTGGCCGTACTTGGGATTGGCGAGGAAGGTGAGCTGATCCGGCGCCGCCTGCTCCATCCCAGCCACGCCCTTGATCTCAATAGCGCCTGCATCGCCATCGCCGGCGCGCGGGAATAGATCGCAGCCCAAGGCCGCCGCTAAATCGCGAAGTTTCATTCTTATAGGTTACGGCGGAGCGAGGAAACTTGAACCGTGCGGTATAGGCGCAGAATGATGGCCGGCTTCTACGAACTCAGTTCGTGATCCTTCGCCGCCGTGGCTGCCACTGCGGGACGCACATTCCGCCAAACTTCCAGCGCCACCACCAGAGTCGCCGCCAGCGTGACCGCACCTGTCGCCACATGGGCGGCTGCCACTCCTGCGGCCAGGCCTGCGTTGGCTTTCGCCGATCCCAGCGACACCACCGTGAGCCCCAAGAAAATTTGCGCGAACGTCACCACGCCCAACGTGATCGCCGCCGGACGCAGCGTAGGATGCTCGGGCATCAGCGTTACCAGCACCACGAGCGTGAGAATGAACACCACCACGACTAGCGCGCCGAGGATGTGGACCATCACTCCGATCGACCCATAGCGGAAGGCCGCCCCCAACCCCACCTGGATCACTACCAGCGCCAGCGTGTTTCTCGCCACTCCGCGCAGCGGCGGCCACCCTTGGTCCTGTATCTGGATTGGATCGCTCTGCCAGCTTCGCGAAGTAGCCAGCGCGAT
>DASZMZ010000030.1:0-10292 GCA_035551455.1 Candidatus Sulfopaludibacter sp.
AAGGATAGGGCTCGAGCTCTATCGTAAGGAACGGCCGCCGGACGTTACAAGTAGTCGAAGGTTATGCTGGAGTGATGGCAAGGATGAACGTCGCGGTGGTGACCGGCGCTGCGCAGGGTATCGGCAAGCGTACGGCGGAGCTTTTGGCGGCACGCGGCTACGCCCTGGCGCTGGTGGATCTTCAGCCCTCGCCGGCGACCCTCCACGCTGTTCGAACGGCCGGCGCCGACGCCATGGAACTGACGGGCGACGTCTCCAACGAAGCCGACGTGCAGCGCATGGCGGACGCCGTGGTGGCGCGGTTCGGCAGCGTGGATGCGCTGGTCAACAACGCAGGTATCAGCTTCATCCGCCCCGCCGAAGAGACGGGCGCTGCCGAATGGCGCAGGGTGCTGGAGGTCAATCTTACCGGACCCTTTCTGCTCTGCCGCGCATTTGGCCGGCAGATGCTGGAGCAGCGCTCGGGCGCGATTGTGAACGTCGCCTCGGTGGCCGGGCTCTCCGGCATCGCCGATCGCGCCGCCTACAATTCCAGTAAGCACGGACTCATCGGACTCACGCGAACGCTGGCGGCGGAATGGGGCGGACGTGGCGTACGCTGCAACGCCGTCTGCCCCGGATGGGTGAAGACGGAGATGGATGTGGCGGACCAGGCCGGCGGCAGCTACAGTGACGCGGACATCGAGGATCGGGTGCCGATGGCGCGCTTCGCACGGCCCGACGACATCGCCGAAGCCATCGCTTTCCTGGCCGACCCGGCCCGCAGCGGCTTCGTCAACGGCATGGAACTCCGCGTCGATGGCGGCTGGCTGGCGGACGGAAGCTGGAACAGCCTGCGCATCCGGCACCGCAACAGTTAACACGAGCGAATCCTCACCATCGTTCCGGCGGCACGTCCATATTCGCGATCAGAGGAACTATGCATACCACTCGACTCGTCGCGATGTGCCTTTCTTTCGCTACGTTTGCCGCCGGGCAAACGCTTGTCTTGCTGCCTGAAAACAGCCAGCGCGCCACCGTCAGTCAACGGCTCGGCGTAACCGATATCACCATCACCTACCATCGTCCGCTGGTAGGCGGCCGTAAAGTGTGGGGCGGGCTGGTCCCGTACGGGCAGGTCTGGCGCGCCGGCGCCAACGAAAACACCACCATCCAATTCAGCGATGCCGTCAGCATCGAAGGCCAGGCGCTGGCCGCGGGAACTTACGGACTGCACATGATGCCCGGTCCCGATTCCTGGGAAATTATCTTCTCGAAGAATTCTTCCTCGTGGGGCAGTTTCACGTACGACAAGGCGGAGGACGCGCTGCGTGTGACCGTCAAGCCGCAGCCCGGCGAAATGCGCGAAGCCTTGTCCTACGATTTCGACGACGTGAAGCCTGAATCCGCGGTGATCACCTTGCGCTGGGAAAAACTGGCCGTGCCGTTCCGCGTGTCCGCGAACGAAGTCAAGCCTACTCTGGAGAGCCTGCGGCGCGAGCTGCGTGGTGGGAAACAGTACACCTGGGTGGGCTGGGAAGAGGCGGCAGTCTACTGTCTGCAGCACAAGACCAACCTGGACGAGGCTCTGCACTGGAGCGAACTCTCCATTCAGAACGAAGAGCGCTTCGAGAATTTGATGACCAGATCCGGTCTGCTGGGCGCATTAAACCGGACCGCCGACGCCAAAGCGTCGCACGACCGAGCGATGGAAATCGGCAACGTCACGCAGATCTATTTCTTCGGTCGTCAACTGCAGGCGCAAAATCGGCAGCCTGAGGCATTAGAAACGTTTCGACTGGTGTCGAAGCGATTCCCTAATCATTGGATCTCCAATTTGGCGCAGGCCCGCGTGGATTCGGCCGGAGGCAACTTCGACGACGCGGCAAAACATCTGGAGACCGCACTGACGATGGGTGTTCCGGACCAATCCAAAGCCGCTGTAGAGACCTACCTGAAGCGGGTTCAGGCCAAACAGGATTTCAATCGGTAAAGGCCGGCGACGTGGCCGGCCACGCCGTTCAGGGCGCTCCTGTTCCTTCGGCCGGGCCACCTACTTTGGCGCGCGTTTGCGGATGGTTCACCGCAAACGCCACCAATTGAGCAGTGGAGTGAAGGCCGAATTTCTTGCAGATGTGTCTACGGTGATTGCTCACCGTGAAGACACTCAAGTTCAGGGCGACAGCTATCTGCTTACTCGTCTTTCCCTGGCCAATGTACTTGAGGACTTCTTTTTCTTTGGGTGTAAGAAAACTGTTCTCTTGCATCTTGGGGTTCAGTGAGTGCTGCTTTGCACAAAGTGACTGTACCACTGGCGGTTAGGTCTTGGAATGACCTTTTAAGGTCATTTTCGTACATTCGGTCCAGTACTTCTGTAACCACCATCCCGTTCTTCACGTTTAAGGAAGTAGACCCTTCGCGCCACCCGTAGACGCTTCTTCAGGAATCAAATAACGTCAAATCGGGAGATCCCAAGCTTGTCGGAAAACGGGAATCGCAAGCTCACCGCGAGAGAACTGCAGGTACTAGCTCTCGTGGGTGAAGGAAAAACAAGTAAACAGGTTGCCGAAGCGCTGCATCTGAGCGTCGAGACGGTAGCCAATCATCGCAAACACATCTGCCGCAAGGTAGGCCTGCATTCTACGGCAGAGCTGGTGGCCTATGCTGTACGGGCCGCCAAACCGGATCATAGTCAATTCACCGCTGAGTAGCGCAGTAATTCTTCAGGCGACGCTGTTCCAGTTCCCTTCTTCATAATCGTAATCGATGCCACCAGGTTGCCGAAATCGACGGCCTGGTGCGCGTTGCCTGTGACTTTCAGCGCCAGCGCCGCGCCGGCTGAGAAGCTGTCGCCGGCGCCGCAGACGTCCGTCGGATTCTCCACGCGGCGGGTGTGGACCCAGGTAGTACCCTGTGCATCGATCACTTCGGCGCCATCGCCTCCGTGCGTCACGACTAGCAGAGCCGCATCCATGTGGCGGCGTAGTCCTGCATGGTCCAGTACGCCTAGTGCGCGAAGACAGGCTGCGTCTGCCTCGTCACGATTGGGCTTCACCACGACGCGGCGAAATAATTCCGGCCGCATTCGGGAATCCACCCACACCACCATGCGTGGATTGGCAACTGCGATGCGCTCCACGGCATCGCGCATCCGGGCGGTGACCACGCCTCCCTGATTCGTCTCGGCCTGATCGGAGACGATGAGGACGTCGAATTGCGGCGCCGCATGCTCCAATCGCCGCACCAATTCGGAGTCGAGCGCGGGCGGCAGCGGAGTCGTGTTCACGAAGTCGACGCGCGGCAGGTCTTCCACGTCCGTGCGTGCGTGAATCAGCTTGGTATAAGTGAAGGTGCCGATTTCCGGCGATTGGAGCAGGTCGTGGCCAATACCTCGACGCTCCAGCGCACCGCGCAATTCATAGCCGAAGCCATCCACGCCGATGGCGCCCATTACGGAGACTTGCGCGCCGAGCGCCGCCACATTCGACGCCACGGTGCCGGCCGCGCCCGGGGTCACTTCGGTCGAGACCACGCCGATTCGCGGGATGCCGGTCTCGCGCGAAGGAACGGCTAGGTCGGGATCGTAGCGGCACCAGCGGTCGAGGCAGACATCGCCCACTACCAGCACGCGCAGCTTGCGAAATTCGTCCAGTATCTCGGCTCGCGTCACGGTTGTAGTTCGCGCCACAGTGCAGGCACGGTGGCGCGATGCTCCCCACAGAAGTAATAGCTCTCGCCGCCATCGGCCACCGTGCGCACCAGGATGGTCTTGTGCGGACGGAAGTAATAGCCGGGATCCGTCTTCGGCAGCTCTTTGCGCACGTCGCCCTGAATCGGCACCAAGTCGAAGACCGCAGTGGTGAATTGGCGGATGGACCGGCCTTCCTGCCGCGCCACATTACGCGACATGGCCAGAGCCTTCAAATAAACCTCGGGACCCATGATGGCCGAGCCGAAATTCAGCAGCACGCCGTTTTCGAGGCGCTCCACGGTGCGCGCAAAAATCAGGAAGTCGCGGTAGCTGGCAGCGCCCAGGGAGGCTCCGTCGCAGTTCGGGTGCTCGTGCAGAATGTCGTAGCCGATACCGGCATGTACGGTCACGGGCACACCGGCGCGGTAGGCGGCGGCGAAGACGGAGAGATCCTTGGGCGGATAATCGGAGGCGTCGATGCGGCGTCCGACGTTTTCGCCGAGTCCCAGGCCGAGGTCGGCCGCCTCGCGGATCCAGTCGTTCAATTCGCCGGTTTCGCGCCAGAGGCCGAACTCACCGGTGCGGATGTAGCGGTCGACGCTCTCGGTGGTGGCGCCAATGCGCGCCAGTTCGTAATCGTGAATGGCGCCGGCCCCATTCATGGCGATGTGATCGATGTGGCCGCGCTCCAGCAGGTCGATGAGGTGACGATTCACTCCGGCGCGAAGCACGTGAGCGCCCATCATGAGGATGCGCGCGGCGCTGGCGCTTTGGGCAGCGCGGAGACGCTCGGCGATGAGCGGCAGGTCCGGGTGGGAGAACGGCGGAGGGGAGTCGCTGAGCGCCATCCAGCGCTCGATGTGAAGATCGTGCTTGCGGTCGGAGAGCGGCTGGATGAAGAGGCGCGAGCGATCGAAGGTGGCGTACTTGCTGCGCGGGCGGAATAGCGTGGGGAGCAGAGCCTCGTCGGTGAAATTCGGCACGATATAATCGGCGCCGGCGCCAATCAGGCGGGTCCGCTTCCACTCGTCGGGGACGACGCAGGCGGGTTCGTCGGTAGCAACGCCGACGGCGACACCGCCCACCTGCTTGACCTCTTCGATTTCCACGTAGCCATCGCCGAAGGCCAATAGCTGCTGGCCCCGGGCCCCCGGGAGGGCGAGAATTTTCTGCACCAGCAGGCGCTTGGAAAAGGCCTCGGGATCGTCCAGCGCGCCATAGACGCCGCCATCGAAGTAGCGGGAGACGTCCAGCAGGTCGGCCTCTTCCTTCATGTAGACCTCGTCGGTGCCGCTGGCCAGGTAGAGGCGGAGGCCGCGGGATCTCAGGCTTTCCAGCAGGGCGCGCGCGCCGGGCACCAGGTACTTGTCGGGGGAGCAGAGGCCGCCGCGGAGTTCGCGCAGACGGTCGGCGATGACGGCGTGGAGTCGATCGAGGTAGCGCCGCTTGTAGGCCAGCGGGGGAAGGGGAGTGCCGCCCCGCTTTTCCACCTCGGCGGCGAGGGCGATCATCTGGTAGATGGTCTCGCGGCCGGTGAGGCGCCAGACGAAATCCTCGATGACGGTGCGGAGTTGATCTTCCGTTTCACCGGTGGAGAGTTCGGCCAGAACCTCCACCATCATGGGCACCATCACCTGCATCCAGCCGGTGCGGATCAGGGACAGGGTCCCGTCGAAATCGAAAAGAGCGACGCGCGCGTCGCTCGCGGAAACTTCACGAATGGTCTCAACCATGGAGCAAAGACCATTCTGACAGAAGAAGGAGGCAGGAGGCAGGAGACAGGAGACAGAATGGCGGGGGTTCTTCCGCCTTTTCAGGATCTATCGCTGGGCGAGGGTTCTGTCTTCTGACTCCTGTCTTCTGACTCCTTTCGCTACTTCTTATGAATCATGATTTTGCCATTGACGGTGTAGAAGGTCGCGTCGACTCCGCCTCCGTTGATCGTGCCGTTCATGGTGCGATCGATCATGATCAGGCGGCCGCCGCCTGATGTGCCGCGGGTGATTGGGGCGCTACCCGTCAGTTTCACATCGAAGTCGCTCCAGATCTCGCCCCGCAGCGCGCGTAGTTTCACGTTGGCTTTCACATCCGCCGGCAGGGTCACGTCGATCTCTCCGCTCATGGTGGTGAACGAGAGCGGCTTCGACTGATCCACCTGATTCATCGACACTTTCAGAGAGCCGTGCATGGTATTTGCTACCACGGTGCCGGAGACGTTCGTCAAAGTGATATCGCCATGTGTCGACGCCGCATCAATCTCGCCGCGTACGCCGTCCACCTTCACGTCGCCGTGGGTGGCATTCAGCTTGAGGGAGATATTCGCCGGCACGGTAATGGTGAGGGTGTCGCCGCCGGCGCGCGGTGTCAGACTGACGTGGATCGCGTCGGGACCTTCCTCCACCCGCAGCGGGGCGTTGAAGGGGATATCGATGCGGTGCATCCCGGGGGGCGTATTCGCGGAGGGGCGCGGCGGCGTTTTGTCGCCGTTGACCTCCACGATCACGTCGTTGCCGCTACCGGTTTTCACGATGATCTCGCCGCTGATCACGCTGGCTTCCAGCATCCGGGCGTGCGATCCGTTGCGTCCGGGAACTACGACCCGGTTGCCCGTATCCTGTGCGCCGGCCAGCGCGCACACAGCTAGTGTCATGCCCGCGAGGGCTAATGTCTGTTTCATGAAAGTGTCCTCTACAAAGTCTTGGTGTGCAGCCGGATTGCCCCGTTGAGACCGTTGAACGTCAACGACGGTCCGCCTTTTCCTACCCGCGCTGAGCCATTGCGGTTGTCGCTGCGGTAGTAGAACATGCCGTTGCGGTTCTGCCCGGCAGGCGGCGTACTCGGCAGCGGCGATACATCGAAATCCGTGAAGACCCCGCCGTTCAGCGTCTTGAAGTGCAGGTCGGCATTCAGCGGTTCTTTAAAATAAACATCCATGGCGCCGTTCAGGGTATGGAATTGGGTGTCGTGTTCGGGATTCCGCGCGAACGTGATTTTCACCTTGCCGTTCAGTGTGTTCACGGCGCCGCTGCCGGAAATATCCTGCATTTCGATGCCGCCGTTCAGGCCGTGAATCTGGTAATCGCCGGTAGTGCCCTTCACGGAGATTTCATTGGTGATGTTTCTCAGATCCAGTTCGATGTTGCGCGGTACCTGAATCTCGTAATCGATGGCCACGCGATAGCCGTAGTATTGTTCGCCGCGGTAGTTGGTGTTGCCGTTAGAGCCGCGGAAAGGACCATCGACGTACAGGCGCACGAAGCTACCCTGCTGCGACATGTCCAGTTTGATGTCGCGCTTGGCCTCCTGCACGGCTTCGGCGGAGCGGCCGTAGATATGCTTTTGAGCCGAAACCTGCACCTGGCTGCCATCGTAAGCGGTGACGTGGATCGAGCCGATGATGTTATCGACCAGCAGTTTCCGGCCGGTGCCCGGCACGTCGAAGCTGCGCTTGATAGTTTCCTGTTCGTCGAACTTCCAGCTCTTCCAGTCGTCCCAATCGGCGCATAGCGCGGGGAGACATGCGATTGCGAGGATCGCCAGGCGTCTCATCTTGCCACTCCCATTTCCTTACCGTTCAGTTTCTGCAGCGCTTGCGCCGCGTGCTGTCTGACCGTCTCATCGGTTTGAGGATCGCTGACCAGTTTCTGTAGCGCCGGGGCCGAAGCCTTATCGCCCAACTGCGCCAGCAGTTCGATAAGCGCCACCTGGACAATGGGCGATTCCTGCACCGGGACGGCGTCTTCCAGTGCCCGCCGGACTTCGGGCTTCGTGGCGTATTTCTCCAGCGCTTCCACCGCGGAGAGCCTCACGTTGATGTTGCCGTCGTGCGTGACCGCCCGCAAAAGCGCCTGCTCCACCTGAGCGTCGGGCTGCGCCATCTGCACGCTATACGTGACGCCCTGCAACCGTTGACTGGGCGACTGTTCCTGCAGCATCGAGAGCGCCACCAGTTGACGCAAGCCTTCCACCTGACCCTTGAGTTGCGCCATCTCCGGATTCTCACCGTGCGGCGCGAAAGCAAACTTGCCGGCGAAGACTCCCACCATCAACAGGGCGAAGGTGAGGGCGAATTGGAAAATGGGACGCCGCGGCCAGAACCCGGCCCACCCGGCTTTCGCCGTCTCCTTGCCTGCCGGAGCGGTCTCGCGCCGGGCATGCGACTCCGCGGCCAACATGCCTTCCTGATAGGCCTGCATCATTTCCTGGAACCGGCCTTTCATGGCGGGTTCGACTTCCGGCGGAATCGCCAGGGCTTCCATGCCGCGCCACACTACGCCCAGCTCGGCCAGTTCGTTGCGGCAGCCCGAGCACGTTTCCAGGTGTTCGATGACCTTCTCGCGTTCCACCTTTTCCAGGCGTCCGGCGAGGCATTCGGGAATTTGTTCTTTAATCCTCTCGCAATTCATGATGCTGCCCGCTCTCCGCGCAGTGCGAAAAACCGGTCGCCCAATTCGCGCAGCGCCCGGTACACCCGCACTTTCACCGTCCCCACTTCGCATTTCAGAACGGTGGCGATCTCTTCATACTTCAGGTCCAGAAACCGGCTCATGATGAGCACTTCGCGTTTTTCTTCTGGCAGCGACGCCAGGGCGCGATGCAGGAGAGCCGTCTCCTGCTTGTTCTGTGCCTGTTTATCCGGCGCTACCTCGCTGCTGCTGAGGTTCACCGATTCTTCCGGCAGGGCCACTTCAGCCTTGTGTTTGCCGGCATGGTCCGCGTGCACGTTCCGGCCGATCTGAAACATCCAGGCTCGGAAGGTGGACTCGGTCTGGTAGGTGTGGCGGTACTTTAAAATACGGAAAAACACTTCCTGCACCATGTCTTCGCTCGCCGCCCGATTGCCGGTGAGGTGTAAGAAATAGTGCAGCAACGCCCGATGGTGGCGGTCGAAAAGCGTTTCCAGCTTGCCGACCTCACCGGCCCGGACATCGCGCATGATTTGTTCGTCCTCCATGCTTTTCATCAATCAATACTCCGCGGGCTGCAAAAGGTTACCAAATATCCCGTTGGGATCGTGTATGCTGTACAAACCATGCTTGATAAGACCGCGACTGCCGTTGCCGCAGCTCGCCATGCCGCATACAACAAACCCCGTCTGTTTCTGGTCAGCCTGCTGGCGCTCTTTACCGCCGGCCTGGCTGCCAGCCTGCGGGCCGATATCGCCACGGACCTTCAGCGCATCTTCTTCGATCCAATCGATAAGGCCCATTCGGCCGAAATGATCGGCTCTATCCTGGGCGTTCCATTCCTTGGTTTTGCCTTCACCATTGCGATCGGCAGTTCCCTATTGGACGCGATCGGGATGGCGATCATGCTACCGCTTTCCGGCCTCTGTTTCATCGTGGGGACGCTGGTGATTCTCTTCGCGTCGTCGCTGGCCGGCGGGGGCAGTGTGTACACCGTGCTGCTGGCGGGCGCCGCCATCACCGGGATCGGTTGGGGACTCGTGGAAACCGTGATCAATCCGCTCACCGCCACCCTCTATTCCGATGATAAGACGGCCAAGCTGAACGCGCTGCATGCCTGGTGGCCGGGCGGCCTGATTGCCGGCGGATTGCTGGGGTATGGTCTCGGTCAGTTCGGCGTGGGCTGGCAGGCCAAACTGGCGCTGATTCTGCTGCCGGCGGTTGTCGTGATCGTCCTGTGCATCGGCCTGAAGTTCCCGCCCACCGAACGGGCGGCGTCCGGCATCTCCATGGGTTCGATGTTACGCGAGATTCTGAATCCCATGTTTCTGGTGCTCTTCTGCTCGATGTTCCTGACCGCGGCGTCGGAACTGGCGCCGGGCCAATGGGTCGACTTGGCGCTCACCCGGACGGTCCACATGCAGGGCATCCTGCTGCTGGTCTACGTCAGCGGACTGATGTTCGTGGCGCGCCATTTCGCGGGACCGCTGGTTCACAAACTGTCGCCCATCGGGCTGCTCTGGTGCTCCTGCCTGCTGGCGTCGCTGGGGCTGGTGGCGTTGAGTTTCGCCAATTCGCCGGTGACGGGAATTCTGGCCGCGTCGGTTTGGGGCACGGGCGTGTGCTACATGTGGCCGACGATGCTCGCGACCGCCTCGGAGCGCTTCCCGCGCGGCGGCGCCGTGCTGATGGGACTGATGGGCACGGCAGGCACGCTGTCGATTCAGTTCGTCCTGCCTGCCATGGGCCGGATCTTCGATTCGAAGAAAATTGAAGTGGCCGGAGGCGAGGAAGCCTTCAAGAATCTGTCGGGCGACAAACTGCAGGCGGTCCTCGGGCAGGCGTCGCAGGCATCGTTCCGCGCGGTGGCCGTGCTGCCGGCGCTGCTGCTGCTGGTCTTCGGCGCGATCTGGCTGTACGATCGGTCGAAGGGCGGGTTTAAGGCGGTAAAACTGTAGGGGTCGGGGATGGGGGTTGGGGATAGGGGTTTTGTGGCTCGCTTCGCTCGCCTGTCAGAGCGCATTGCGGCACTAGCCGCGGCGTCTCGGCGGTGAGAAGATCCTCCGTTACCTTCGCAGCGCTTCGATGGTTTCGCGCATGTGGGCGGCCTGGGGCCAGTCGGGGTGGTGTTGGAGGAAGTCTTCGAGGCAGTCCGCGGCGGCCGCGGGCTCGTGCTGCCGCAGGTGGATTTCGGCGAGCATCAGTTGGGGATGCGA
>DASZMZ010000031.1:0-13267 GCA_035551455.1 Candidatus Sulfopaludibacter sp.
GAAAAACGTATTCTGCGAATAGCCGACACTGCGCCAGTAGCTCACCGGTATGCCGGGGTCGACATTGTGCGAGCCCACCAGCATATTCGGGATGGCGTACGGCGTATCGGCGATGCCCTCCACCGCGGTGCGCGCGCCGCCGAAATAGGTGCAGGCGGTCTGCGACTGGAATGCCACGGGCCAACCATCGGCGTCCAGACCCGCGGCAAATCGCGTCACCGAGGCGGGACGGTAGAGATCCTGCTGCAGGTCGTCTTCGCGCGACCATGTGAGCTTGATGGGTATGCCGACCGCCTTGGAAATCTCGGTCGCCTCTCCCACGTAATCGGCCTGCGCGCGGCGTCCGAAGCCGCCGCCCAGGTACTTGGTGTGCACCTGCACGGCGTCCGGTTTGAGGCCGGCCATTTTCGCCGCCTGCGCGCGCGCCGAAGTCTGCATTTGCGTGGAAGCGTAGATGTCGCACCGGTCGCTGCGCACATCGGCGACGCAGTTGAGCGGCTCCATGGGGGCGTGGGCCAGGTAAGGAACTTCATACAGGGCGTCGAGCTTCTTTGCCGCCGAAGCCAGCGCGGCCACCGCATCACCCACCGTTTTCTGCGGCTGGCCGGGCTGCTTGGTCGTATCGGCGAGAGTCTGGCTGATGCCGGGCGAGCTGAAGGCCGCGGTCTTGCCTTCGTCCCACTGAATCTCCAGCGCGCGCTTACCCTGCATGGCCGACCAGGTATTGTCGGCGACCACAGCCACGCCGTTCGAGATCTGCAAAACGTTGGTGACGCCGGGAACAGCCTTCGCCTTCGCCGGGTCGAAACTGGCCACCTTGCCGCCGAATACCGGGCAGCGGGCCACCACGGCGTATTTCATATTGGGCAACCGAACGTCGATGCCGAATTCCGCCGTGCCATTCACTTTGGAAGGCGTGTCCAGCCGCTTCATCGGTTTACCGACGATGCGGAATTGCGCGGGATCTTTCAGAGCGACGCCAGTGGGCACCGGCAGTTTGGAGGCTGCTTCGGCCAGGCTGCCGTAACTCAGGCGGGCCTTGGTGGCCGTATTGACGACAGAGTTATTCTCCGCGCGGCACTGCGCTTTATCGACGCCCCACTTCTGGGCCGCCGCCTGCACCAGCATCTCGCGGGCGTTAGCGCCGGCCTGCCGCAGCGACTGCCACGACGTGCGGATGCTCTGGCTGCCCACCACGCCCTGAAAGCCGCCGTATTCCGGACTCACGCCCGGGAATTCGGTGCGGATCTTTTTCCAATCGCACTCCAACTCCTCGGCGAGGAGCATGGAGAGCGAAGTGACCGTGCCTTGACCCATCTCGGATTTGTGAATGAAGAGCGTGACGTGGTCGTCTGCGCCGACGTGTACAAAGGCGTTGAGTTTCGATTCAGAGGCGGGAGTGTCCGCCGACAGGCGCTCGGGAATGGAGAAGCCCACCATCAGGCCGCCCGCGGCTGCGGCGGCGGTACGGAGGAAGTTGCGTCGATTCATTTCGCACCGCCTTCGCGCATCATGGCAGCGGCACGATGGACCGCCTTGCGAATTCCGTCATACGTGCCGCAGCGGCAGATATTGCCGCGCAGCGCCTCGTCAATATCGGCATCGGTGGGATTCCTGGTCTTGGCCAGGAGCGCCGCCGCCGTCATGATCTGGCCAGACTGGCAATAGCCGCACTGCGGCACGTCTTCCTCAATCCAGGCCAACTGCACCGGGGTGGTATGTTCCGGCGAGAGTCCTTCGATCGTGGTCACGCTCTTGCCCGCGACACTCGAAAGCGGGGTCACGCAGGAGCGCGTGGGCTGGCCGTTCACGTGGACGGTGCAGGCGCCGCACAGCGCCATGCCGCATCCGAACTTGGTGCCGGTGAGGCCCAGGGTATCTCGCAACACCCAGAGCAGAGGCATGGCCGGAACGGCATCCACGGACTGCGCCTTGCCGTTCAGGGTGAATTTGACTGCTGGCATTATCCCTCCAGTGCTTTAGAGGAAGTATATCAGGCGGTCCGCCTACTTCTTTGTAAGGTTGTCTACCAGGAGCCTGGCGAGGTCGGAGATCAGAATACTGCCCGGATTGTCGGGGCCGTAGTCCACGTGCGGGATGCCGTCGACGGTAATCGCCATGGCGATGGCGCCGCCCTTTGTGTACACGATGCCGACGTCGGACCGCAGAGCGTCGAGCGCGCCGGTCTTGTTGGCGATCGTGAAATCGGGCAGTTTGCGACGCATGCCGGTGGAATCCTGGCAGCGCTTCATGACGGCCAGCATTTCTTTGGAGGCGTCGGGATTGACGATCTCGCCGCGATTCAGTTTCTCAAGCAGAGTCACCATATCCAGGGGCGTGGAAACGCCGAGGCCGTATTTCTGATTCTGCGGGAGTTTGCCCGCCGCGGAGAGTCCGGCGGGACCGTTCTTGCCCAGGATTTTGCGCATGGAGCGGGTGGTCTTGATGCCCAGCTTGTCGAGGTAGGCGTTGACGGCGTCCGCCGTGAAGCGCTCGATGATCATGTTGGTGGCGGTGTTATCGCTCAGCACCATCATGAGGTGCATGACGTCGCTCAGGGGCAGCTTCACGCCATCGCTGAACTCGCTGTCCAGGATTCCGGTGCCGCTCACCTTTTCCTGCGGAGTGATGGTGAGGGGCTCGGTCCATTTGGCCTGACCGCGCGACACGGCATCGAAGGCGGTCATCATGATGGCGACTTTAATGGTGCTGGCGGTGCGCACCGGGTCTGTTTCTTTGATGCCGACGGTGGCGCCCGTGTCCAGATTCTTGGCGTAGAGCGAGACGGCGCCGGGGAAGTCGCCGATGCGGGCATGGAGGGCGTCCTTCAACGATTGTCCGGGCAACGATTGTCCGGGGAGAAGCAAGGGAAGAAGCAGAGCTGCGGCGAGACGCATGCAACAAATCATAGCGCCTAATTCGCCGTGGGATTCTTCTCCAGGTGGTCGATCACCAAAACCTCCATGGGGACCGTTTTCCGCTGCAGCGCGAGGCCAATTTGCTGGGGCAAGGCTCGAATCAGCGCGCCCGCCTCGTCCAGCCGTCCGATGCTGTCCTTTTCGACTTCTCCAGTGACGGGATCGAGCAGGTACTGAGCCAAGTCCAGCGTGAAGTCGAAGGTACCCGTTAGTCCAGTCTCGTCGGCGACATGACGCGGTTGGAAGGGCCGCTCCAGGGAGAAGGCGAATTGCGCCATGGGCATCCGCTCGTAGACCGTGCCGAACGACTCGGTCCAGCGAATCTTTGGCTCTCCGGTGGATGTCGACTTGCGCATTTTCGGTCCGCCCTTCGCGGTGACCAGGGCGTAGATGACGGTGTCGCGGGTTTCGCGGTGGAACTGGAGTTGAAAGCGCTCCTGGAGGAGCGCCTGGAGCATTCGCTTGAGGACGGCTTCGGTGGTGGGAGTGCTGGTTTTCGCGTCCACATCGTATGCGGCATCCGTGGGCCAGTTCAGCCAGTTTGGCCCGACCACCTGATAGATCGTCATTCCGTAGGCCCATTCGAGCAGGTTGCCGATGGTCGCGGTGTGGAGGCTGACGCCGGTGGGCGTGATTTCGCGCTTCAGCCCGCCCCGTGGAGGCGGTAGCGAAATGCGCTTTACCGACGCCACGTCGAAGGTCTGCGATGCCGCCGAGGCGGCCAGAATCGCCAGGAGGAACGAAGTCCGCACCATTCGCACAGTTCGACGCGCGGGGTTGGCGAATCGTGGAGAGCGCTTTGTGGCAAACTGAAGCGAGTGGCTCGATTCTATACCCGCCCGGAACTGGTAGAGCAGCGCCAGGCGTGGAAGCGCGAAGGCCGGGTGGTGGTCTTCACCAACGGCTGCTACGATCTGCTGCATCCCGGTCATGTTCGGCTGCTGGAGCAGGCGCGGTCGCTGGGCGATGTGCTGATTCTGGCGCTCAATTCGGATGGCAGCGTGAGACGGGCAAAGGGTCCGTCGCGACCTCTGTTGCCGGAACAGGAACGGGCCGAACTGGCGCTGGCGCTCGAAGCCGTGGACGCCGTGACGCTGTTCGAGGAGGAGACGCCGCGCGAGTTGATCGCGGCGGTGCTGCCGGATGTCCTGATCAAGGGCGCGGATTGGGCGCACTTCATCGCGGGCAGGGAAGAAGTGGAAGCTGCCGGCGGGAGAGTGATGACCGTAGCGCTGGAGCCAGGCTATTCTACGACAAATATCGTTGAGAGAGTTCTGGGCCATTGATTCATCCTGCCATCCGTGACTTATTTCTGGAACTGGGCCGGGACGCGGGGTTTCAGGAGGCGCAGCACCGTCTTGCGGGCGGGGGCAAGGCGTCCATCTCCGGCCTCACGCTGACGGCGAAGGCGGCTTATGCCGTCCTGCTGGCGGAGTCCGCCAGCAAACCTCTGATTATTGTAGTAGATGGGAATAAGCAGGCCGAGGCGCTGTCGGAAGCCATCGATACGTTCTACGAATTGCTGGCTGCGGATCACAAGGGCGGTCCTCAGTTGCTGCCCGCGTTGGACGTGCTGCCGTTGCAGAATCTGTCGCCGCATGCCGAGATTTGCGAGCAGCGGGCAATTGGGTTGTGGCGTCTGGCGACCCAGCGGGTGCCGATCACCATTCTGCCGGTGGCTTCGGCGCTGCTGCGAATCGAGCCGGGCGATTTCTACCGTCAACTGGCGCTTCGTTTGCGGGTCGGCGAGGAACTCCCACTGGATGAGGTGATTGCGCATCTGGAGAGCGTGGGGTATGAGCGGCGGGAGCCGGTGGAAATGGTCGGGGAATTCTCTCTGCGCGGGGGGATTCTCGACGTCTTCTCGCCGGAAACGCCGAAGCCGGTCCGCATCGATCTCTTTGGCGACCAGGTGGAGTCGATCCGCCGTTTCGAGGTGGAGTCGCAGCGCAGCGTCCTGAAGGTAGAGGATTGCCTGCTGCTGCCGCTCACGGAATATCAAAGATCCCGTGCGCTGCTGGTGCAATTGCGCGAGTTGCTGGAGGAATCCGGGGTGTCCGAGCGCGAATTGCCGGCCATCGGGGAGGCCTTCGCGGGATGGGAACTGCTGACGTCGATGGTGCGGCCCCGGCAGTCTTCCGTCTTCTCGCTGCTGGATAAGCCGATTCTGCTTTGGGACGAGCCGGAGCTGGTAAAAGGAGCGGCCGATCGCTTCTGGAAGCGGCTGGAGCAGATCCCGATTTCGCCTGTCTACGACCCGGATCGTATTTACTTCCGCTGGGAGGATTTGGAACGGCATGCGGCGGCTCTGCCGCAGCTCTCGTTGAAGGAATTGGAGATCGGCTGGCCGCAGGAGGGCGACGGGAACCTGCACATTTCCACCCGTCCTTCGCTGACCTTCCATGGCAATATGCAAGTCGCGATTGCCGAGGCGCGGAATCTGGTGGAAGCGGGCAATCGCGTGGCCTTCTTCGCTCCGGCAACTGGTGAAATTGAACGGCTTGCCGATATTCTGAACGAGTACGGCGTGGCTTATCAGCTCGGTCTGCCGCAGGGCGAATCGACTCCTGCTTATCTGGCCGAACGGGCCTATATGGCGGGCAGTGTCGCCAATATCTTCCTGGTGAAGGGGCAGGTGCGACGCGGTACGGCCTTCCAGGATTCGAATCTTATAGTATTTGGGTCGGAAGACCTGTTCGAGACCTCGGAGTTGGTGGCTCGCGCTCCATCGAAGTCCGCGGCGGCGGCCTTTTCGGCTGACCTGATCGACCTGAAGCCGGGCGATTTCGTGGTCCATGCCGAGCATGGCGTGGCGCAGTACCTGGGTTTGCGCGAGATCGCGCAAGGCGAGTCGCAGGGCGACTACATGCTGCTGGAGTACTCGGGCGGCGCGAAGTTGTACGTTCCGCTGACGCGCATGGACTTGGTCCAGCGCTTCCGGGGGGCGGGCGAGTCGAAGCCCTCTTTGGACCGCATGGGCGGCGCCACGTGGACGCGCACCAAGACGCGGATCAAAGCCAAAATGCGCGATATGGCGGACGAGCTTTTGAAGCTCTACGCCGGACGCAAGATGGCGGAAGGCTTTCAATTCTCACTAGATAGCAACTGGCAGCGCGAGTTTGAGGATGCCTTCGAGTTCACCGAGACGCGCGACCAGCTCAGCGCCATCGTTGAGATCAAGCGCGACATGGAGAGTCCTCAGCCGATGGAGCGGCTGCTGTGCGGCGACGTGGGCTACGGCAAGACGGAGGTGGTGATGCGGGCCGCCTTCAAGGCATTGGGCGACGGCAAGCAGGTGGTGGTGCTTGCACCTACTACAGTATTAGCATTTCAGCATTTCGAGACGTTCAAACGGCGTTTTCAATCGTTTCCGGTGAAGGTTGCGATGTTCAGCCGGTTCCGTTCGCCCAAGGAAATCAAGGAATCGCTGGTCGAACTGGCCGAGGGAAAGATCGATATCGCAATCGGAACACACCGGCTGTTGTCGCAAGACGTGGTTTTCCGCGATCTTGGGCTGGTAATCCTGGACGAGGAGCAGCGGTTCGGGGTCAAGCACAAGGAACGGCTCAAACATTTGAAGAAGAGCGTGGACGTAATCAGTATGAGCGCCACGCCGATTCCCAGAACCCTACACATGTCGTTATTGGGTCTGCGGGATATGTCGGTGATCGAGACTCCGCCCAAGGATCGGCTGGCGATCAACACGGTGGTGGCGCCGTTCCAGCCGGAACTGGTCCGTTCGGCGATTGAACTGGAACTGGGTCGGGGCGGCCAAGTCTACTTCCTCCACAATCGGGTGGATTCCATTTGGACGCGGACGGCGATGATCCAGCAACTGGTGCCGAGTGCCAAGATCGGCGTCGGTCATGGCCAGATGGGCGAATCGGAGCTGGAAAAGACGATGCTCCAGTTCACCCGGCACGAGTTCGACATCCTGGTATGTACGACAATTATCGAAAATGGCTTGGACATTCCGCTGGCGAATACGATGATTATCGAGAATGCGGAGCGGTACGGGCTTTCGGAGTTGTATCAGTTGCGAGGACGGGTGGGACGCAGCAATCGACGGGCATACGCTTACCTGCTGGTTCCGCCGGACACCGAGTTGACCGAGATCGCTCGTAAGCGCCTGGCGGCGCTCAAGGAGTTCAGCGATCTGGGGGCCGGGTTCAAGATCGCGGCGCTGGATCTGGAACTGCGCGGCGCCGGCAACCTGCTAGGCGGGGAGCAGCATGGCCACATCAACTCGGTGGGCTTCGACACCTACGTCCGGCTGCTGGAGGAAACGGTCCGCGAATTGAAGGGCGAGGAGATCGTGCCGGAGATCCACTCGGCGCTGAATCTGGGTCTGGACATCCGGATTCCGCCCGACTATATCGGCGACGAGAACCAGCGTTTGAGGGCATACCGGCAGATTGCCAACGCCGCGGACGACGAGGCTCGCGACCGTGCCGAAAAGGAACTGGAGGACCGATACGGCACAGTTCCCGAGGCCGTTCGCAACCTGTTGCAATATTCAGCACTGAAAACGATGGCCGAACAGATCGGCATCGAGGCCATCGACCGGCGACATAACCTGTTGAATATAAAGTTCCACGCAGGCACTCGCGTGGACCCGGCCCGGCTCATGGGCATAGTTGAAAAAACAAAAGGGGCGCAGTTCACTCCGGCAGGCGTCTTGCTACTACCAATGGACGGACAGACGGCGGCTGGAGACGTTCTGCGTTTCCTGGCTGGAAAACTGGCCGGGCTAAAGGCGTAGCGGGCGATGCTAAAATAAGAAGGATCAAGATGATGCTGAGCAGGTTTGTAATATTTATGTCGGCTGGCGTTTTGCTGGCTGTTGCCGCGGATGTTCGCGTGGTGGAGGAGATCGCCGTGAAGGTAAACGGCGACATCATCACGCGCGGTGAACTGAGCGAGCAAATGCGCGAGACCGAGATGTACCTCCGCCAGGAGCAAAAGCTGACGGGGCCGGCCTTGCAGGCTGCGATACAGGAACAGGCCAAAGACCTGCTTCGCGAAAAGATCGACGAACTCCTTTTGGTCCAGAAGGCCAAAGATTTGGACGTGAAGGTGGACGCCGACGTCATCAAGCGGCTGGGCCAGATGCAGGTGGAAGCGCAGAAGGCGGATCCCAAACTGGCGGACCAGGACAAGTTTCAGGCGTACGTCGCCGAAGCTACGGGCATGCCGTTTGAAGACTTCAAGCAGAAGCTGACGAACTCCTACCTGATCCACCGCGTGCAGAGTTCCGAGGTTGGCTCGCGCATCTCGATTCCCGAGAACGAGCTGAAGAAGTACTACGACGAGCACAAGGCCGAGTTCATGCGCAAGGCGCAGGTGTTCCTCAGCCAGATCTTAATTTCGACGGAAGGCAAGAGTTCCGACCAGGTGGTTGCGGCCGAAGCCAAAGCAAAGGACATCGCGGCGCGGGCGAGAAAAGGCGAGAAGTTCACGGACCTTGTAGCGTCTTACTCGGACGATCCGGAGACCGCCAAAGCCGGCGGCCAACTGCCTCCGATGGAAAAAGGCACGATGCGCGCCGACCTGGAAAAGCTGGTCTTCAATGCCAAGAGAGGCTACGTCACCGATCCCATTAAGGTGGATGCTCCGGTGCACGGCTTCCTGATTCTCAAGGTCGAAGAGCGATACGAAGAAGGACAGGCCGCATTCGACGACGTGAAGGACAACATCCAGCAGATTCTGGCCGAGCCTCAAATGGGCCCCAAGCTCCGCGAGTATCTGACTCGTCTTCGCGAGCAGGCCTTCCTGGAAATCAAAGACGGCTATACCGACACTGGCGCGGCGCCCGGCAAGGACACACGCTGGCACGACGTAGCCACGCTGCGGCCGCAGACCACGACGAAGGAAGAAGTCGCGGCGCATGCGAAGGGCGCGCCGAAGCGCCTGCTGGGCGTGGTGCCGATTCCCGGCACGCACAAAAAGCTGGGCTTTGACGATTCCGCCGATCTTTCGACGCCGAAGGACGCCAAGGAAACCACACCGTCGAAAGAGGGATCCGCTCCGCAGACGGCAGTGGCGGCGGACAAGGCAGGCAAGCCGGTGAAGCCCAAGGCCGAAACGCCGCCGATGCCCCCGATCAAACAATGAAATCTCCCTACGTGAAGGAATTGGAGCCGAACCGGGTAATCACTACCAGTTTCCTGGTGAACTCCAAAGAAATCCGGCAGAAAAAGTCGGGTGAGTTCTATCTCTCGCTGTTGCTGGGAGATCGCACCGGCGAGCTTGACGCCAAGATGTGGGACAACGTGACGGAGGTGATCGACAGCTTCGATCGCGACGACTTCGTCAAGGTGAAAGGGCTGATTCAGGTCTTTCACAATCGGCCGCAGTTGACCATCCACAAGATGCGCCGGATGGACGACAGCGAGATCGAGTACTGCGATTATTTCCCTTCCTCCAAACGCGATCCGGAGGAGATGTGGAAGGAACTGCGGGCCATCGTCTCGGGGATCGGCAATCCTCATTTGCGCGGCCTGCTGGATGCAATGCTGGACGATCCGGACATCGCGTCACGGTATCGGCGCGCTCCGGCCGCGAAGACCATACATCACGCCTTTCTGGGCGGTCTGATCGAGCACGTACTTTCGTTGTGCACGCTGGCGAAGTCCATTGGTCCGCATTATGCGCACGTGGATCTGGATTTGCTGCTGACGGGCGTGGTGCTCCACGACATCGGGAAGATTTACGAGTTGAATTACGAGCGCGGCTTTTCGTATTCCACCGAAGGCCAACTGATCGGGCACATCAACATCGCGGTCCGCATGGTGGGCGACAAAGTGCGCGGCCTGCCCGGCTTTCCGCCGCTGTTGCGTTCGCTGGTGGAACACCTGATTCTGAGTCATCACGGCGAGCTGGAGTACGGCTCACCCAAAGTGCCGGTATTTCCCGAGGCGCTGCTGCTGCATTATCTGGACAACCTGGATTCCAAAATGGAATGCATGCGCGCGTTGATCGATAACGACCGGCAGGTGGACGGCTGTTTCACTTCGTACAGCTCGGTCATGGAACGGACCGCGTTGAAGATGGACCGGTACCTGAGCCAGACTGCGGAAGCTCCGAAGCCCGCGCCGCGGCGTGCGGGACCGGTGGATCCGGAACTGGCCGCCGAGCCTTCGCGTCCCGCCGTACCGACTGCCGCCGCCGCGCATCCGTTATTTGGGCCGCGCAGCGATTCGCCCTTCGCCGACAAGCTCAAGCAGGCGCTGCAGCCTGCCGGACCCAAACAGGAAAGCTGATGCCGAAATCCGCCCGTGACGTTCCTCCGCCGCTCGAATTGTTGTGCCTGAAGGCGCTGTGGGGTCTGCAACAAGGAAAAGTAAGAGACGTGCAGGAAATTGTGGCGCAATCCCGGCCGCTGGCCTACACCACGATTATGACCGTGCTGGACCGCCTGGTGCGCAAGGGTAAACTGACGCGCCAAAAGACCGGCCGGGCGTTTCTGTATTCTCCCCAGACGCCGCGCGATGTGATGCGGCGTGCCGCCATTCGCGAACTGGTGGAGGGCTATTTCGACGGGTCCGAAGAGCAATTGATCGACTTCCTGCGCGAGGGCCAACAGAGTTCGGCAGCCGTTGCCGGCGCAGGCACGGCGAGCCCGGTAGACGACGGCGCGCGGATCGATACGGTTCTTCTGTAGCATTCTTGTAGCAGTGCTCAATCTGCTAGCCATACTTTTCGGCGGACTGTTTACGCTGGCAGCGGCGTATGGGCTGGGTGCGATTCTGCTCCGCAAGACGGCGGCCCCGCCGGAGATTCTGCTGGCCGTTGGGGTGGCCGCCGAGAGCTTGCTGGTCTTCCTTTTGCTGTTGTGCCAGGCTGCGTGGTGGCCCGCGTTCCTGGGACTGGGGATCTGCTGCATCGCGGCCCTGAAGTGGCGGACTCCCTCCGTGGAGCCGAACCCGCCCGCAGTCCAGCCGCTCTCTTCGCGCGCGCGACTGGTAGCCGGGGTGATCTTCGCCGCGTACGGCATCTTCTACGTGGTGAACGGACTCGCGCCCGAGATTCAGGCCGACGGCCTCACCTACCATCTGGGCTTGCCGTTCGAGTATCTCCGCTTAGGCGGATTTCCCGATCACATTCGCTTCTACGACCTGATTCCGCAGGGCATGGAAATGGTTTACACCATGGCCTTCGCGTTTGGCCGGCACGCCGCCGCGAAGTTGGTGGAACTGGGACTGTTCGCCGCGGGTGTGCCCTTGATTTTTCGCATTGGCCGGCGGCTGGGGATGAGCGACACGGCGTCGCTGGTGGTCGCTGTCTTCTACTGGAGCGCTCCGGTGTTCGGACTGACCGGGTCGTCGACATACAACGATGTGGCGCTGGTGTTCTTCACGCTGGCTGCGTTCTACCTTCTGCTGGTGTGGCGGGATACGGGCGAGACGCGGTATCTGGCGCCCGCGGGCGTGCTGACGGGTTTCTGCTACGCGATCAAATTTCCGGGCGCTTTTGCCGCCGCGGCGGCGATGGTCTTTGTGCTGGTGAGCGGCAGGGCGGCTCTGAAGGGGCGGTTTCGGCACGCCGTACTGTTGGCCGCGGGGATGGCGTGTGCGGTTGCGCCGTGGATGATTCGCGCCGCGGTGCTGACGCACAATCCTTTAGCGCCGCTGCGCGACAGCCTGTTCCCGAATGCCTATTTCCACGTGCGGACCGATCTCGAACTGGCCGAAGGTATGCGCTCGCTGCACGGCGTCCGGCCTGGCAGCGTGCCATGGGAACTGGCGCTCGGCGATCACTTGATGGGGACCTTCGGACCCATGCTCTATCTGCTCCCGCTCGGTTTTCTGGCCTGGCGCAAGCCGGCGGCGAGAGCCTGCCTGTGGGGCGCGTTGATTCTGGCGGTGCCCTGGTGGAGCAATACGGGCGCGCGCTTCCTGATGTCAGCGGTCATCTTGGCGGCGTTTGCCGTTGCATTGATGCTGCCGGCCAAAGCGGCATGGGTCGTCATCGCGGTGCAGGCGCTGGTGTGCTGGCCGCCGTTGCTGAATGCCTGGCAGCCGCCCTATACGTTCCGTCTCCACGAACTGCCCTGGAAGGCCGCACTAGGCGTGGAAAGCGAGCCGCACTACCTGGCAAATCACACGCCCGACTACAACGTGGCGAAGATGGTGGAGCACTTTACGCCGCCCGACGCCGCTATCTACTCGCTGATGCCGGTGGCGAATGCGTATACGGCGCGCGACGTTTCGGTGGCCTGGCAATCGGCGGAAGGCGACCGGCTGATCGACACGCTGCGCATGGCGGCCCGATTCAAAGAAGACCCGTTGTATAACTGGACGGCGTCGTGGCCGGCCATGGGCTTGCGGGCTCTGCGGTTTCGGATGGCCGGCAGTTATGACAGCGAATGGGACATCGACGAAATCCAACTATTTTCGGATAACGTGCGCATCTTCAATAGTCCGAACTGGAGTCTGCGCGCGTGGCCGAATGTGTGGGAAGCGCCCTTGGCGTTCGACAATCACCGATCGACGAGATGGCGGACGTGGCAGGACGTGAGACGCGGAATGTTCCTGGAAGTGGATCTGGACCATCCACAGAAGCTGACTTCCGCGAACATGATCACGCACAGCGTGGAGTATCCCTGCGCGGTGGAATTCTACGGGCAGGGGCTCGACGGCAAATGGAGCCTGCTTTCCAACCGGCCGTCGATGGTGCAACTTCCGACCGAAGACCTGCGGCTGGAGGCGACGGGTGTGATTCGACATGCCGGCTACCGGTATCTGTTGGCGCCTTTAGGTTCGGACGGCAACGGACCGTTGGGCCAGCTGATGATGAAGCAGGCGCCGCACTGGGGCCTGGAGCTAATGGGCGTGGCCGGACCCAATGCATTATTCAAGCTGAGGTAGCGACGCGAGGGACCCTACTTGCCGGGGAGGAATTCGTTGACGCGGTCCAGGACCCGATCGACTTTATCTCCGTTGCTATCGACCACTCCGATGCGGAGTTGCAATGCCGGGCGGACGGTTTTCCCATCCTGAATGCAGGCGTAGGATCCGGCAAGGTGCTCGCCGACGAATTTGCCGGAGTTGATGGCGTCGGCTTTGGGAGCGTGGAAGAGGACGACAAAGTCCTCCTCGCCCCACCTACCGATGACGACGTTTTGGGGCAGGCTGTTCTTCAGCCGTTTGGTGAAGGCCGCGGCCAATTCGGCAGCCACTCCGGCAGTGTAGCTCAGCGCCGCGACACGCAACCCACCGGCGCGGATCAGCAAGAGACTATAAGCTCCGGAAGTTGAGGAACGGATACGCTCCTCCATTTCTCCGCGATTGAACAGCTTGGTTAGGTCGTCGATGGTTGCGGCAGCTTCCAGGGAATCGATCCGCTTG
>DASZMZ010000032.1:0-3306 GCA_035551455.1 Candidatus Sulfopaludibacter sp.
GCTTGGGCGATTTCAATCTGGACTATCGCATCAAGGTGCCGCGCACGGCCAATCTGAAGATTCAGCACGGCGTGGGCGATGTGATGGTGGCAGGCGTGAAGGGCAATGTGGAGGCGTCGGTAAAGTCAGGGGATCTGGTGGTGCAGTTGGCGGATCCCGATAAGACCGCCATCTCGGCGCGCTGCGACGTGGGCGACATCTATACGGATTTCGATGGCACGCATCGGAGCCCGTATTTGGTGGGACAGAAATTCACGGGTGGGGCGGGGCATACCGTGGATCTCCACGTGGCGGTCGGCGGAATTTCGATCCAGCGAATCGGGTAGATGAGGCGGGCGTCTCTCCCTGGGCTCGCCCGCTGACAACCTTTATTGACACCGCCCACTTTCTGGACTATACATAGTTTGGAAAGGTATTCTCAACTTGGGCGATAACTCATCAAACCCCGATCTTCTGCCGGGAACCTTATACATGATGGTCCTCAGGACCCTCAGTCAGGGCCCGCTGCATGGCTATGCCATCGCCAGGCACATTCACGACTGGTCCAAGGGGGGTCTCCAAATCGAGGACGGCTCGCTGTACCCGGCGTTAAATCGGATGCTGCTCAAGGGATGGGTGAAGGCCGAGTGGGGCATCACGGAGACCAACCGGAAGGCCCGTTTCTACCGGCTCACCCCGGCGGGGAGAAAGCGGTTGGAATCCGAGTCAAGCGCGTTTAACAAAATGGTGCGCGCGATTCAGTTGGTCATGCGGACGTCGTAATCATGTTCTGGCGGCATCTTCTGCATCGCGATCGCATGAATCGGGAATGGCGCGAGGAAATGGAAACGCACCTCCAGATGCTGACCGATTCCTTCCTGGCGCAGGGCTTGACGCCGGAGGAAGCACGTGCGGCCGCCTTGAAACAAGCCGGCAATCTGACGGCGCGAGGGGAGGAGATTTATCGCATGAATGGTATCCAGTGGCTCGATTCCATTTCCCGGGACGTGCGTTATGCGATGCGCGGATTGCGTAAGCAACCGTCGTTTACCGCCGTCGCCGTTTTGACGCTCGCCTTGGGAATCGGCGCGAATACGGCAGTGTTCAGCGTCGTGAATAGCGTCCTCTTAAAGCCGCTCTCTTTTCCCCATCCCGAGGAGCTCGTGGACTTGGGACTAGTTGCTCCCGGCGCGGGCGGCGTCGTGAGCAGCCGCGGGCTGGGACTTTCCACGTCGATGTATTTCACGTACGCGGAGCAGAACCGGTCGTTTCAATCCATGGGGGTCTGGACCTCGCGCGCGGCCACAGTAACCGGGCTGGGGGAGCCGCAACGGGTAGTCGCGAACGTCATCAGCGATGGATTGCTTCAGGCGCTGGCCGTGGAACCGCAGATCGGACGGCCGCTATCCACGGCGGATCAGGCGGCTGGCGCGAACAAAAAGGTGCTGCTGAGCGACGGTTACTGGCAGCGGCAATTTGGAGGCGACCGGTCGGCGATCGGCCGAACGATCCTGGTCGACGCGGTTCCTCGCGAGATTATCGGCGTGATGCCGGCGAGTTTCCGCATCGCGGATACGCCGGCCGATCTCATCCTTCCCATGCAACTGGATCGCAGGCAGGCAATTTTAGGGGGGTTCAACCTGGCGTCGATTGCCCGTCTGAAGCCGGGAGTCTCCCTCGGCCAGGCGAACGCGGACATCGCGCGCCTCCTTCCGATCTGGGTGCGATCGTGGGCTACCGATCCAGGGGGACCTGCCGGGGCCGGCGGCTTTGCCGAGAAGCTCTTTCTCGCTTCGTGGCGGATCGGCCCGAACATCCGGCCGTTGCGGGAGACGGTGGTGGGCAACGTCCGGAGCGTTCTATGGGTAGTGATGGGTACGCTCGCGATGGTGATGTTGATTGCCTGCGCCAACGTGGCGAATCTTCTGCTGGTGCGCGTGGATAGCCGGCAATCGGAGCTCGCGCTCCGAGCGGCCCTGGGGGCTGGTTGGACCCGGATCGTCCGTCAGCTTTTGGTGGAGAGCCTTGTTTTGGGGGCCGCCGGCGGAGCGCTGGGTCTGGCCGTTGCATACGGAGGACTGCGGCTGCTGGTCCGCAGTGGACCTGCAAACCTTCCGCGCCTGAGCGAGATCGGGCTGGACTCGCGTGCGCTGGCTTTCAGCGCGATCGTGTCGATTGTATGCGGTCTGTTCTTCGGGCTGATACCGGCGTTGCGTTACGCCGGGCCGGGTGTATCTCTGGTGGTTCGGGACAGTGGACGCACGATGAGCCATGGCCGGGAGCGGCATCGCACCAGAAGCATCCTCGTGGTGGTGCAGGTATCTCTCGCGCTGGTGCTGCTGATCTCGTCCGGGCTGATGATTCGGACTTTTCAGGCGATGCGCACGGTTCGGCCCGGCTTCGACCGGCCTGAGGCGGTGCAGACTTTTCGTGTGATGGTGCCTCCCACGCTGGTTCCTACAGAAGAAAACGTAACGCGAATGGAACAGGCAATCGCTGACAAGTTGGCGTCGCTCCCCGGAGTCAGTTCCGTAGGTTTTGCAAGCGCGCTGCCGATGGATGGCGCGCCTCCCAATTGGGACGGAATCTTAAAGGAAGGGCAAAGCTACGCGCAGGGGATGCGTCCGCCCATGCGTCTCTATCTGAACGTGTCGCCCGGGTTATTCGACTCACTCGGCGTTAGGATCGAGGCGGGGCGCGACCTTACGTGGACGGATATCTATGACGGCCGCATGGTCGTGCTGATTTCGGAAAATCTAGCTCGCGAGTTGTTTGGCTCGGCCCGGGCGGCGGTGGGCAAACGCGTCCGCGCCAATGATGGAGACGTCTGGCGCGAGATTGTGGGGGTGGTGAAGGACGTGCGGCACACCAGCGCTCAAGAGCCTGCGCCGTCGGTGGTTTACTGGCCGATTTTCTGGAAACTGCACTACCCGCCTGCAATCAAGGTAGCAACCAGAGCGGTGGCGTTTACGGTTCGGACGGATCGGGCGGGAACCGGAGCGCTACTGAACGAAATTCGCCAGGCAGTGTGGTCGGTGAATGCGGCGCTGCCAGTGGCGAATGCGGAAACGATGCGCGCCCTGGTGGACCGATCCATGGCGCGCACATCTTTCACACTGGTATTGCTGGCCATAGCCGGCGGCATGGCAATGCTGCTTGGAGTGATCGGAATCTACGGCGTGATTTCATATTCCGTGTCGCAGCGAAGGCGGGAGATCGGCATTCGCGTCGCCCTCGGCGCGCGACCGGCGGACGTCCGCCAGATGTTTGTACGTTACGGCGCCGGCCTCTGCGCAATGGGCATTGTGATCGGTATGGGCGCCGCCG
>DASZMZ010000033.1:0-2605 GCA_035551455.1 Candidatus Sulfopaludibacter sp.
GCCGCCAGCAAGCCGCTTGACGTTCAGCTCACGTCCGTTGGGCGTGCCATGCTCTCCTTCGGGATCATTTCCTCACTCCGGCCAACCAGTTGAGCACCACCGTGATCGGCTGCGGCGCGGCGCCCGCTCCGATCTGGTCAGTATTTACAAGAAATCGCTGGCCATCCGGCGACACGTCATATCGGAACGTGTTCTGCGCATTGGGAACCGTACCGCGCGTATCCACCACGAGGTGCGGCGCCCCGGCTGAGAACGTTGGCGTCAGCTTCACATCCACCCCCATCATTTTTCCGTCGGGGCTCAAATAGAAAAGTTCCTTTCCGTCGTGCCGCCACCGCGGCTGCGTACCCCCGCCACGCGACACCTGAAACTTGCCCGCTCCCAGCGGAAACGATTGCACGAAGATCTCGAAGCCGTGCTTCGATTCGTCCGACGTATACGCCACCCAGCGCGGCCCGCCCGCCAGCCCGGGGGAGAACTGTCCCTGGGACACGGGGTGCCCATCGTCCAGGTACGGCGCCTTCTTGCGCTTCGCCGGATCCGCGGGATTTTCCACCGTCCACAGGGCCCCAATACCAGCCTTGGTTCGCGTGGTGTACATCAGGAACCGCCCGTCCGGCGACCAGTCGCACGGCCGCTCCCCAATCTCGGCCTTCTGTAGCCGCTCCTCCTGCGCCGCACCGTTCGCGTTCTTCAGATAGATGGTGTACGACCCGTCGCGCCGCGACGAAAACGCCAGCATGCTCCCGTCCGGCGACCACACCGGGTCGAACTGCTCCGCGTCGTTAAACGTGAACCGCGAGGAAACGTCGCGCGCGATATCATACAGCCACACATCGGGCTTCGATGCGACCGATTCATTCTGCACGATGGCGGCGCGTGAGCCGTCGCGCGACAGCGCCAGCCCAATATAATCGCCCGGCACTCCCAGAGTGCCCACCGGTTTACCGGTCCGGTCGAACCAGGTGATCTGGCGCGCGCCCGTGCCTACGCCCGCCCGGTATGCCAGAACTCCGTTCATCGATGAAGTAAAGAACGCAGACGAACGCAAATTGCCCACGTGTTCGGCCACAGGGAACGGATCACCAGCCAGATCGAACGACTTCGCATTTACCGGCTGTGCCATCACGGTGTCCTGCCGCGACACCAGCAAATGCCCGAGGGAGCCCCCGTCGACCGGCGGGACATAGCTGAAAGCGCGAGTCGAGGGTGCGATCCGCTTCTTTTCTTTCCCATCGAGCGACATGAGCCAGACGAAATTCTTCTCCGCCTCGATGTTGGCCAGCCAGAACAGCAACCCGCGGCCATCCGGCAGCACTTGCGGGAAGACGTGAAACGTCTCTCCCGCGCCCACCTGAGTGAGGCGGACCGCGTCCCCTCCCGCCTGGGGCACCCGGAAGAGTCCCTCTCGACCATTCGGAAAATAGATCCAGCCGTCGCTTGCCCAATCTCCCGTTGTCGGCGCATTCGGGCCGACCATGCAGAGCGTCTGCGGCGGCCCACCGAGCGTGTCCACCTTATTCAGCCTACCGTCGGGGGCCGTGAACCCGACGAAACGGCTGTCCGGCGACCAGAACGGAAAGTTCGCGTTTTCCGTTCCGACGAGCGGCCGTGCTTCGATCGAATCCAGCGGACGGACCCACAAGGCCGTCGTGCCCTTGACGACAGCGCTAAAGACCAATTTCCGGCCGTCCGGTGAGAGCGCCATATTGCCGAGGGAGGGAAAGGCGCCGCCCTCCGGCGGCTGAACCGAGAACCGAACTACCTCGCGTGGCGGCGCGCTCCCGCGAAAGTGAACCACCGCGAGCCCGGCCAGCGCCAGCGCCAACACGCCCGCTACGGCCATCCAAAGGCGCGCCGGTGCGGCCTTCGTTACAGCGATGGCTCCTGCCGCCGGCGGCGCGATCTCCGGCTCATCCAACATCAGCCGCGCTTCCCCGATATCCCGCAGCCGCAGCTTCGGATCCTTTTTCAGGCAACGCTCGATCAGCCGCCGCAAGCGCTGCGGCGTACCCGCCGGCAGGGCGGAAAAATCCGGCTCCTTCAAAACCACCGCCGCCAGCGTGTCGGTAAGCGTCTCACCGCCGCCGTACAAATGCCGTCCCGTCAGCAACTCGTACAGGATCACGCCGTACGCCCAGATGTCCGACCGCTTATCGACAGGCTTCCCGCGCGCCTGTTCGGGCGACATGTATGCTGCCGTGCCTAGAATCAGCCCCGCCTGGGTCATCGCCAGCGAAAGGGTCGGCGAAATCGTCGGACTCGCCCCTGACGCCGCAGCCGCGCTCACCTCGCGCGCTTTGGCCAATCCGAAATCCAGCAGCTTCACCACGCCATCGGACGTCACCTTAATGTTCGCCGGCTTCAGGTCGCGGTGCACGATCCCTTTTTCATGCGCCACGTCCAGCCCTGAAGCAATTTGCCGTGCGTAGTCGATTACGGTATCTACCGGCAGCGGTCCCGCCAGGTCTTCGCCATCCACCAACTCCATCACGATGGCGCCCTGTTCGACCCCATAAATTGCAGCAATGTTCGGATGGTTCAACGATGCCAGCACCTGCGCTTCCCGCTCGAAGCGCGCCATCCGGGCCGCATCCTCCGCGAA
>DASZMZ010000034.1:0-48126 GCA_035551455.1 Candidatus Sulfopaludibacter sp.
ATCCCGGGCTTGACGCTGAGTCCGATTCCGCTGCGTCCTTCGGTTACAGTGACGTTCGGGGGTAGCAGTTTATGAGCAGACGGCGGAGAACCTCCGGCCAGGCGGCCATTGAGTTCGCGCTGCTCTACGCGGGCGTGGTGCTGCCGCTGACGTTCATGACCATCTTCGTCTCGGAGATGCTGTGGATCTGGCACAGCATGAATGGCTTTACGCGCGATGTGGCGCGCTACGCGGCCACCCACTGCTGGATGGCGGACAACAGCAACGTGACGGCGTACGTGACGGCGAACGTGCCGCCCATGATCGATCAGGCGCAGTTTGTGACCGGTCCGGCGGGTCTGCAGGTGTTGTACTTCTCCATCGACCCGGCCACCGGGACGCTCAGTCCGTATCAGGGATGCAATGCGGGGGAGTGCAGTCCGGCATGCATTCCGGATGCGGTGAGCGTGAGTGTGGTCAACTATCAGTTTCTGCGCTTCGCCAGTTATTTTAAATTGCCGCCGGTGACCATTCCGCCGTTCACCACGAATTTGCCCATGGAAAGCGCGGGCTGCGATGAGACGGGACTATGCGCGCAGTAGGGAGACAGAGTGCCTAATTTAACTTTGCTGGTAGCTTCCGGAGACGAACATTTTCGCGAGATGGTGCGGGACACGATATTGAATGTTCCCAATGGCAGGATCGCGGCGGAGTATCAGGAGGTGGCGGCTAACCTGTATATTCGCGTGCTTCAGGATCTCGAACGCCATCCCGGCGCGGGGCTGATCGTGGACCTGTCGGGCGATCCCGAGGTCGCCATCAAGGCCATGGAAAAGGTGAAGCAGGCGGCGCCGGATCTGTTTGTGATGGCCTCCAACTTTCATGCCGACGCTGAGACGGTGATTGCCTGCATGCGCGCGGGCGCCAACGAGTTCCTGCTGCAGCCGCTCAAACGGACCGAATTCCGCGATGCAATGGCGCGCCTCGAACGGGCTCCGCGGGCTGCGATGGCCACCGAAAGCAAGCTGGGCAAGGTGTACACCTTCATCGGCACCAAGGGCGGCGTGGGCACAACTACCCTGGCCGTGAATTTCGCGGCGGTGCTGGCGCAGCGCAAGCTCTCGACTGTGGTCATCGATCTGGACTGGATCGGCAACGACGTGGCGATGCAGCTGGGAGCCTCGCCGCAGTACACGCTCATGGAGGTGGCCGAGAATCTGCACAAGATGGATCAGGCCCTGTTCGAAGGCTTTGTGACGCGCGATCCGCTGGGCTTTTTCCTGGTGGGTCCGCCGGATGCGCTGGAGCAGCAGGGCAATTTCAGCGAGAACACGCTGCGCGAGTTCGCCACGTTTCTGGTGGAGAAGTACGACGCCATTGTGATCGACGGCGGCCGCGCGATCTCGAATGAATTGGTGAGCGCGGCGGCGCAGGTTTCGGCGGCGGTCTTCCTGGTGATGGACCAGGAATTCCCGGCCATTCGCAATGCGCAGCGATACATCACCTACCTGATGCGCATGGGCTTCAATCAGGACCAGATCAAGGTGCTGGTGAATCGCTATACGAAGAAGATCACGCCGGCCATGGCCAGCCTGGAGCAGATTCAGCAGACGCTCAATCAGTCGGTGTTCTACGGCATTCCGCCTTCGACGGCGGTGCTGGCGTCCATCAACAAAGGCCGTCCGTTTGTGGCGAATCGCGAACAGGCCGGGGAGTTGGATCGGATTTTCCGCGCCTTTGTCGATAAGGCTACAGGCGCGAAAAAGGTGGCGAAGACCGCGTAAAATGCCACTCATTCTTAATACGCCGAATCCCGGAGGTTCCTTGTGAGCGGCCGCCCCCTGGTGCGCCCCGGCTCGGGCGCGGACCGCTGGTTTGAAATCAAGAGCCAGGTCCACCATAAGCTGCTCAACTCGCTGACTGCCGAACAGCTCAAGAACCTGAATAAGGAGAGCGTGCGCGGCCAGATCGGCCTGGTGGTGGAGAAGCTCATCATCGATGAAGGCCTGCCGATGACGGTGGCCGAGCGCGAGAAGGTCATCGAGGAGATTCTCGATGAAGTTTTCGGCTTGGGTCCGCTGGAGCCGCTGCTGAAGGATGCCACCATCAGCGACATCATGGTGAATGGCTTCGACAACGTGTACGTGGAGCGCGCCGGACGGCTGGTGGAAACCAACATCCGCTTCAAGGATCAAGCGCACGTCCGCATGATTATCGAGCGCATCGTGTCGGCCATCGGGCGGCGCATTGACGATTCGTCGCCCATCGTGGATGCGCGTTTGAGCGACGGCTCGCGTGTCTGCGCCGTCATTCCACCGCTCTCCCTGATCGGGCCGGTGATGTCCATCCGTCGGTACGGCAAGAAAGTTCTCTCCACCGAAGATCTGCTGAAGAACGAAACCTTCACCACGGGGATGCTGGATTTCATGAGCGGCTGCGTGGAAGCGCGGCTCAACATCGTGATCTCCGGCGGCTCGGGCGCGGGCAAGACGACGGTGCTGAATACGCTGTCGCGCTTCATCCCGGAAGAAGAGCGGATCGTGACCATCGAAGATACGGCTGAGCTGCAGCTCCAGCAGAATCACGTGGTGCGCCTCGAGACGCGTCCGCCGAATATCGAAGGCGCGGGGTCGGTGAGCCAGAGGGACCTGGTGATCAACACGCTGCGTATGCGGCCGGACCGCATCATCGTTGGGGAATCGCGCGGCGCTGAGGCGCTGGACATGCTGCAGGCGATGAATACGGGCCACGACGGCTCCATGACCACGGTCCACGCCAATGCTCCCCGCGACGCCTTTTCGCGCCTCGAGACCATGGTGATGATGGCCAGCGCGCATGTGCCGGACAAAGTGATCCGGCAGCAACTGGCCAGCGCGATCAATATTGTGGTGCACTGCGCGCGCCTGAGCGACGGTACGCGCAAGGTGACCGGCATCGCCGAAGTGGTCGGCGTGGAGAACGATCTGGTGGAGATGCAGGACATCTTCGAATTCGAGCGCTCCGGCATCAGTCCGCGCGGAAAGGTGTTGGGCACATTCCGTGGATGCGGCGCGCGTCCAGTCTGTCTGGACCGGATGAAGGGGTATGGCATTCATCTCTCCAACGCCATCTTCAGTGAGACGCACGAGGTGAAGGAAAAATAGATGTTCATCGTGGTCGCAATGCTCATCTTCAGCGTGGCGATGTACATTGCGGCTTACTACGTGTGGACCGTGCCGCAGCAGGAAGCCGAGCGGGCGCTGGCCGGGCGCATGCGCGAACTGCGCGCCAACATGCGCGGCCGCGATAAAAAGGGTCCCGGACTGATGCGGCAGGAGCAGCGCGGATCCTTCGCGTTTCTGGGCGATCTGGTGACGTGGGTGGGCGTGCTGCGCCGCTTGCAGGATCTGATCGAGCAGGCGAATTTGAAATACCGGGCGGCCGACGTGTTCGGCATCAGCGTGCTGATCGGTCTGCTGATGTTCGCGGTGACCACGCTGATGGGCGGCATGCTTCTGGTGCGGCTGCTGATCGCGGTGGTGACGGGTCTCGGTCCGGTAATGTACATCGTGCGGGTGCGCGGACAGCGGCTGCGCAAGTTCGAAGAACAGTTGCCGGACGCCATCGACCTGTTTACGCGGACCATGCGGGCAGGCCACAACATTCATAGCGGCCTCGAGACCATCGCCCACGAAACCGCCGACCCGGTGCGCATGGAGTTTCGCAAACTGATGGAAGAACTGGCGCTCGGTTCGCAGGTGGAGCCGGCGCTGCACGGCTTGGGACGGCGCGTGCCGCTGCTCGATCTGAAATTCTTCATCATCACGCTGATCTTGCAGCGGCAGACGGGCGCCAATATGGTGTCGGTGCTCGAAGGGCTGTCCACGCTCGTGCGCGAGCGTCTGGGCATGGCTGCGAAATTGAAGGCCCACACGGCGCAGCAGCGCTTCTCGGCAGGCCTGTTGTGCGCGCTGCCGATTGTTTTCGGCTTGGGCTGCTGGTTCCTGAAGCCCGACTACATCCGCCTGTTGTGGACCGATGAGACGGGCAGCAAGTGGCTGACGTATGCCATTATTTCGGAGATTGTGGGCATTCTGGTGATCCGCCGCATCTCCAACATCCGGGTATGAAGCATGCTGATTGACATCCTGTTCTTTCTGGTTTGCGGCACCACGTTGAGCCTGCTGGTGTGGGCGGGCACGGAATTGTTCCGCACGCAGGAAGATCCGCTCGGCGACCGGCTGGACGAACTGCAATCGAACGCCCTGGTGGCGACGGCGCGAGTGGCGCGCCGCAAGGCCACGGGCACCGGCATGGATCGCATGCTGTACGTGGTGAGCCTCATGCCGGGCGGCGAAGATTGGATTCACGGCAGCGAAAGACTGCTGCGTCAGGCGGGCATCCGCCGCAAGGGCGCGGTGGGGATTTACGTTTTGCTGGCGCTGGCCTTCCTACTGTTCCTGGTGCTGGGCACGCTGAAGCTCCAGGATTTTCAGATCGGCACGAATCTGATCGGCGGACTGGTGGCGGCCGGGATTCTCGGCTTCATGCTGCCCAAAGTGGTGCTGCAGCGCATGGTGAAACGGTACCGCCGCAAGTTGCAGGATGCGCTTCCGGATACGGTGGATCTGCTGGGCATCGTGCTGGGCACGGGCCTGGCGCTGGATCAGGCCATGATGCGCGTGAGCGAAGAGATGGAGTATATCTATCCCGAACTCGCCGGCGAATTCGGCACGGTGGTGATGCAGGTGCGCGCGGGACAGGAGCGCGGCACGGCGTTCAATCAGTTCGTGCGGCGCACCGGCATCGAAGATATCAAATCGCTCGCGGCCATGATCATCCAGAGCGAGAAGTTCGGCACCAGTCTTTCGGTGGCGCTGAAGGTGTACGCCGAGGGTTTGCGCAAACGGCGCACGCTGAAGGCGGAAGAAGCGGTGGCGAAGGCGGGAATCAAGATGCTGTTTCCCATTGTGATTTTCATTCTGCCCGTCCTCTTCGTGATCACCCTGGTGCCAGGCCTGCTCAGCGTGCTGAAGGATCTGAAGACCCTGGGCGGCGGCCGATAAGCAGGCGAACCCTGAGTGCGCGTGCGTTGCCGCATACACGCTCATGCCATCACCTCGCTCGGCGACGACGACTGGCCGCCATTACGCCGCGCCGGGTGCATTCCAATCGGAGCCGCGCCCGTATGCGCTCATGACATCACCTTGCTCGGCGACGACGACTGGCCGCCATTTCCCCGCGCCGGGTGCATTCCGATCCGAGCCGCGCCCGTCAGGAAGCGTTGCCGCATACACGCTCATGACATCAACTTGCTCGCCGTGGAGATGGCCGCCATTTCGCCGCGCCGCGTGCATTCCAATCGGAGCCGCGCCCGTCAGGAAGCGTTGCCGCATATACGCTAATGACATCACCTCGCTCGCCGTGGAGATGGCCGCCACTACGCCAAACGTCCCACTTTCAAGTCGCGCCGGGTGCATTCCAATCGGAGCCGCGCCCGTCAGGAAGCGTTGCCGCATATACGCTCATGACATCACCTCGCTCGCCGTGGAGATGGCCGCCATTTCGCCAAACGTCCCACTTTCAAATCGCGCCGCGTGGATTCCAATCCGAGCCGCGCCCGTTAACGTGCGCGGCTCTGCAGATCCAGCGACTGACGGAGCTGGGCGTGGCGTTTCTGCTCCGCATGATTTCGGGGTAATGGGCCACCGATGGACGCCGATGAACGCAAATAAGAAACATGTCTCATGAAAAACGATCTGTTATCGGCGCTTATCGGTGTGAATCGGCGGCTCATTCTCCAGCATGCCCCGTAGCTCTTCCAGATTCAGGCGCCCAGTATAGCGCGGCGTATATCCGCATTCCGGGCAACGCTTACTTAAGGAAGCGTTGCCGCATACACGCTCATGACATCAACTTGCTCGCCGTGGAGGTGGCCGCCATTTCGCCAAACGTCCCACTTTCAAGTCGCGCACCCATCCATGTCGGCGCTGGTAACCTGAAAGTTGCGACAGATTACCTTTGAAGTGGTGGCCGAGTGCCCCCATACCCGCGCCCGCGCCGGCCTGCTGCACACCGCGCACGGCACCATCGAAACTCCCATCTTCATGCCCGTGGGCACCCAGGCCACTGTCAAAGGCCTCACCCAGCGCGACCTCGCGAGCGACCTCGCCGTCTCCATCCTCCTGTCCAATACCTATCACCTCTATCTCCGGCCGGGCCACGAAGCCATCCGGAAAATGGGCGGACTCCATCGCTTCATGTCGTGGCCCAACGCCATCCTCACCGATTCCGGGGGCTTCCAGGTCTTCAGCCTCAGTGGACTGCGCAAGATCACAGACGATGGCGTTGTCTTCCAATCGCACCTCAACGGCGACACCCACAAGTTCACTCCCAAATCCACCGTGGACGTCCAACTCGCCTATGGCAGCGACATTCTCATGGTGCTGGACGAATGTACCGAATACCCCGCCAGCCACGAGTATGCCCGCAAGAGCATGGAGCGGACGGTGCGCTGGGCGGCCGAGGCAAACCAACATTTCCGGCAACGGATCGCCGAAAGTGCCACCCGCCACGCGCTGTTTCCCATCGTGCAGGGTTCCATGTTTCCCGACCTCCGCCGCGAATGCGCCACCGCCCTGCTCGACCTCGATACCGACGGTTACGCCATCGGCGGCCTCTCGGTGGGCGAACCACGGCCGATGAGTATGGAAATGGTAGAAGCTACAGAGGATATCCTGCCGCGCGACCGGCCCCGCTACGCCATGGGCGTGGGCATGCCGGCCGAGTTGCCGGAATATGTGGCGCGCGGTATCGACATGATGGATTGCGTCCTGCCGTCACGCAACGCGCGCAACGGCTACCTGTTTACTTCCGAAGGCCGCGTCATCATCAAACACGCGCAGTATAAAGAGGATGAGCGGCCCTTGGATCCGGCTTGCGGATGCTATACTTGTAGTACGTATTCCCGGGCTTACCTGAGGCATCTGTTCCTGTCCGGGGAGATCTTGTATTCGATGTTGGCCACCCGGCACAACGTCCAGCGGTACCTTGACATCATGCGTGGGATCAGGCACGCTATAATATCGAAATCATTTCCAGAATACTTGAGGACTGTCCGCTCGACCTGCGTCGATGCCGGATGATCCCACTTGGTAGAACGTGCCCGTAAATCTGTTTCTGCAAACGGCGTCGCCCAACTCGTCCCTACTGGGATTCCTCCCAATCCTGCTGATCTTCGGAATTTTCTATTTCCTGCTGTTTCTTCCGATGCAGCGACAGCGCAAACAGACGCAAAAAATGCTGTCTGCGCTTAAGAATGGCGACGTTGTGGTCACCAGCGGAGGCATCATCGGGTCCATCGTCGCGATCGAAGGCGACGATTCTCTCGTATTGCGTGTGAAACCGGATAACGTTAAGATTCAGGTTTCGCGAAGCTCGGTCTCGAGTCTCGCCGGCGGCGAGGTTAAGAAGTAGCAAAGAATCGAATTGGCAGTCTGTAAACTCCCATGAAAAAGAATTTGAAGTTTCGTACGATCTTCATAGTTGTGACCATCCTGGTGTGCCTGTTCGGCATCATCGGACTTCCGAAATCCGTCGATGAGCTGAAGCGCAACTTTGCGGACAACATCCACCTGGGATTGGACCTGAAGGGCGGCAGCCACCTGGTGCTGGAAGTCCAGGTACAGGACGCGGTGAAAGCCGAAGCCGATCAGACCATCGAACGGCTGAAGGACGACCTGAAAAAGGAAAACATCACCTGGGCCGACATGCAGAGCAACGACGTGAAGACGACGGATGATGCCGATAAGGTCGCCATTTCGATCAAGGGCATCCCCTCCAACATGTCCAGCGCCTTCCGCAGCATCGTCTCCGAGCGCTACCCCACCTACAATCTCACTTCTCTGAACGCCACCGATTACAGCATGAAGATGAAGCCCACGGACCTGTTGGCGCTGGAAGGCGATACCGTCAAGCGCACCGTGGACACCATCATGAACCGCATCAACGGCCTCGGTCTCACCGAGCCGACGGTGACCGAGTACGGTAGCAACACCCACGAGATTCTGGTCCAGTTGCCGGGCGTGGACGATCCGGCCCGCGTGCGCGAGCGCATCGGCACCGCCGCCGTCCTCGAAATCGACGACGTGAAGGACGGTCCGTTCCCCACGAAGGACGCCGCCATGGCGCAGCACGGAGGAGTTCTTCCGTTGAACACGGTGCTGTACAAGTCCAAGCCGCGCGCCGGCAGCGAAGGCGATCAATGGTATCTGGTGACCAAGAATCCGGTCATCACCGGTGCGGTGATGCGCAACGCACGTCCCGGCCAGGACGACATGCGGAAGTGGGAGACCAGTTTCACGCTGTCGCCCGATGGCGGCAAGCGCTTCGGCCGCTATACGGAAGCCAACGTCGGCAACAAACTCGCGGTCGTGCTGGATAAGCAGATCGTGAGCGTAGCCACCATCCAATCGAAAATCGAAGATTCGGGCCGTATTACCGGTCTCGGCAGTGAGCAGGAAGCCGAGGATCTGTCCAGCTACCTGCGGTCGGGCTCGCTGCCGGCCGGTGTGGTCACCAATCAGGAGCGTTCCATCGGTCCTTCGCTGGGCGCCGATTCCATCAAGGAAGGCATGATGGCCGGTGTCGCCGGGTTGATCGCGGTCATCGTCGTCATGCTGGTCTACTACAAGCGCAGCGGCGTGAACGCAGTTCTGGCTCTGTTGTTGAATACGGTGGTGCTGCTCGCGGCGCTGGCTTATTTCCACGCGGTGCTGACGCTGCCGGGTATCGCGGGAGTGATTTTGACCATCGGTATGGCGGTCGACTCGAACGTGCTGATTTTCGAGCGCATCCGCGAAGAACTCCGCTCCGGGAAGTCGATTGTGGCGGCAGTGGACGCCGGATTCGGCAAGGCCTGGTGGACCATCGTGGATACTCACGTGACCACCGTCGTGTCCTGCGCCTTCCTCTTCCTGTTTGGAGAAGGACCGGTCAAGGGATTTGCGATAACATTAACGATCGGGTTGATTGCGAACGTTTTCACCGCGGTTTTCGTGTCTCGAACCATATTCGATTTCGAGCTCTCTGGACACCGTCGCGTTGAGACGCTAAGTATTTAAAGAGATTGCTTCAAAACATTCTCTCTGCGGGAACAAATTTAAGGGAGCTGGTGTCGAAAGTATTGTTAGCCACCAGCATGGCAAGGTTCGATGGAATTATTTAAGAGCACTAATTACGATTTCCTGGGCAAGAAGTGGCCGTTCATCATTGCCTCGCTGGTACTGACTGTCGCTGGATTGGGAAGCATTTTCTTCTGGCACGGCATGAACTACGGCATCGACTTCCGTGGCGGCGCGATGATGACGGTGAAGTTTGCCTCCACGCCCGATCTGCAGAAGATCCGCTCCACCATGGAGCATGCCATCAAAGGCGAAGTCAGCGTAGTCGATTTCAAAGGCGGCACCGCTGTCAACAGCGTGTCGATCGGAACCGAGCTGCAGGAAGAGCGCTTGCTCAACCAGAACCGCGATGCGATGCAGAACGTTTTGAACGCGACGTTCGGCCAACCCGGCAACGGCAAGCTCGATTTCAACAACGCCAGCCAGCAGGCTTTGTCCGAAAGGCTGCGCGATGCGCTGGCCCGGGCAGGCGTTCCGATGAGCGATGCGCAACTCGAGAAGCTCTCCGCCGACCTGGTGAATGTGCGCGATCACCAGTACTCGGGTCTGATTACCGATTTCTCTCAATTGGGCTCCGCGCCGGGCATGAATCCTGGTATTATGAACACTCTTAAACAGGAGTGTTATCTCGCCCCCTTCCACATCGGCGAAGTGCAGATGGTCGGACCGAAGGTGGGTAAGGAATTGCGGACCAAGGCTGTCCTGGCCACCCTGTACGCGCTGGCTGGAATGTTGGCCTACATCGCATTCCGCTTCGAGTGGATTTACGGCTTGGGCGCGGTGATTGCGTGCTTCCACGACACGATCATTACCGTCGGTCTGTTCTCGCTGTTCAACGAACAGATCTCGATGACCGTGATCGCGGCGCTCTTGACCCTTGTCGGTTATTCCATGAACGATACGATTGTGATTTTCGATCGTATCCGTGAGAATTTGAAAATCTCGAGGCGTGAGCCTCTGGAGAGTGTCATGAACCGGGCCGTCAACCAGACGTTAAGCAGAACGGTGATGACTTCGGGCCTGACATTCCTGACGGTGATCGCGTTGTTCCTGTTCGGCGGTCCTGTCCTGCACGGGTTTAGCTTTGCACTCGTATGCGGCATTATCGTGGGCACATACTCTTCGGTGTTTATCGCCAGTCCGATCGTCCTGTTCTGGCACAATTACGTCGATCAGCGCAAGAAAGTGTCTCCGATGGCGCCTGTCGCTCCCCGGGCGGATGTAGCGCGCAAGAGTTCGTCGAAGGCGGTTAAGTAGATTAGGAAGCGCAGGCGATAGGACTTCGGCGCCTGCGTTCGACGGAAAGGAAGTTTTATGTTCGAGCAAACGTTTGTTCAAACCGGAAAGACAAACACCACGGCAACGGTGATCATCTCGACCATCGTCCAACTGGTGCTCATCGGGGTCATGGTGATCTTGCCGATGTGGTACTTCGATTACCTGCCTACGGCCCAGTTGACCAGTATGCTGGTGGCGCCTCCTCCGCCGCCTCCTCCTCCTCCCCCGCCTCCCCCGGCAGCTCCCGTGATTCACGTAAAAGTGATTCCCCGCCAGTTCGATGCCGGCAAGTTGATGGCGCCGAAGGTGGTCCCCAAAGACATCGCCAAGATTGTTGAAGAAGAACTGCCGCCTCCCACTTCCGGTGTTGCCGGTGTGGTCGGTGGCGTCCCCGGCGGCGTTGCCGGCGGCGCTCCGGGTGGCGTACTCGGCGGCATTATCGGCTCGGTCCCCTCGGCTGCCCCGCCACCGCCTCCTCCTCCGGAGAAGAAGGTCGAAAAGCCTGCCACTCCGCAGCGTATTCGCGTAGGCGGCAACGTCCAGCAGGCGAAACTCGTCCGCCAGCCCAAGCCCGTGTATCCTCCGCTGGCTAAGCAGGCTCGCATTTCGGGTGTGGTCCACCTGAATGCGGTAATCGCCAAGGACGGCACCATTCAAGATCTGAAAGTGATCAGCGGACATCCGTTGCTGATCCAGTCCGCCATGGATGCGGTGAGACAGTGGGTATACGCTCCGACCCTCCTCAATGGGGAGCCGGTCGAAGTTGTCACTCAAATCGACGTGAACTTCACGTTGAGCCAGTAACCCGAAGGTCCTGTTCGGACGTCGGAATAGAAGTAACAAAAATCAACTCGCAGGAGAGAGAACAGAAATGCTATTGCAATTGCACGTATGGTCGCTTTATTTGCTCCAGGACAACAGCGGCGTCGGTTGGGACCCCGTTCACCTGTGGGCACAGATGGGTGGACTCGCTAAGGCGGTCGTCATCCTCCTCTTTATCATGTCGGCGTATTCGATCGGCGTCATGATCGATCGCATGATGGCCTATAGCGCTGCCCGGAAACAGTCCCGGCAGTTTGCACCGGCCGTCGCCGGCGCGTTGCGCGAAGGCAAGCTGGACGAAGCAGTGAAGATTGCGGATCGTTACAAGAAGAGCCACCTCGCCAAGGTTGTGGTGGCGGGTTTGCAGGAATTCCAGGCGCACCAGATCAGCTCGGAAATCCCCGGTGAAGAGATCGAAGCTTCCAAGCGCGCTCTCGAGCGCGCCGATGCTATCGTTCACGCTGAACTGAAGCGCGGCGTTAGCGGCTTGGCCACCATCGGTTCCACGGCTCCGTTCGTGGGACTGTTCGGAACGGTTGCGGGCATCATCAACGCGTTCAAGGGCATTTCGACCGAAAAGTCGACTGGTCTCGGCGCGGTGGCAGGCGGTATTTCGGAAGCCCTGGTGACCACGGCTATCGGTCTGTTCGTGGCTATCCCGGCTGTGTGGATGTACAACTACTTCACCAACAAGATCGAAGCTTTCGACGTGGAAATGGGCAACTCCAGTTCCGAGTTGATCGATTACTTCTTGAAGCGTTCCCAGCGTGGCGCCGGCGCCCGCAAGTAGTTCTGTCTGCTAGTCACTAAGGATCCGGCGAGTTGATATAACCGGGAGCCTGCAAAGGCTCCCGGCTCCTGAGCCGAGTCCGGGAGAAACAGAATGGACAAGACAAGTAAGCACAAAGAAGCATCTGCGGTAGCCGACATCAATGTCACCCCGATGGTGGACGTGATGTTGGTGCTGCTCATCATCTTCATGGTCATCACGCCCATGTTGTCCAAGGGTGTCAGTGTGGACTTGGCGAAAACCAAGAACCCCATCGCCATGCCTGCTCAGGACAAAAGCGACGCTGTGACTATCGGCGTGACTCGCGACGGCAAAGTTTATCTGAACACCACGCAATTGCCGGCCGACGACCTGGCTCCCAAGGTGAAAGACCTGCTGACCGGCCGCCTGGATAAAACCGTCTTTATCAAGAGCGATCAGCGAGCCAAGTACGAAGTAGTTTTGGAAGTAGTGCAGAATCTGCAAGCCGCCGGCGTCGACAACGTGGGTCTCCTCACCGAGCAGATGCAGGAAAAAGGCAAGACGCCCGACGCTGCTACACCAGCGCCCGCGGGCCAATAGTCCATCAAGTTTCGTAAAGGAGTTTTTTATGTCAATGGCAGTTGGCGGGGCCGGTGGTGGTCCCAAGTGCGACATGAACATGACCCCGATGATTGACGTGCTGCTTGTGCTCATCATCATCTTCATGGTGATCACGCCTCTCACTCCGAAAGGGCTCGAGGCGATTGTTCCCCAGCCGCCACCACCCGGCGCGCCGGCCAATCAGTCTGACCAGAGATTGGTGGTCATTACGATTGACGGCAACCACAGCGTCATGATCAATGGCGAGACCAGCGACTATGACCGGCTCCAGGGCCGTCTCGAAGACATCTTCAAGACGCGCGCCGAGCGGGTTGTCTTCGTCAAGGGCGATCCCACGCTGGAATTCAGTTGGGTGGCCCGCGCAATCGATATCGCGCACGGCGCCGGCATCGATAAGGTTGGTCTGATGCCCTTTAAGGATCTCGGACAATAGGAGGCTTTCGGAAACCATGCGCAAAGTAATACTGATCCTATCCGTTGCCGCGTTGGCGATTTTGGGCACAAGCTGCACGCAGCTGAAAGCGCGCGATCAGCTCAATAAGGGTGTCGCAGCCTTTAAGAATGCCCAGTACCCCGAAGCCGTCGAGCATTTCAAGACCGCGGTGGATCTGGATCCTAATTTCCCCACGGCCCGCCTCTACCTGGCCACCGCATACATGCAGCAGTACATTCCCGGCGCGGAATCGCCGGAGAATAAGCAGTTTGCCACGGCCGCCCACGATCAATTCGTTAAGGTCCTGGACTTGGACCCCAAGAATACCGTGGCTCTTGCGTCCATTGCATCGCTCTACCTGAACCAGAAGCAACTCGATGAAGCTCAAAAATGGTACGAAAAGCTGACCTCGGTCGATCCCAAGAACGCCGACGCGTACTATAGCATCGGCTTCATCGCCTGGTCCAAGTGGTATCCCGAGTACGGCAAGGCTCGCGCCAAACTCGGCATGAAGCAGGAAGACCCTGGTCCCATCAAGGATAAGAAGGTGAAGGAAGAGCTGAAGGCGCAGTACGGTCCGATCATTGAAAACGGCCTGAAGTCTCTCGATCAGGCGCTGGCGATCAATCCGGATTATGACGACGCCATGGCTTATGAAAACCTGCTGATCCGCGAACGGGCCGACCTCGCAGACGACAAGGCCGGATACGAACAACAGGTCAAAATCGCCGACGATTGGGTCCAGAAAGCTCTCGCTACCAAGAAGAAGAAGGCCGAAGAGAAGGAAAAGAAGGCCGCCGGCGGTATCGTAGCCGATCCGAATCAGAAGTAGTTGTGCTCCAGTAGTTGTTCTCGTTACCTCCCAAAAGGGCCGGGCTTCATCGCCCGGCCCTTTTTGTATTTCAGCGTAAGCTACAATCAAAGGTAGCGTGTCCGCTGAAACCCCAAGCGTTTCCGATTCTGCACTCCCTTTGCCGCCACAGGACCCGGTGGAACAACTCTACCGGGAGTTAGAGGTCAAGGTCCGCGAATACCGGCCCAAAGACGATCTGGCGCCGCTCCAAAAAGCCTTTCAGTTCGCCAAAAAGTACCACGAGGGCCAGACCCGCGATTCGGGCGAGCCGTACATGGCCCATCCTGTCATGGTGGCGCACATCCTTGCGGAAATGCGCATGGACATTGTGGCCATGGAAACCGGGCTGCTGCACGACGTCGTGGAAGACACCAGCGTCACCAGCGAGCAGGTCCGCAAAGAGTTCGGCGACGAAGTGGCGCGCTGCGTCGACGGCGTCACCAAGTTGACCAAGCTGGATTTCTTCTCCGCCGAAGAGCGGCAGGCCGAGAGCGTCCGCAAGATGCTGCTGGCCATGGTGGAAGACATCCGCGTGATCATGGTCAAGCTGGCCGACCGCATTCACAACATGCGCACGCTCGGCTATCTCAGCCCCGAACGGCGGGAACGCATCGCGCGCGAGACCATCGAAATCTACGCGCCCATCGCCCACCGCCTGGGAATGGGAAAAGTGCGCGGCGAGTTGGAAGACCTGGCCTTCCAGCATCTGGAGCCGGAGTCGTACAAGGAAATCCTCGGCGCTATTGAAAGCCGCCGCCATTCCAACGAGGAGTTTCTCGAAGAGATCCGCCACACGGTGGAATCGGAACTCCGCCGCGAAGGCATCCCGGCTCGGATCGACGGTCGCGTGAAGCGTCCCTATTCGGTCTTCCAGAAGTTGCGCCGTCAGAAGATCACGGTCGATCAGGTGTACGACTTGATGGCCCTGCGTATCATCACGGATTCGGTGAAGAATTGCTACGCGGCTCTCGGCGTCATTCACAATCGCTGGCGGCCCATTCCCGGACGCATCAAGGACTTCATCGCCATCCCGCGGCCCAATCTGTACCAGTCGCTGCACACGTCCGTGGTGGGTCCTCACGGGCAGACATTCGAAGTGCAGATCCGGACCGAGGAGATGCACCGCATCGCCGAAGAGGGCATCGCCGCGCATTGGAAGTATAAGGAGGGCCGCAAAGGCCCGGCGGCCGACGATCAACGGATCGCGTGGCTGCGCCATCTGGTGGAATGGCAGCGCGACGTACAGGACCCGGGCGAGTTCCTGTCCACACTCAAGGTGGATCTGTATCCTGAGGAAGCCTACACGTTCACGCCGCGCGGCAAGGTGATCGTGCTGCCGCGCGATGCGACGCCCATCGACTTCGCTTACGCGATCCACTCCGACGTGGGCGCCACCTGCGCCGGCGCCAAGGTGAATGGCCGCATCGTGCCGCTCCGCTCCACTCTGCGCAACGGCGACATCGTCGAGATCATGACGCAGCCCGGCCACCAGCCCAGCAAGGACTGGTTGGCTTTCGTCAAGACCACGCGCGCGCGCAACAAGATCAAGCATGTCATCAACGCCAGCGAGCGTTTGAAGGCGATCGAGATCGGCGAGAAGTATCTGGAGAAAGAGGCGCGGCGCCTCGGCGTGCAACTCGGCAGGATCGCCAGGGCGGACCTGGAGCAGGTGGCCTCCGACTACGGCTACAGCAAGATGGAAGACCTGTATGCCGCGCTCGGGTACGGCAAGTTTTCCGCGCGGCAGGTGCTGGGCAAGGTGGCGCCGGAGATCGTCAAAGACGAGCCCGAGACCAAGCCTGCACCCGAGCCGCAGGGGCCGGCCGGAGTTCCCGGACGTCCGAGCGATGGCGCCGACGTCATCAAGGTGCAGGGCGCCGACGACCTGATGGTGTATCGCGCCAAATGCTGCAATCCGATTCGCGGAGAGGCCATCGTGGGTTACGTGACGCGCGGCAAGGGCGTGGCCGTGCACTCGCGCATGTGTCCCAATGTGCAGAACCTGATGTACGACGTGGAGCGCAAGATCGGCGTCGAGTGGGCCCGCGCCACCGCTGATTCCTTCCCTGTCCGCATCGTCGTGCATACCGACGACCGGCCCGGCATGCTCAACCAGTTAACCAGCGTCTTCTCCGACGAAAATACCAATATCCGCAGTCTTGAGGCCAAGACGGACCTCGATCAAGGCGGGGGCATCGTCGAGATGACCGTGGACGTGAAGGACAAGAAGCAACTGGAAAAGCTGGTCTCCGCCATGCGCCGCATCTCCGGCGTGCGCGACGTGGAGCGAATGTTTAACTGAAAATGCCTTTCTCTACCGACCCCGAACACATCGCCATTTCCAAGTCCAAGGGCATCAAAATCGACTGGAAAGACGGTCACCGCAGCGAGTACGGCTTGAAGTACCTGCGGGACAAATGCCCTTGTGCGGGCTGCACCGGTGCCCACGGAACTCCGCCGCGAGTCCCTGAACCCGAGCAGCCGTCGAACCCGTTTCAAATGTACACGCCCTCGCTGAAGATGCTAGGAGTGGATCCGGTGGGCAACTATGCCATCCGGATCAACTGGAGCGACGGACACAGCGCCGGCATCTATTCCTACGATCACCTCCGTCACATCTGCCCCTGCGACGTCTGCAAAGCGGCCTTCGAGTAGGCTGAAAAAACAAAAAGGGCGACCCGTTGCCGGATCGCCCTGGAAAGCAGATTGAGTTTAGAGGAGGCGGAAGTTGACTTCGATGCTGGCGGCCACAGTGACGGGTTTTCCGTCCTTGAGACCGGGTTTGAATGTCCACTGCTTCACCGCTTCGATGGCCTTTTCGTCCAAGCCCAAACCGAGGCTGTGAAGGACTTTGATGTTCTGAGCTTTGCCGTTGGGCGCCACTTCCACATACAGAGTGACCGTGCCCTGATACTTGGCTTTGCGAGCTTCTTCGGAATACTCGGGCTCCTTCTTGTAGACCAGGACCGGAGCCGTGACGCCGCCGCCGACGCGGAACACGCCGCCGCCGAAACCGCCGCCTTCACCCGGGCCTACGCCGCCGCCGTTACCCGAACCGACGCCGCCGCCCTTACCGGAACCGATACCGCCGCCCGAACCTGTACCGTTCGAGGGAGGACCGATTTTGCCCAGCGGATCGCCATAATTCGGCATATTCACGTTGGGAAGGACTACATCCGGCGGAGCCAGAATCGAAGGCTCCATGGTCATTTTGGCGTTCAGATTCGCCTGTACAGCCTGTGGCGGCACGAACTGCCGGACCGCAGCCTTCGGGAGACGTCCCTTGTTGGCAGGCAACAGCGAGCGATCGCCGCCGCCACCGCCGCCCTTCATCACTTGATTCTTGGGGGGCGCTTCGGGGGCTAGATCTACGGGCAACACCAGCGTGGCAACCTGCTTGATTTTTTCCTGTACCGGCTTGGCTGACAACGCCGTGAAGAGAAGCACCACCACGCCGAGCTGGAAGCCCATCGACATAGCGAAAGACTTCTTCTGCCGACCGTACAAACCCCAGATGTCCTTGACTTCAACCGGCTTAGACGTGACGTCCAGCGGTGGCAGCTTCGGCGGATTGACGATGTCTTTGATGTTTTGGATGAGGGACTTGTAGAAAGGTTCCTCAACCTGGTCTACCAGCAAACGGGACAGATGATCGTCCGCGTCGTGGCCTAACGGGTTGTTCGATTGTGACAGATCAGCCATTTTGATCCACCAGCCCCAGAGGAGCCGCTGATTTACATCTATTGGACGTTAGCGGCGACCACGCCGTTACACTTTTTGGAAATAGTTCACCCAAGGCTTCTAGCCCACAGTCTACCATAGTAGCCCCTACACCTGATTGTAAATGAAGGAGCATAGCCCTTTGGACTCGCTTACGGGACGAACGTCGCAAAAGTTCCAAAATATTCCAAATTTTGTATTTTTGGGCAGCCTGCAATTTTCGGTTTGCGGAAGGGCTGCACTGTCAGTGACAATCGGAACTGATGCAGATCACAACCGAAAAATCACCTGCCATTCAGGTTCAGACCGACGCTCTCATCATTCCGGTTTTCGAAGACGCGAAGGAAACGCGTTTCGGAGCCGGAGATCTGGTGGAATCCGGAGAGGTCGCGGGAAAGCCGTTGGAACTCACGTTACTGCACCATGTTGCGGGGGTGACCGCGACTCGCGTGTTGCTTGCGGGCGCGGGGAAAAAACAAAAGTTCACACCGGCCGACCTGCGTAAATTGGTTGCCGCGGCGGTCCGCCTGCTCCGCGGGAAATCGGTGAAACAGGTCGCATTTGAACCCGATTCGGACCATTCGGGTCCGGAATTCGTCTCGGCGGCGGTAGAAGGCGCCATCCTGGGGAACTTCGAACCCGACCGTTTGAAGACGCAGGACCCCAAAAAGTCGGTGGACCAGTTTACGGTGGTGGGCTCCTTCGACGGGGTGGTGGCGGCAGCCGAACGCGGTCGAATTCTGGCCGAAGCCCAGAATTTTACGAGAAGTATGGTCAACGAGCCGGCCAATCTACTACCGCCGTCGAAGATGGCGGAGGCCGCCCGGCAAATGGCGGACGAGTTCGGCCTCGAGTGCGAAGTGCTGGAACAAAGCCAAATGGCCGACCTGGGGATGGGCGCTTTGCTCGGAGTCTCGCAGGGGAGCGCCGAGCCTCCGGCCTTCATCATTTTGCGATACCGGCCGGGGACCGCCTCATCGGAGGCCCATTTGGGACTGGTGGGCAAGGGCGTGACCTTCGACACCGGCGGCATTTCGATCAAGCCCTCCGACGGCATGGAGAAGATGAAGTACGACATGGCGGGCGGCGCGGCAATGATCGGGGCTATGCGGGCCATCGCGCAGCTCAAGCCCTCGATTGCGGTCACGGCTTTCGTGCCGTGCGTGGAGAACATGCCGGGAAGCAAAGCACAGCGGCCGGGCGACATTGTCACGGCTATGTCGGGGAAGACCATCGAAGTACTGAATACCGACGCCGAGGGCCGGCTGATTCTGGCGGATGCGCTGGTCTATGCGCGCAAGCAAGGTTGCACCCATTTAGTAGATGCGGCCACGCTGACGGGCGCAGTCGTAGTGGCGCTGGGACACCTGAATGTTGGACTGTTTGCCAATGACGAGGCGATGCAGGCGCGGGTATTGCAGGCATCCAAGGCGGAAGGCGAGCGCATGTGGCCCATGCCGATGGATGACGATTACAAAGACTACCTGAAAAGCGCTTTTGCCGATATGGGCAATATTGGCGGACGGTGGGCCGGATCGATCACAGCCGCGATGTTCCTGAAGGAGTTTGCCGAAGAGACTCCCTGGGTCCACTTGGACATTGCCGGTACGGCGTGGATGGACGATGCCAAACCGTTCGTGGCCAAAGGCCCGACCGGACTGCCGGTGCGTACTCTGGTGCGGCTGGCCATGGACTGGAACGGCTGATCAGCCGTTTTCCGCAGCGGGAACCGCTTGTGGGATGACCGCTTCGCCCCAGCCCGAAGGAGAGTTGATCCGGACGCGGACCGGCCCGGCTTCCGCGCCCGCATCTTTCCACGCGACTTCGTAGCGGGCCAGCAGATTCAGATACGCCAGTTCCACCATCCGGACAACCTCTTCGTCGGAGCCGGCAACCTGGAAAGAACAGCGGGCCCGGCGGCAGAAGTCCTCGATTTTGGGGCAGCGCTCCGACGCGATCATTTGAACGCTCATGAGAGAGCCAATGACCGAAGAAACCAGACCGTCGCCGGCCGATCCGAACTGATCGGACTGAACCAGCACGATGAGGTGCCGCTTTCCTCGCCCCTGGTCGCCGCGACTCGAGCGCCACAAAGTGTGCCAGAGATCCGTGCATTCGGCCCGGCTGGCGGGGCGCTGCAGAGCCGCTTCGATTCCGGCGATATTCGAGGTGAAGGCGGGCGCATCTTCCACAGAGCCAGCGCCAGTGCCGGGTTCACCGGGCAGATAGGGCATGACGGCCCAAAGGTCCGAAGGCCGCTTGCGGGAACTGCAACCCAGGACGCCTTGGGAGCAGGACGAAGTGCCGGGTGTCGCCGCGCGCGGCACCACGAACACCACCGACATGGCCTGCGTGACAGCCCTTTCCAGGACGCGGTAGGAAGCGACCATCTGGTTGTTTTCTGAAACCAGAAAATGGGTTGGCAAAAGTGTAGGAAGGACATGGCCTTCCTGTCGGGCCACAGTTACCAGCACCCGGCGCGAGATCGTGCGGGAGCCCGGTTCCTGGGGCATGCCGGTGACCAGCCAGGCTTCGCCCTGGCGCGATACCGCGACGGCAGCTTTGATGCGCCCCAAAGCCGAGAGCGACCTGGTTCGAACGGCGGCGTTAGGATCGCGCATCAGGCCAGCCAGTGTTTCGGTAAACCGTGGATCGCCGGTTTCGCCCATGACCCAGGCAGCGGTGGCGCGGAACAGTGCGGACTCGTGTTCGGCCAGTTTCATCAGTTCCGGAATGGAGGCGTTGTCGCCCACCCTATAGAGCGCGAGCAGGGCGTTTCCGGTAACGCGGTTGTTCCCGTCGCGCGCCGCCGTGGCGAGCAACTCGCGGGCCTCGTCCGTATCCAGCCCCCACAGAGCTTCGATGGCATTGGCGCGGACCCGCGGGTCGGATTCGGTGAGCCGGTTTCTCACCCAGCGAACACTCCGGCTGCCGCGGCCAATCATCTTGACGGCTTTGGACCGGACATGCGGATTGGGGTGACGGAGGAGACGCATGAGGGACGGCAGAATGCGAGTCCCGTCCGAGATTTCGGCCAGCACTTCCATCAATCGCGCGGCATCGCGTCCGGAGATGCGTTCTTCTTCACCGCCGGAACCTTCGGCCAGCGATTTGGCCATGGAGACATCGGTCAGGGAATCTACGCGAGTGGCCGACCGGGCGAGCGTGATTGCCTGCTCTTTATTGACCGCCGGATCGCACAGGGCCTGCAGCAGCAGGTCATACGCCACGAAAAGCGTTACCAGATACTGGCAGCCGCGCGAATCTCCTTCGCTCTTGAGGATGCTCAAAGCGTTGAAATAAAAGGCTTCGCGGTTCACGTCGAGGAGTTCGCGAATTTGTCTGCGGCTCTCGGTCGCGTCTCGGTCAAAATGACGCACAAGACTCTGCAGACTGGCACTGAAGTCCTGCAGCGGTGGTTTCGATGCTGTGGCGGCCACGTAGGGTATATCGGCGGAAGTCGGGGAAGCTTTAGATGCCGGGAGCCCGTATCTTTTCAGAACTCCGGCGCAATATAGATATGTGACCCGCGGAGAGGCTAGCGACGCTCAACTGCTGCAGCAGGCTCTGCGCGGGGCGGAAGCTGCGTTTGACCAGCTATACCGTCGCCATCGGACGCCCATCTTCCGTTTTGCGTGGAGATTAACCGGGTCGGTGGCGGTGGCGGAGGATATCACGCAGGAGTGTTTTTTGGCCCTGCTGGGCGGCGCTCGTTTTGAAGAAGGGCAGGGAAAACTGCGCACCTACCTGTTCGGGATCGCGCGCCACTATGCGTGGAAACACTTGAGGCAGGATGAGCGCGAGGTGGACGGGGCCGAAGCGGACGATGTGGCGGGCGGCGCACCGGATGCTCTGAGCGGCCTGCTCTCGCGGGAACGTTCGGCGCTGGTGGAACGGGCCGTGATGGCGCTGCCGCCGCTGCAGAGGGAAGCGCTGATTCTATTCGAATACGAAGATCTGGCGTTGGAAGAGATTGCCGCGATCACCGGTATCGACGCCGGCGCGGTGAAAAGCAGGCTGCACCGGGCGCGGCAAACGCTGCGCCGGAGCTTGGCCTGCGAAAGGAGTTGCCCGTGACGGAAGACGATCCGCTTCGCCCGCTCCTGCGGGAATGGCAAGCGCCCGAACCCGGCGCGGATATGGACGAGCGCATTCGCTCGAGGTGGCAGGCCGCTCGGGCGGACCGGGACAAGCCGGCACAGATGCGGCACTGGTGGAGGGCGCGGGTCAGCATCCCGGTTCCGGTGCTGGCGGCGGCGATCCTGATTATTCTGGCGCTGCTGGTTGAATTGCGGCCGGCGCCGCCGCCGGTGACGTCGAATCCCGGATATCTGACTCGACTGGGCGCGGCGGGTTTTCAACCGCTGCCGGATGGGGCTGCCCGGCTGCTTCCAGGGGAGGTCCACCAATGAGATCGATTCTTTTTCTGGCCGCGGCAGCGGTCCTGGCGGCACAGACGAATCGGACGGAGCCGTCGCGAATCTGTTTCAACGACGGCACCTGCATTGCGATTCATACGGAAGCTACCGGCAACGCGCCGCTCTCTTCCGGCGGCGGGCTGTTCGCCGACGATCGGACCGGCAACATCGTGCAGCGATTGGTGCTCGACGATCAGGATCATGCGCTCTTCGGGTACGACGTGGAGGCGCACACGCTTTCGGGCGGGACCTTTTCCCTCCGCATCCGCCCTCTGGTGACGGCGCGGGGCTTGCCGGGAGGTGTCTTCGTGGCCGCCGGGAGCCACATTCCTACCGTTGCCGCGGTGCGCGAGTTTCCCTCCGTGAAGAGCGGCGATAGCGTGGCGGTGGACATTCTGTACAACCCGACCACCGGCGAGAAGATCTACGATGTGCTGCAGCCGCTGTCTTCGCCGGACGAGTTCGCCTTCGAGGATGCTCGCATTTTAGTGAACGGCGTCGAAGTGGCGAACCTCGTTATGCCGGCGATACCCGGGAGCGCGGCTCTGGTGCATCTGCCGAACAAGGGCGATTATTTTCTGGCGCTCAATCCGCCGCCGGGGTACCCCTTCCGGCAGATGGGGCGCGTGGAGCGGAACAGGCTGAAGATCGAAGAGAATGGCGAGACTGTGGAGGTTATTTCCAAGGCCAATATCCTGGTGAAGAGTCCGGCGCGCGAGATATGGGTGTATCACAATCGGCAGCCGGTGGTGAAACACGTCATGATGACCGAATTGCAAAGGCAACGGCAGATGCTGGAGGTGCAGAGAGAGATTCTGCAGCTGTCGAAGATTTATCGGGCGGACTACCCGCCGTTAAGGGATCTAACCCGGCAATTGGAAATGCTGCGTGCGACCACCACGATTCCCAGTTCGGTTCTCCTGCTCACGACAGACGGACTGGAGGATCTCATCCAGCAGCGGGGAGGTCGACCGGTTCTGCGGTGAGGGCTGCACGGCGATATGATGGCTGAATATGGACACCACCTATGGACAGGCGGTGGCTCTGGCAGTTCCGGTTTTCGTTGCGCTGATCGCGGTGGAGATTGCGGCCGATCGCGTACGCGGTACGCGCTACTATCACCTGGCCGACGCCATTAACAATCTGAGTTGCGGCATTCTCAGCACGGGGATGCGGGTCTTTTTCGGCTTCATCGGGCTGTTCACGTATGAGTGGACTTTGAATCATGTGGCGCCGGTGAGACTGGCCTCGAGCCACTGGCTCACGTGGGTTTTCGCCTTCGTCTTCTTCGATTTTTGTTACTACTGGCAGCATCGTTTGGGGCATACGGTGGGCCTGTTCTGGGCGGCGCATTCCGTGCACCATCAGAGCGAAGAGTTCAATCTGACGACCGCGCTGCGCCAACCCGGCACGGGGAGTTTCAGCAGTTGGATGTTCTACCTGCCCCTGGCCGTTTGCGGCGTGCCGCTTTCCGTATTCCTGCTGACGGGCGTGGCGCAACTCTTCTATCAGTTTTGGCCGCATACCCGCCACATCGGCCGAATGGGCATTTTGGACCGGTGGATTCAGACACCATCCAACCATCGCGTCCATCACGCGCAGAACGATGTCTACCTGGATAAGAACTACGTGGGCGTCTTTCTGCTGTGGGACCACCTGTTCGGCACGTTCCAGGAGGAGCGTGAGGATGAGCCGATCGTGTACGGCGTTCGCGGGCAGTTGAAGAGTTGGAATCCGGTGTGGGCCAACCTGCATTACTATGCGGTGATGGCCGGCGATTCGTGGCATGCGGCTTCGTGGGCCGACAAACTGCGAGTCTGGTTCGCTCCGCCGGGATGGCGTCCGGCGGATGTGGCGGCGCGATTTCCCAAGCCGGCATACGATCCACGCCACGATTTCGCACGCTTCGACCCGTCTCGCAAGCTGGCATTGAGTGTTTACGTTCTGGCGCAATTTGGCGTGTTGATGGCGGCCAATAGTCACTTTCTGGCATTACTCCCCAAACAGTCCGGCTGGTGGAATCTGGCATACTTCGCTTTCATTCTGGTGAGCCTGGTGACGCTGGGGGGCGTGCTAGAGAATCGCCGGGAATTCGTCAAGCTGGAACTGGTGCGCGCGGTCTCGGTGGGCGCGGCGCTGCTCGGGACCGGCTCCTGGTTCGGCGGCATTCGAGATGCGCGGATTGTGTGGACACTGGCCGGGCTGGCGGCGGCCTCGGCGATTCTACTGGCGATTACGCTGTGGCGCGTGCCTGCCGCATTTGATAGGGGACTGTGGTAAATGTCGCGCGCTCACGCTCGCGGTTCTGTAACGCACGGCAGTAAGCGGATACGGCGTTCACTTCGCTGGAATGGGGGTGGGCGGCGTGAGTACGCCGGTGCCGTACTTTTCGATGCTGCGGCTCTTCATGTTGTACACGTCGCCGGGAGAGAGCACGTAGTAGGGCTTCTCCCAGGGTTGATAGGCGCGCGTGTTGTCGTGGATGGCAACTTTCCATTTGCCGATCACTTCGAAGCGATCTCCGGTGACCACAATGGCGGTGCCTTCGGATAGACCGATTCCTAAGAGGTTCGGAAATTTCCTGATCACGGGAATGAGGTCGTCCCAGCGATTGCGCGTGTTGATGTGCTGGTCGATGGCCACTTTGCGGAGGAAGGCGAAGCCGTGCTCGTGTTCCTTTTCGGGAGTCATCACGATGTCCGATCCGGCGATGGCGCCGCGGACCAGATAATCGCCTTGAATGGTGGCGCCGGCTGAACTGCCGCCGATCACGCCGCCGCGTTCCAGCACCTTATGGAATTCGCGCAGCGTCAAAGTGTTGGCATAGGAATCCACGATGTTCCATTGGCGTCCGCCCACGAACCAGACGCCGTTGGCGTCGCGGAGAACGCGCGCGAACTCTTCGGTATCGGCAATTCTCGGATCGTGCGTGTGCAGCATGTGAACGTTCATCACGCCGCGCTTTTTCCAGGGGGCCACGACCTCTTCCTCTTTGTAGACCTTCACGCTGCCATCGGCATTGCGATTGCCGCCGGCCGTGGGGACCACGACGATTTTGGCGCCGAGTCCGCCGGCCTTATTGATGAAGGTCTCGAAGATTCCAGTGCCGACGTCCGAGCCGCCGCCCTGAATCACCAGTGTTCCTTTGGCGGGTCCATATTCCGGCGCCTGCGCGAAGAGACTTCCCACGACGAGGGATGTCGCCATCCATAGATTCCATTTCATAGAGCTTAGTGTTGAAAATACCACGGGGGGCGTGTGAACTCGCGCACATCGTGATACAACCAATGCAGGAAGGAGAACTGTATGAGGTACGTCTCCGTGAAATCGGGGTTGGGTTTGGGTGTTCTGCTGATGATGGCTTGGCCGGCAATGGCAGACACGGCAGCGGGGTTGGCTGCTTTCAAGAATAAGGATTATCAGAGGGCATACAAAGAATGGAAGGCGGCCGCGGACACAGGCCACGCCGAATCGCAGTTCGACCTGGGCGTTCTCTACGCGCAAGGTCTCGGAGTACGGCGCGATCTCACCGTAGCGGCCTATTGGTATCGGCGGGCGGCGGAACAGGGCAATGCCGAGGCCCAGTTCGCATTGGGCCAGATGTACTCGCGCGGGTGGGGCGTACCCAGAGACCAGGCAGATGCGGTTCGCTGGCTGCAGATGGCGAATTCCGTGGAGTCGGACGGTCCGCCCACGGATTGGGCCAACGTGGAAGGCTACGGCATGCCGCAGGACGATGAGGTGGCGGCATACTGGTATCGCGCGGCGGCAGATAAGGGTCATCCCGAGGCTCAATTCAATCTGGCGCGTCTCTATGCAAGTGGGCATGGCGTGAAGAAAGACGAAGAGCAGGCGGCGCGATGGACGAGTGCTTCGGCTGCGCAGGGCTACGGCGCTGCACAGGTGAGCCTGGGCGAGCGGTATGCCACGGGGAGCGGCGTTCCGAAAGACCCGAAGCGCGCCTACTTTTGGATGACGCTGGCCTTCCTTCGCGGCGAAAAGAACGCTGAGAAACTGCGCGCCGCTGCCGCCGCAAAACTCCAGCCTGCCGATGTCGCCACGGAGGATCGGGCCGCGCAGAACTGGAAGCCGAGGATGGCAACTGCGCACCAGTAACTCTACCGGTAACCAAGGGGCGGACTTTCTTCGTCTGGCAAGTATGAGGTTCGCACTCCTGTGCGTGACCAGCGCCACGCTGTACGGGCAAGCCGCGCCCGACCCGAATGCCGTGCTGGAGCAGGCTCGGACGCGTCTGCAGGCGATGGCTCACAATCTGGAAAAGTACGTCTGCGCGGAAAATGTAAATCGCAGCTACTACCAGAGAGTGACTCCGGCCGAGGCTCCCGCGCATCCGGATGCGCCGGCTTTGTGCGGGCCGGCGTCCGGCGGTGGGGCTCGGCTGCTGGAATCCACGGACCGCGTACGGCTGGAGGTGACGCTTTCCGATGGCCGGGAGTTGCATTCCTGGCCGGGTGCGACGCGCTTCGATACCAGGAATGTGGATGAACTGATTCGCGACGGTCCGGTGTCCACGGGGTCTTTTGGCGGAGACCTGGCCGGCATTTTCGGTGGAGCGGGCGTGTCTTTTCGCTATCTTGGTCCGCAGACCGTGGACGGGAAGACGCTGTTCGAGTATCACTATCAGGTGCCGGTGGAGGCCAGCCGTTTTCAGATTAAGGTAAGCGGCGCCTGGGTGCCGGCTCCATACGAGGGCGAATTCCGGATCGATCCGCAAACTTTCCAGCTGGACAGTATGACTCTGCGCACGAATCAACTGCCCGCGGCGGCTGCTTTCTGTGCGGCATCCACGGCATTGGCCTATCAATATGCGCGCGTGGGCGAAACGGAGATTCTTTTGCCCCGCCAAAGCCAGTTGGATATCGATCTGAAGAGCGGGCGTGAAACGCGGAATCTGACGACATTTTCCAGCTGCCGCGAGTATCAGGCCGAGTCGGAAATTGTGTTCGAGTCGGCGCCGGAGCCGGGCGCGAAAGTGGCGCAGGCGGCTCCGCGGCCTCGGGTCGCGCTGCCCATCGGGCTGCCCGTGTTGTTGGCGCTGACCGCGCCTATCGATACCGCCACCGCATCGGCCGGCGACGCCGTTTCCGCGAAACTGGTCAAGCCTGTGCGGCGGCTCGGGACCAACGAGGAACTGATTCCCGCGGGCGCGACTGTGCATGGACGCATCCGCCGCGTGGAACGCCACCTGCTGCCATCGCCGTATTTTCTGGTGGCCATTGCCTTCAATCGTGTGGATGTGCAGGGGACACTTTCGCCATTCTTCGCCCACAGCGATCCGAATCCAGATGTGGCAAAGGAACTGGGCGCCAATCTGGCGATGCGCGACACCGGAATCTGGTTCTGGGGAGTCGGCACGTTTCTTTTTCCGTCCAGCAAAGATCACATGGTGATCCCGGCGGGCTATGAGACGAAGTGGTTCACGCTGTCTACCACGGGCCGGTAAGTCGCGCTCGTGCGTTTCCGCACATGGTGAGGGAAACCCTTCGACCTTCCAGAGGCATCAAATGGGTAGAAGGGATGGAATCTTAAAATGCTTCGGAAACTCGGATTGCCTGCGTTCTTGTTGGGTATGATGCTGGCCTTCGCGCCTGCTACGGTGTTTGCGCAGCGCGGCGGTCACGGGGGAGGCGGTGGGCGTAGTTCTGGTGGCGGACACAGCTTTAGTGGCGGCGGTGGTTCGCGCAGTTTTGGCGGGGGCGGCCGTAGCTTTGGCGGCGGTTCGCGCAGTTTCGGCGGCGGCAACGCGTATCGTGGCGGTAACGCCTATCGCAGTGGTAACGCCTATGGCGGTGGCGGCAACGCCTATCGAGGTGGTAACGCCTATCGCGGCGGCGGCGGGTATGCCTATCGCGGCGGCGACCGTGATCGTGGCGGCCGGATCTATGGCGGCGGCGGATACTACGGTGGTGGCTTTGGGCTAGGATTCTACGGCGGTCCCGGCTACTATTCTTATCCTGGATACTACGCGTACCCTGGGTATTATGGTCCGGATTATGAGTACGGTCCGGTCTGCAATCCTGCCGGCTACTATGACGCGTACGGCTACTATCACTACTACGCTGGTTGTTACTAGACAGAACGCCAAGTGAACAAGGCGGCGGTGCCGTGGAGTGCGATGATATACTCCGCTCAAGGAGATCGTACCCCATGCTCCGCCGCTTCTCTTTTTCCCTGCTGCTGGCCTCCGCGGCATATGCTGCTGCCGGTGGCGCCGAGACCGTAGACCAAGCCACCGCGCGTCTGCAAGAATTGACCGCGAAAGTGCCGGCCGCTTTAAGAATTGAATTCCGCATGCGCGCCGCCGAGGCTTTGGCGCAGCGACACCCGGATTTGGCTCGCCCGCTGGTGGCACTGGCGGTCGACGAAATCAAAGCCGGAAAGAACTGGCAGCTGGGCAATGGCGTGCTGCAGTCATTCGCCGTGGCGGCGCCGGCGGAAGGCGTTGCGATTGTGCCGTATCTGTCTGCAGGGTCCGCTTCGATGATGCCGGGCGCCTTAGCGCGGGCGAACCGCCTGGAGCAGGCGGTGAGCTTGTACCGGCAGTCGTTGGCGCGCGGCGATTTACAGGTGCAGGTTGCCGGCATGTTGCTCACGCCTCTGGTGAAAGAAAAGCCCGCGGAAGCCGCTAAACTCTTTCAGGAAATGTTGTCCGCGGTCAACTTCACCACGCTGGATCCTTACGAGGCGTATCAATTTCTGAACTGTGCCAAGATTGTTTCGCCGGTGGCGAAAAAGGCAGCCATCGATGCGGTGGACGCGATTGTGGCCGCGGCTTCCGCTCCCGATTATGGTGAAAAGTCCAGCCGTCAATTCACTGCCGTGTTCCAGGGCGGTCCTGAGCCGGTCAGCACGACCAACGGCCGCGACACCGTGCTGCTGGCTAGCGGAATCCGGCTCCGCGAGATCGCGCCGGAGCGTTTCGAAGCCAGGAAGGCGGCCTTCGCGAAATGGAATTTGAGCGCGCCGCTCTCCGTGAAATCCATCGGCTTGCGTCGCGCCGACGCGCCGGCAGCGCGCAGGGACGGGCCTGACGCCGCCATCTCCAAAGAACTGGGACAGATGCGCGGACTGCCTACGGACGCCGACCGGGCTCGCCTGGTGCTGCAAGTGATTCGCGAGATTCGGGAACTGCCCGCAGCGTCCCAGGTACAGTGGGCGTCCAGCGTAGCCAATCTATCGACCGAGGGCGACTTGGGCAAGGAGGCTCTGGGCGCGGTGGCCGCTACGATGGCGAGCGCGCTGCGTGAAGCGCCGGCTTCCACGGCCGATCCGTACCTGGAACTGGCCAGCCTGGTGCGCTTCGAACATCTGCCGGCGCCGCCGTCCGATCCGTCGTTGGATGCCGCCGCGTCGCTGGTGAGTCTGCGGCAGCAACTTCATCAGGAAATCGATTTCACGTTGACGGGGCTGGATGGGAAGACGTATACGCTTTCGGCGCTGCGCGGGAAAGTCGTGCTGCTCAATTTCTGGGCCACCTGGTGCCCGCCGTGCCGCAAGGAGATGCCGGATATGGAGAAACTCTACCGGAGTCTGCAGGCCAAAGGTTTTGTGGTGCTGGCAGTGTCGGATGAGGATCGGGAGACGGTGGCGAGGTTTGAGGAGAAGTTGAAGTATACGTTCCCGTTGCTCCTGGATCCCGATCGCAAAGTGAATGCGGCCTTCGACGTGGAAGGGATTCCGAAGAGCTTCCTGTTCGATCGCGACGGCAAACTGGTGGCTCATGCCATCGACATGCGCACGGAAGCGCAGTTTTTGGAGATGCTGAAACAGGCCGGAATGTAGCGGGCAGCGGGCAGGGGCCTCCGATTTTCGGGACGTGAACGATAGTATGCTAAACGCGTGACTATGGATCGCCGGAAATTCTTGGGCCGGACCGCGGGCATGGCGGCCGCGGCCGCGCTTCCCGTGAGTGCGGAGCCCGCCAAAGTGGCGCGCGAATCGGGGGTCAAGCTCAAACTCGGGCTGAACGCCTACTCCTTCGATAAGGCGTTGCGCGATGGCAGCATGACGCTGGCCGATGCCGTCCACTTCTGCGCGCAGCATAACGTGGATGCGCTGGACCCGACCGGCTACTACTTTCCGGGTTATCCCACGGTGCCGCCCGACGAGTACATTTATGGATTGAAGCGGACGGCCTTTGTGAACGGCGTGGCCCTGAGCGGCACCGGCGTGCGCAACGATTTCGCCGTGGCAGACGCGGCGGCGCGCACGGCTGACGTGCAGATGGTGAAGAATTGGATCCTGGTAGCGAGCAAGCTGGGCGCTCCGGTGATTCGCGTCTTCTCCGGGCGGGCGCGTCCCGCAGGCCATAGCTTCGATGAGGCGGTCGCCTGGATGGTGGCCGATTTCAAGGAGTGCGCGGCGTTCGGCCGCGACCACGGCGTGGTGATCGGTTTGCAACAGCACAACGATTTTCTCAAGACGGCGGACGAGACTATTCGCGTGATCGAAGGCGTGGGGTCCGATTGGTTCGGCTCCATTCTCGACATCGGCAGTCTGCGCTCCGGCGACCCGTATGCGGAGATTGAAAAGCTGGTGCCGTACGCCGTCTCGTGGCAGATCAAGGAGAACGTGGGCCGCGACGGCAAAGACGAGCCTACCGATCTGGCCAAGATCAAAGCCATCATCGACCGCTCCGGATACCGCGGCTACGTGCCCTTCGAGGCGCTGGGCAGCGGCGATCCGAAAGTCAAAGTGACGGGCTTCCTGGAGAAGATCCGCAAGGCCTTTGCGCTGTAATGCGGCTGTGGGTGTGGGGCGTTGCCGCACTGCTGGCTGCCGCGACTTCCGGTGAAAGCGCATGGGCGCAGGAGCGCGGCGCATACCCGGCACACTGGTGGACGCCGGCGCCGTCCGGCTCGGCGCCCGCGTGGGAGATTCTGCCGCAGGCGGCGAAGCGCGGCGAAGTGATCCTCTCCAAGCGGAACGAACTTGGTATTCTCTCCAATTTCGCGGCCACGCCATTCACGTATCGCGGAAAACGGTACGCGAGTGTGGAGGGCTTCTGGCAGATGATGCTGTACCCGGAAGGTCCGCGCGACCCGCGCGCGCTGGCGCCGGGAATGGTTTGGGCGCATACGCGCGAGCAGGTGGCCGCGATGACGGCGTTCGAGGCGAAGGACGCGGGGACGACGGCCGAAGAGAATATGCGGCGCATGGGGATTGACTGGGTAACCTTCGAGGGCAAACGATTTCCATATCGCGCCGCGAAGCCCGGCGAGCACCACCGCCTGATTGTCGCGGCTATGCGCGCGAAACTCGCACAGAATCCCGAAGTGCGCCGGGTTCTGCTATCGACAGGCGATCTGATTCTGCGGCCCGATCATATTGAGGAGGCCGATCCGCCCGCCGAATGGCTGTACTTCAAACTGTGGATGGACTTCCGCGCAGAGTTGCAGGGAAAACGCCGATAATGGAGCATGCAGCCGCGTCCCACCGGTCGTCCGGGCCTTCTGCGCATCCCCGCGCCTTCGGCCATTCGTATCGATCTGCGATTTGCGCCGCTGGCCGGGCGCGATCGTTTCGACCCGGCGTCATGGCCCCTGCACGCACTTTCGGCAAGCGCGGCGTTTGCGGGTTGGTGGGAGTTCGACCTCGACGCGGTGGCGCTGGCGGATGGAAAATACGAATACGAATTCGTGGTGAACGGCAGCATGATTGTGGCCGATCCGTACGCCGACGAGTTGACGCGCTTCGGCGGATACCGGGGCGTGTTCACCATCTCGCAGGCCAAGCGGGTGTGGGCGGCTTTTCATTGGGACGATGAATTCAGGGCGGGCCTGCCGCTGCCGGCCAACAATCAGATTGTGATTTACGAGATGCCGGTGAAGTGGATGGCGTCGGACCCCGGCGAAAATGCATCGCTGGTGGAACTCGGCACGTTCGACAAGGTGATCTTCGAGCATCTCGATAGTCTGGTGTCGCTGGGGATCAACTGCATCGAACTGCTGCCGGTTCAGGATTCGCCGCAGACGTTGAACTGGGGCTACGGGACGCGATTTTTCTTCGCTCCGGATTATGACATCGGCAGCGCGGTGGACGCCCGGTTCTTCGTGAAGGCATGTCATCAGCGCGGCATCCGCGTGATTCTCGACGTGGTGATGAATATGTTCGCGACGCAATGTCCGCTGGCGGCGCTGGCGCCGGAATGGTTTCGCGAGGCAGCGTCGGACGCGCGCACGGACTGGGGTCAGGATTTGTTTCACTTCAGTTCGGCGGCCTACGGCGCGTATTTCGCCGCCAACGAATTTCTGTGCGAGATGGCCGAATTCTGGGTGTCCGAATACCATGTGGACGGCTACCGCATCGACGATTTCGCCGACATCGATAACTGGGATTTCGTGCAGCAGTTTCACGATCGGGCGACGGCGCGGAGTGCGGCGCTGTTCCCGGGCAAGCCGTTTCTGGTGATCGCCGAGGATTCAGACGGGCGTTTCCCGATCACGGACAACCGGGTTACGGATGCCATCTGGAATTTCGGTTATCGCAACGAGATTCATCGCCTGCTGTCGGACCAGATCAATACGTCGTACGGGCAGCCCTCGCGGAGCGATCGTGTGCGCCATCTGATTTCGAAGGACGGCGTCTGGAACGATTGGAATCATTCTTTCGATGGCGGTTATGGCGATCTCGCCAACGCCGTGGGCTACATCACGTCGCACGATGTGGCCGATGCGCCGCGTCTGATGAATCTGATTCTGGGGCCCATGCTGCGGACGGCAGGGTTGGGCGATGGCGGCGTGGCGAACGTCCGGTGGGCCATCGACAACGTGGACAGTCTCGGCAGCGTGGCATTGCGCAGTGTGGTGGATGCGGCATGCCGGCGCGTGTTCGCGGGCTTTGCGATTTTGATGACGTCGGTGGGGATGCCGATGTTCCTGGCGGGAGAAGAATTCGGCGATGTGCATGATACGGATTTCGTCGAGGTGAATTCCAAGCAGCAGGATCCGGTGCAGTGGGGCCGCGCGCAATTCCAGGCGAATGCGTCGCTTCAGGCCGCGGTATCGGAGTTGATGCGTTTGCGAACGTCGTACGCGGGATTGCAGCGCAATGAAGTGGACTTCTTCTACTTCCATCCGCAGTTTGATGAGAACGAGGGGCCGCGCGTTTTCGCGTACAGCCGGAGTGACGTGGTGGTGGTGGCGAATATGGGGCCAGCGGCTTACCAGGACTACTTCATTCCAGGCTGGTCCTGGCAAGGCGCGGCGCTTACGGAGATCGGCTATCCCGCGGCGGCGCCGGTGTGGAACGGTGTGGGTCTGAGTCTATCGCTAGATGCTTTTTCGGCGCGGGTGTTTCGCGCAGGTTAGGCCGGGAACGCTATCGCAGCAGCCAGTCGGCCATGTCTTCCATACGGTCGACCACTAAGTCCGGCGCGGGGTTGGCCAGCGACTCGGGTTGGAAGCCGTACGTCACGCCGCAACATTGAATTTGCGCGTTGCGGGCGGTCTGCACATCCACGGAACTGTCACCCACCATCATGGTGCGGGAGCGTTCCACGCCGGCTTCGGTGATCAGCGTGGCGATACCGATTGGATTGGGCTTCTTGAATTCGAAACTGTTGCCGCCGTAGACCTGGAAGAAATGGCCGCCGACGCCCAAACCTTCCACGATATGACGGCTCATGCGCACAGGCTTGTTCGTGAGCACCGCCATGCGCTTGCCGGCGATCTGCAGGCGATCGAGCGATTCCTTAACGCCGGGATACAGCGTCGTGAAATCCAGATCGTGCTCGCTGTAATACTCCAGGAAGAATTCCAGAGCCTCCTGCAGTTCGGCCTCGGTGGCCTGGTCGCCCATGGCGCGCTGGATCAGCACCGGCGCTCCATTTCCCACGTACGAATAGACCCGTTCGTTTGCCAGGGGTTCTTTGCCCATGTGGCGGCGCGTGGCATTCACTGCGTTGGCCAAATCCAGCCGGGAATCGATGAGGGTGCCGTCCAGGTCGAAAATCAGAAGGTCCATCAGGCGGTTTTCCGCTTCCGTCCGCGTGCTTCGCGGCTGACCGGTTTGCGGCGGCCGTGGGATCGGCCGTTTTCCAGCCCGTAATCGCGCATCTTGCGCTGGAGAGTATTGCGATGAATGCCGAGTTGTTTGCTGGCAACGGACTGGTTGCCTTCATTGGCGCGGAGCGCACCCTCGATCATTCTTCTTTCGAGAAGCTCTATGGCTTCTTGCATGAAAATATTTCCCTTGAGCAGGTGTTCCACTAAGCCATCAAATTCGTTTTTCATTCTCTCCCTTTTCCGCTTTGGGCCTCCGACTGCCTTTGTCCAGCGTTGATTCCCACGCCTCTTTCACTTGCGCGTATGTCTTATGGAAACCTTCCTTGAGATCGTGAGGAGCGATGGCGGCGCAAACGTTCGCCGCGCTCGTCACGTAGGGAGCCATCCGTGAATGCACCACCGAATCGGGTGGCTGCGCGCTCGGTGAAAAGGCCATGATTGCGAGAATCAATGCTATAGAAACCAAGATCCCGCGGACGGCGCCGAATATAGCGCCCAGCGCGTGATCGAAAATAGAAAGTCCCGTTACTTTCAAAAACTTTCCAACCACAAAGCTCACCAGACTTCCGATGAGCATGATGCCGCAAAAAACTAAGAGGAAGCCGCCAAAATTCGCCGCGGCGCGCGAACTGACATACGGTATCAGATATGCGGCGGCAGTGCCATAGAACCAGGTTCCCAGAACCAGCGCTAGTACGACAGAGACCAGGCCGATCACTTCGCGCGAGAAGCCCTTGCGGAAACTGGTGAGCACGGAGGCTAGCAGAATCAGCAGGAGCACCACGTCCAGCCAGTTCATAGTTCGCGGCCGGTCAGTACCTGGTATGCCTGTTTGTACTTTTCGCCGGTTTTGGCGGCGACGTCCTGCGGAAGCGGAGGCGCGGGCGGCTGTTTATCCCAGTGAATCGATTCCAGGTAATCGCGCACGAACTGCTTGTCGAACGAGTATTGCGGACCGCCCGGTTTGTAGGTGTCGGCCGGCCAGAAGCGCGACGAATCGGGCGTCAGGACTTCATCGCCCAGCACCAGCTCATCGCCCACGAAGCCGAATTCAAATTTCGTATCGGCAATGATGATGCCTTTGGTTTCGGCGTAACGCGCGGCGCGGTCGTAGATGGCCAGCGTCAGGTCGCGCAGGCGGGCGGCCAGGTCCTCGCCGATCAGCGAGACCACGTGCTCAAAGGAGACATTCTCATCGTGGCCGGTCTGCGCCTTGGTGGCCGGAGTGAAAATAGGCTCGGGCAGTTTATCGCTTTCCTGCAGTCCCGCCGGCAGTTTGATGCCGCAAACCGTGCCCTGCTGCTTGTATTCCTTCCAGCCAGAGCCGGAGATGTAGCCGCGAGCCACACATTCGATCTCGATCATCTTGGCGCGCTTCACCAGCATTGAACGGCCGACGAGTTGATCGCGGAATTGGGGCAGAGGTTCCGGGTAATCGTCCACGTTTGAGCTGAGGAAGTGCGTGGGGGTGAGGTCGCGCAGAAAATCGAACCAGAAGATCGATAGCTGCGTGAGTACTTTGCCCTTCTCCGGAATGCCGGTGGGCAGAATATAGTCAAATGCCGAGATGCGATCCGTGGCGACGATCACCAGACGATCGTCCACACTATACACATCGCGCACTTTGCCCCGTGCGGCCAGATTCACGCCGGGAATTTCTGTTTGGAGGATGACGGAGTTCGTGGTGGAGTTCACGCTTGCCTTCGGTTCGGGGGAGTAAATCAAATGATACCCCGTCCAGCGGAAATTGCAACCAGTCAGAAGTCCGATTTCCAGTGGTAAAATACAGCCGCCGATGATGTATCGTTTTGGCGTCTTACTCGCGCTGGCGGGGCTTCCACTGATCGCCGCTTCGCGCCACGATTGGCCAGCGTACGGCGGCGGTCCGGCGGACATTCGCTACTCCGATTTGCGGCAGGTGAATCGCTCCAACGTAGGGCGCTTGCAGATGGCCTGGAGCTACGATACGGCCGATGGTCCGGGCGATCCGCAGACGCAGCCCATCTTCGTCGACGGCGTTCTCTACGGACTCACGCCGCGTCACAAAGTGGTGGCGCTCGACGGCGCTTCGGGCAAATTGTTGTGGAGCTTCGATTCGGGCATTGCCGGTCGTGGCCCCAATCGCTCGCTGGTCTATTGGACCGACGGAAAATCGGCGCGCCTCTTCGCCGCCGTGCAGAGCTTCTTGTATGCTTTGGACCCGCACACCGGCAAGGTGGTTGATGGCTTCGGCGAGAAGGGCCGCATCGATCTGCGGGAAGGGCTCGGCCGCGACCCTGCCAAACAGTCCGTCGTGCTCACTAGTCCGGGCGTGATTTATAAAGATCTGTTGATCGTGGGCGGCCGCTTGCCGGAGGCGCTTCCCGCTCCGGTCGGCGATATCCGCGCTTTCGATGTCCACACCGGAAAACTGCGCTGGAGCTTTCACACCATTCCGCATCCCGGCGAACTCGGGTACGAGACATGGCCGGCGGGCGCATGGACGTATACGGGGTCGGCCAACAACTGGCCCGGCATGGCGGTGGATGAGAAGCGCGGAATTGTCTTCGCGCCCACCGGATCGGCGGCCAGTGATTTTTACGGTGCAGACCGGCTGGGTGACAATCTCTTCGCCAATTCGATGCTGGCGCTGAAGGCGGATACCGGCGAGCGCCTCTGGCATTTTCAAGCCGTGAAACACGATATCTGGGATCGCGATTTTCCGTCGCCGCCGTGTCTGGTTACCGTGAGACACGATGGGAAACTGGTGGACGCCGTGGCGCAGACCAGCAAGCAAGGCTGGGTCTACCTTTTCGATCGCGCCACTGGCAAGCCGCTATTTCCGATTGAGGAGCGTCGCTACCCGGCCAGCACCGTGCCGGGGGAAGTCGCTTCGCCCATGCAGAGGCTTCCGGTGCGTCCGGCGCCTTACGCGCGGCAGCAGTTGACCGCGGACATGCTGACCAATCGCACGCCGGAAGCGCACGTGTGGGCCGTGGAGCAGTTCCGCAAATTGCTGGGCGGCGGCCAATTCGTTCCCTTGAGCGTGAATCAGGAGACCATCATCTTTCCGGGCTTCGATGGCGGGGCGGAATGGGGCGGCTCAGCCTTCGATCCCGAAACTGGGCTGCTCTATGTGAATGCCAATGACGTGCCATGGACGGCCAGTCTGGCCGAGGATGACGGTGGCAACTCGCCGCGCCACACCTATCAAACCAATTGCGCCAACTGCCACGGCGACGATCTTTCCGGTGCGCCGCCCCAGATTCCCTCGCTGCTCGCGCTGCGCGGCAAGCGCACGGCGCAGGAAATCGGCAGTGTGATTCGTCAGGGCGCGGGACGCATGCCCGCCTTTCCGAATCTCAGCGCGGCCGATGTGCGCGCCACCGCGCAATACATTCTGAGCGGCGTGAGTAAGGAACTGGAAAGTACTGGCGAGGCGGCGTCGGTTCCGCGGTATCGCTTCACCGGGTATCACAAGTTTCAGGATCCCGACGGCTATCCGGCCGTGGTTCCGCCGTGGGGTACGCTCAACGCCATCAATCTGAATACCGGCGAATACGCCTGGAAAATTCCACTCGGCGAGTATCCGGAACTGGCAGCCAAGGGAATGAAGGATACGGGCACGGAAAACTATGGAGGGCCCATCGTCACCGCGGGAGGGCTGGTGTTCATTGCGGCCACGAATTTCGATCGTAAGTTTCGGGCCTTCGATAAGGCTACGGGAAAACTCTTGTGGGAGACCACGCTGCCCTTCAGCGGCAACGCCACGCCCATCACGTACGAAATGCAGGGCCGCCAATACATCGTGATCTTTGCCACCGGCGGGAAATCCGGCGCGCGCGGTCCCTCCGGTGGCACGTACGTCGCCTTCGCTTTGAAGTAATAAGACTAAGCCGCCGATCCACGCCGATAAACGCAGATAAATCGGCGTTCATCCGTGTTCGTCGGTGGCCAATAAAATCAGTTGCCCTTTTTAGGCGCGACCGCTTTGGAGACTGTCCTCTTCGTGGCGGGCTCTTTCAGTAGCGCCTCGATCTGCGAGCGCAGATTCGGCTCCTGCTGCGGGTCGCCGAAGAAGGCTTCTTCGCCGCCCTGGTGTTGGGCGCGAATGGTGAATTGGCGGTCGATGAAGGCCAGCATGGGCATTTTCGGCAGATTGCTGGGCGAATACTGGAAATAGTCCAGCACGCCTTTCACATCCGTCGAGTAGCCCACGGGGAAGGGCGGATTGAACTGCTTGATGAACAGCGGCACCGCCAGGTCCGGCGCTTCCTGAATGGCGCACGCGATCACCTGCAGACCGCGCGGACCCAATTCACTCTGCAGCTTGCTGAGCAGGGTGACCGAGTGCTGGCAGTGCGGGCAGGTGGTGAGAATTCCGGCCAGCACGATGACCTTGCCTTTGTAATTGCTTAACAGGATGGGCTGTTTTCCGCCCGTCATGTTGATCTGAAATTCAGGCGATTTGCGCGGCAGTTGCTGCGCGGCGAGCCCGCCCGCCAGTATCGCAAGAATCGCGAGAGAAGAAGACATCCGGTGCCTGAGCATCTTTTTTCAGTTTACTGAATCCAGGCCTTCCATGCTGGTCACCAGCGCACCCTTACGTTCCAGCACGAAATTGCCGTCATCGCCGCTGCCCGTGATGCGGTCGGCTGTTTCCGACGCCACCGTCATTTTCCGCCACTTCTTTTGCATGGTCTCGCGGTACGCCGTGAAGAATTTGCGAGCGCTCTCTTCGCTGTCCCATTCAGAAGCATAGAGCAGCACCACGCGGCCGGCCTTTTTGTTTTCCAGTAATTCGAAGTTGCAGCCTCGCCAGTGCGGTGCGATATCGGCGGACTCTTCCTTGCTGCCGTACTGCTCCAGCAGAATCTGGTGTTCCAGTTCGCCGAGCGAGCCACCCACCAGGCCTTTATAGCCGTGCAGGTGCGGGTCCGGCACTTGCGGGTCGGTCGGCTTGACGCCCGAGAAATATTTATCGGGATGAAGGATTTGCTGGGTGGAGAGCGGTGGATTGCGGAAGACCTCCGAGAAACTCGCCTCCTTGTCGCGCCGCAGCACCGCGTCCTGGAACAGCATGCCCTTGGTGTAGGGGAAGATCAACGTCAGCCGCAGGTACAGCGGCGACTTATCGTAGACCGGAAACTGACTGCCGTCGCCGGCATCGCTGGTGCTGCTCATCGCGGCGACCAGGTCTGGCGAACTTTCCAGCGATTGGCCGTTCTTGCGGGCCAGGTATTCCGACATGAGCCACGTCGCCTGACCCTCCATCACCGCCAGGCGCGCCGTCGACCCGTCATCGCTCTTACGCCCCGCTTTTACGAATTTCGCCAGATTGAAATTCTGGTCGGCGATGGCATGGGAAAGCTCGTGCGCGAGCACCGGCTCCTGCGGTTCCTTGGAGCTTGTCTCCGTGATGAACAGCTTTTTCTTGTTGTAATCGTAGAAAGCAGCGGCCTGTTCGGTCAGCAGATCGATGGTGCTTTTGGCCAGGTCGAAATCCTGCGGGACGAAGCCGAACTTTTTCAGGGTCAGCTCTTCGGCGCGAATTTCCTCGGGTTTCGAGTCTTCCTGCACGCGCTTGCGGAGAAACTCGTTTACCTTCTCCTTGGTAATAAAGTCGCACGGGACCGGGTGCTTCAAGGGGAGTTTTGAGATTTGTGTCAATTCCGCCGCAATCGTGGGCACCTGCCCACAGAGCGTCTGGCTCTGCGGCGGAGCGGCTGCCGCCACGGCGGCCGCAGTGAGTAGCCAGCCCACTCGATTGATTCTGCTCAAGGCGCGGTACAATAAGTACTCCATCCAGCTTCAATTCTAGAGGAGATTTGTTTTGGCTGACGAAAAACCGGTGAGCGACAAGTTGTACCAAGCGGAATATCAGGGCAGTGGAACGTTTGTAATTTCCAAGCCCAAGCGGAAGAAAACGAAGATGCGCCAGACTCAGTTGAAGAATCTGAAGCGCGGTTCGCGCAAGTAGTTACTGGCGAGCGCGACGATCCGTCTGCATCATCCGAAAGAGACCTTCCAGCGCCATCTTCTGTAGTGCAAAGGCTCCCAGAAAACTGCCGAAAAGCGTTGCGCCGATCACGAAGGCTTCCATCGTCGTATCCTCTCTCCAGCCTGATTTAGAGCAAGCAACGGGCCAAAGCGGTTTTGGCCCGGATAGGCTACGGTTAGCGGGCGCTGAAGCCGAGCAGTCTGGCGCCGTGCGGAGGAACCGGGAAGCGACCGTCGGCAGGCACGGCTACCTGGTGTCCGCTCCACAAATCACGCGCCACGGTGGACGCGTGTGCGATCTGGACGGGCGCAGCTGTCTCCGCTAGATTGAACAGAGCATAATACTGCTCGCCGCCAGGGCCATCCGCCTCCCACACAATCTGATCTCCCGTTGCCGACACCTGATGGCTGTTCGTTGCCTTTTGGTTTACCGCCAGCACGTCGTCATTCGTCAGCAGCGAGAAGGTGAAATCGTCATTGCCAGGCAAGTCTCCGCCGAACATGAGCGGGCTGCGAGAGATGCACCACAGCGTCAGGAGCGTCCGCTGTTCGTCGTGCGTGAGCAGGCTCATGCGGTCCACGCCGCGTTCGGCGCGAATGCCGATGTGCCCAAGTGGCAGCATATCGGCATCCGGCCAGCCGCCGGGTTTGGAGTACTTGCTCCATTTGTCCATCAGCGGAAACGTCTTGCGGACATCCTGCCAGCGGTCCCAAAGATCGCCCGAGACACGCCACACGTTGGCGTTCTTCGCGTAGAAGTCGGCCTTGGTGAGGTCGGCGGGTCCCGGTGACAGACTCAGCACGATCGGTCTGCCGGACTTCACAATGGCTTTGTGCAGGGCTTCGATTTCGGCCGCATGCAGAGGCTGCGCCATGTCGTCGGCTTTGATGTAGTCCACACCCCAGGCGGCGTACAATTTGACGATCGAATCGTAGTAGGCCTGGCCGCCCGGCTTCGAAAGGTCGACGCCGTACATGTCGCTATTCCACTTGCAGATCGATTGCGGATCGGCGATTTCGGCGGCGATGGGGGCGCTACGCGGCACTCCGCGCATGATATGAATGCCGAACTTCAAGCCCTTGGCATGAATGTACGACGCCAGGGGTCCGAAGCCCTTTCCGCCGGCGGCCGATGGGAAACGGTTCACGGCAGGGGTCAGCCGGCCTTGTTCGTCCATGGTGAGTTCGGCGTTGGGGCGGTAGCCGTGCGCCCGGGCCTGTGGGTCGGACCACTGAATGTCCACCACGATGTATTGCCAGCCGTGGCTTTTCAGCTTGGCGGCCATGTAATCGGCATTGGCCTTCACTTCGGCTTCGGTGACGGTAGTGCCGTAGGAGTCCCAGCTATTCCAGCCCATGGGCGGCGTGGGCGCGACCGGAGGGTCGGCGGCAAAGGCCATAGCGGCGGCTAGCAGCAACGCGGCTTTCATCTCACCAGACTACTACCAGCCGGGCCGCCATTCCCATCCACCTTCGGCCAGGGGGCCCACTCGACCCACGCTCGGAAACGGGAAGTGGAAGGCCATCAGGTGCATCTGCTCCTTCGCGGCGCGCTCCACTAGTTCCCGGCGGGTGCAAACGGCCTGCTCCGCCGCCTGATCGAAACCGTTGTGCCAGGTGGGATGCTCCAGGTGCAGCGGATGAACGGCGGCATCTCCCAAATGGAGGAGACGTTCTCCGCCGGCAGTCAACAGAAGGGCGAGATGTCCGGGGGTGTGACCGGCGCTGGGGATGGCCACGACGCCGGGCACGATTTCGGTTTCGCCGTCGATGGGCTCCAGTTGGTGGCGCAGAATGCGCAGGCAGTCGCGGGCCGTTTGCGCCATGTCCGCGGTCACTTTGTCCGGCAGGCGGACGTCGCGCGAATCGGGATGGGCGGCGGTCCAAAAATCAAGCTCGGTCTCGGAGAGAATGTAGCGGGCGTTGGGAAACGCGGGGCGTCCGCGGGAATCCACCGCGCCGCCGATGTGGTCGGAGTGGGCATGCGTTAGGACCACGGTGGTGACATCGCGCGGCCGGATGCCGGACATTTCCAGGCGGGCGCTGATGGCTCCCGTGGTGGTGAGGGTTTCGCCCGCCCCGGTGTCCACCAGGACAACGTGAGATCCGGTCTCGATCAGCAGACAGGTGAAGGGACTCAGGATGCGGTCGTGGGGCAGGCGCCGGGCGTCCAGTGCTGCGGCCAGTTCCGCCGGATCGGCATTCGGGAAGAACCAGGCCATCGGGTAGGAGAAGTAACCGTCGCTCAGAACGGTACAGCAAATCGGTCCAACCCGGAAGTCGTAAGCCCCGGCAGGCATATATAGGAGTTAACTGATCTCATCGAAAAAGTCAAAAGGATCTGATTGTGTTGATGAAGAGGGGCCCCGGAGGTTGGGATAGGAACGCTCCAAAGAGCGGATGGGGAGTAAAGGAAGGGAGTGGGAAATTCAAGGCAGAAGGCTTGAACCGGCGTCCCTCTTCAGTTTCAAGATAGCTTCACAGGAGGCTCGACTCTTTTTCTCAAAATTCTAAGTTGCTGAAAACATGCCGAATATAGTCTTTCGAAAGGTGTCACCGGCGTTTGCCGGGGCGGCACAGTGTGCCTTCCCGTCACGGGATTGACCGCTGCAAACACAACGATCTAAAATAGATGACAGCCGATTCAATTTAGTCCGCCAGGAAGCGGTGATCCGTATGAACGCGACACGCCTCTCAATTTGCTGTGTTTCTCTGTCCATTTTGGTTGGCCTGTTCGCAGCCCAGCAGCAGACAGATCCACCGAAAACAGACACCAAGAAGGAAGAGAAGAAAGCTTCGCCCCAAAGGGAAACCAACGCCAGGCCGCTGACGCCCAGGCAGCAGCGAGCCAAGGAAAAGAAACTCCGCCAGGAGTTGGAGACCCCTTACCGGAAGTGGCTGAACGAGGATGTTTCCTACATCATCACCGATGAGGAACGCTCTGCATTTAAGCGTCTTCAGACCGATGAAGAGCGGGAACAGTTCATCGAGAACTTCTGGCTGCGGCGCGACCCCAGCCCGGACACGATTGAAAACGAGTTCAAAGAAGAACACTACCGGCGCATTGCCTATGCCAACGAGCATTACGCTTCGGGCATTCCGGGCTGGAAGACAGACCGCGGCCGTATCTACATCACGTATGGACCTCCGGACGAAATCGAAGACCACTCCTCGGGCGGCTTCTACGAGCGGCCTCCGGAAGAAGGCGGCGGCGAAACATCCACCTTCCCATTTCAGCAGTGGCGCTACAGATATATCGACGGAATCGGCAATAACATTATCATCGAGTTCGTGGATCCGACGATGTCGGGCGAATTTCGCATGACTATGGATCCTTCGGAAAAAGACGCGCTTCTTTATGTTCCCGGCGCCGGCCTCACGATGATGGAGCAACTCGGCCTTTCCGATAAGACGCAGCGCTTCAACAATACGGACGGCACCCACCTGGGCGTACCGTTTGGCGGCTCGCCGGAAAGCATGAACGAGTTCAACCGCCTGGAGCAGTTCGCCAAACTGCAGCGTCCGCCCGCCATCAAGTTTAAGGATCTGGAAGCCGACGTCACTTCGCGCATCAGCTACAACATTCTGCCGATGAAGGTCCGGACGGATTTCTTCCCGGTCACCGATGCCTCGGTGCTGACGAACGTCACCGTTCAGTTTGACAACAAAGATCTACAGTTCACCAATAAGGATGGCTATCAGAAGGCCATCGTACATCTTCTGGGCACCATCACTTCGCTCACCCGGCGACCGATTGCCAACTTCGAAGAGGAGGTTTCGGTGACGTCGGTGAATGAGCTGCTGAAGTCCAAGCAGGCTCAGAAGTCGATTTATCAGAAGACTGTACCGCTCGTGCCGGGCACATACCGGCTGCACGTGATTGTTAAGGACGTGATCGCCGGGAACATCAATCACTACGAGCAGCCCCTGGTAGTGCCGCGGCTCGATAGCGAAAAGCTTTCCTCCAGTTCATTGATTCTTGCGGACTTAATCGAAAAGATGCCTCCCAAGAGCGTGGGTATGGGCCAGTTCGTGATTGGCGACTACAAAGTCCGCCCGCGCATGGACGATGCCTTCAAACGTGATGAAAAAATGGGCATCTACTTTAAGCTCTATAACTTCCAGGGTGATGAGACGACCCATTTACCGTCCGGTCAGGTGACCTATGAGGTGGTCAAGAATGGAAGCAACGAGAAGGTGTTCCCAGACGTCACTGAGGACGTACAGGGAATTCCCGACGTGCGAGCGAGCCAAGTGACGGTGATGAAGCTTTTACCTCTAAATTCCTTTGCGCCCGGTCAATATACCCTTAGAGTGAAGGTAACGGATAAGAACCGTAATCAGGTTCTCACGCAGTCGGCACAATTTACGGTAACCTAGTGGTCAGCGGGCCTCTTTGGCCGCGAACGGGCACGTGCCCGTTTCAGAGAAGGCGTCGTGGATGTTTAAGAGGAAGACGCACAAGACGGTAACCACGTGGGCTGTGGGATTGGCCTGTCTTGTGGTTCCCTCCATACTCCAAGCTGTAGAGCCGGTGAAGTTGACCGGCGGTATCGCGGGCGTCGTCAAGGACTACATGGGTGCGCCGCAGATGGGTGCGGCGGTCTTCCTGTATAACCATCAGAGCCGCATGCTGGAAAGGGTTCTGACGGACGAACACGGGGAGTTCAAGCTTCTCGGTCTAGCCCCGGATCTCTATTTTGTTAAGGTGACGTTCGCGGCCTTCGCCCCGACATTTAAGCAGGACATCAAGGTTTCGCCCGGTATGCGGAGCATCCTGAATGTCCGGCTGGACACCCTTTTCAGTTCGCTGCAGCTCTCCTACCCGACCATCGAAAATGGACCTCTGATGTCCGACGATTGGAAATGGGTGCTGCGCAGTTCGTCGGCTACGCGCCCCGTTCTGCGTTTTCTGGATCCGGTGGATAGCGCGACTGGAAAGCCCACCCATGCGGCCATGTTCTCCGAAACGCGCGCCATCGTAAAGATGTCTGGTGGCGAGGGTTCCTCGCTATCGGAGGGGGTGGCGAATCAAGCCGATCTGGGAACGGCTTTCGCGCTAGCCACTGCGCTGTATGGCAGCAACATGCTGCAGGTTTCAGGCAACCTCGGGTATGGCTCGGCTTCCGGCGCTCCCATGGCGGCCTTCCGAACCAGTTACACGCGCAACGTGGGCGGCATCTCACCGGAAATTTCGCTGACCATGCGCCAGTTGTATGTGCCTGGGCGCCTGGGCGCTTCGTTCACCGGTACGGAGACGGCTTTACCGGCCTTCCGCAGCATGTCGGCGAGTTTCGACGATCATGCCCAACTGGCGGAGAATGTGAGCTTGCGCTATGGCATCTCGATGGACAGCGTGACGTTTATGGACCATCTGAACTACTACAGTCCATACGCCCGCCTGACATACACGCCTACCGCGGACTCCACTCTGGAACTGACCTATACCGAAGGAAACGCACGGCCCGACTTGGCGGGCTCTGACGGCGACGATGAAGATTTGCAGCGCGATCTGAACAGCTTGGGCATGTTCCCTCGCATTTCGGTCCTGGGCGGCCGACCGAAGATTCAGCGCGGCGAAGAATACGAAATCACCTATTCCCGCAAAATCGGCTCCCGTACCCTGCATGCTTCCGCGTATCGCGAAGCGGTGCAGAACCTGGCACTTTCCCTGATGGCGCCCACCGGATATTTCGCGTCCACGGACGTGCTGCCGGACCTTTTCTCCTCCAGTTCCATTTTCAACGTGGGCAATTTCGGAAGCACCGGCTTTACCCTGGCAATGAGTCAGAATCTGGGACCGCACGTTACCGTCACCGCCATGTATGGCTCGACCGGCGCTCTCACGGTGACCGACCGGGAGCTGGTGAGCAGCAGCCCGGATGAGTTGCGCTCGATGATCCGGCAGGGCCGGCGGCAGTCGGCAACTGGGCGCATGACGGCTGTCATCCCCCACTCCGGCACGCGGCTGATCGCCAGCTATCAATGGAGCGGCGACCAGCGCTGGCTCACTCCCGGAAACTTGTATAGCACGCAATCCTTCCGTCCCATGCCGGGCATGAATCTCTACATCCGGCAGCCGATTCCCGGATTCGGTAAGCATGTGGAAGCCACCGCCGACCTGCGCAATATGCTGGCGCAGGGCTACCTGCCGCTCAGCGGAATGGGCGGGGAGCGACTGCTGCTGGTTCAGAATCCGCGCAGTTTCCGCGGCGGGTTGAGCTTTATTTTCTAACCTCCCAAGCGCCGAGGAACTCGACTTCCCTTCGTCCATGATCTTCCGAATCGACTCGCACCAGCGCTTTACGCCCGAGCATCCGGCTGAACACTTTGGTCCGATTTTGGCGCGCAACCGCTTCGCAGGGTCCGTCTGCGTGGTCGACGCGGACCAACCGCTTTCCATAGGAGACTTTGATTTCGTCCTGGCGATTGTCGTGGCGGGGCGACCGGGGCCCTGGCGCGCGCATCCCAAATTCCGCGGCGTTCTTTTGCGGGAGATGGAAGCGATCGACTGGCTGGGCGGTAACGATACGCTCGACCTTTTGGTGCGGCCGGCGGACCTCCCCGCCGTGGCGCGGCTTGCGCAGCATGCTCCGGAGCGGCGGATTGTGATCGATCATTTGGGCTGTCCCGATGTCGCAGGCGGCGATTTTGCCGAATGGTCCGCGGCAATCGAAGGCGTGGCGCGATTCCCGCAGGTCTGCTGTAAGCTGAGCGGGCTGGTCCGGCTGGCGGCGGGGCCGTGGAAAGCGGCCGACCTGCGGCCCTACGTGCACCGGGCTCTCCGCTGTTTCGGTCCCGACCGCCTCATGTTCGGCAGCGGCTGGCCCGATTGTCTCCCGGAGTACGCCTGGAAGGAGACGCTCGCGGCCTTCACTCAAGCCCTGGGCGCGGCGCCCATTCCCATGCGTGAGCAGTTGTTGGGGGGCACCGCGGCGCGCTTCTACGGGATCGATTCTGCTCCCGACGAAGGGGCTATATAATCGATCAGTGGCGAAAGCATTCGGCTTCAACGACGACGAATTGAAACTCCTGCTGGTTTCGGTCCGGCAGATGCGGCGCACCTTTGCAGCGCCGCGCCGGAACGATCCGGCTCTCGAAGCCTATGCGCAGCTTTACGATGCGCTCTTCGAGAAACTCCGCGACATGACGGGTCCTTTGCCCGACGCCGTGGAAGACGCCCTGGACTAAGTCCGCTCCGCCGGCAGGTCGATCTCCACAATGAGTCCTCCGCCGGGTGCATTGATCGCTCGAATGGTTCCACGATGAATGCTCACGGCCCTTTCGGCGATGGCCAGACCTAACCCGGCGCCATCTGCGTGGGCATGGCCTACGCGGCGGAATGGCAGGAAGATTTCCTGCAGCTTGGCTTCCGGCACCCCCGGTCCGTAATCCCGCACGCGCAGCAACAGGCGCGCGCCGTCGTTCTGCAGCCACATCTCCACGCTCGTGGCCTCGGCTGTATGCCGAATGGCATTCCGCACCACGTTCTCCACGGCGCTCCGCAATAGCTCTTCGAAGCCATTGAGCGTGCAGGCGTCGGCGCGCAGGATGGCGACAGAACGCTTGCGCGTCTGCGCTTCGAAATCGCCGTCGCTGGCCACTTCCTGGACCAGGCTGGTCAGGTCGAACGTGGCGGGTGAGCCGCGATCGACGCCGCTATCGATTCTGGTAAGCGCCAATAGCTGCCCGATCAACGTGTCAAGCCGGCGCGCTTCGAGTCCGATGCGCTCCAGGTTTTCCGCGGCCTCTTCAGGCGGACCCTGTTTGACCAGCCCCAGCGCCGCCGTGAGGCGCGACAGCGGTGAGCGCAATTCGTGCGAGACATCGCCCAGCAATCGGCGCTGCCCGGTAATCAGGGCCTCGATGCGCTCGGCCATGAGATCGAAATTGCGCGCCAGGTCGGCGATTTCATCGTGGCGATTGCGGAGTGCGGGATCGGCACGCGTGTCCAGGCGGCCCTCGGCTAGGTGCGCCGCTGCCTCGCCCAACTGAAACAGAGGCTTGGTCAGGTGGCGGCTAATCAAGTAGCAGAAGATTCCCCCGGCGAAGGTGAACAGCAGTAAATCGTGAATCGGTAACTGC
>DASZMZ010000035.1:0-23008 GCA_035551455.1 Candidatus Sulfopaludibacter sp.
TGCGCGATTACATCACCATCGTCAGCGATACCGATCTGAACCCGGCCACCGCGCACTCGCCCTCCGAAGAAGGCGCCGACCATTTCCGATCGAGCGCCGTCTTCCTCACCGCCGCACATCCGAAAATGACCGAAGGCTCCGACTATTTCGTGGGACCTTCCATCGATCAGATTTACGCCCAGAAATTCGGCCAGGATACGCCGCTGCCCAGCATCCAGCTTTGTATCGAGATGGTGGATGCCTCGGGCGCCTGCGATTACGGCTACGCCTGCGTGTATGCCGACACCATCAGTTGGGCGTCGCCCACGCAGCCGCTGCCCATGACCATCGATCCACGGATGGCATTCGAGAGCCTCTTCGGCGACGGCGGCACGCCTGAAGAACGGCTGGCTCGTGGCAAAGTGAATCGCAGCATCCTGGACTGGATTTCGCACGATGTTTCCAGGCTGCAGAAGAATCTCGGCGCCAGCGACCGCTCGCGGCTCAACGCTTATCTGGAAGACGTGCGCGAAGTGGAGCGGCGCATTCAGCGCATCGAGAAGTACAACGCCAGCGGCGAAGGTCGCGCACTGCCCGCGGCTCCGCTGGGCGTTCCCGATTCCTACGAAGAGCATCTGCGCCTCATGTTCGACCTGCAGGTGCTGGCTTTCATGACCGACGTAACGCGCGTCTCCGCGCTCAAGATGAGCCGCGACGTGAGTGGCCGCGTCTGGCCGGAGAGCGGCGTTAAGACGCCGTTCCACACCTGCTCTCATCATGGCGAGACGCCCACGCGCATCGCCGAGTTCGCAAAGCTGAATAAGTATCACGTCAGCCTGGTGCCCTATTTCCTGGAGAAGCTGAAGAACACGCCCGATGGCGATGGCAATCTGCTGGACCATTCGCTAGTGCTTTACGGCAGCCCCATGGGCGATTCGAACGTGCATAACCACAAGCGCGTGCCGCTCTTCCTCGCGGGACACGCCAACGGCCAGTTGAAGGGCAATCTGCACCTGCGCACCAAGGACGGCACGCCCATGTCGAACGTGCTGCTCACTATCATGCACAAATTGGGTGTGCCGCTCGAACAACTCGGCGATAGCACCGGAGAGGTGGCGATATGATCTCCAAAGTTCTCATCGCTTTCGGCGTAGCCGTGCTGCTGCATGCGGCGCCCGACACGCGTCTTGCCGATGCCGCACAGCAGGGCGACCGCGCCGCCGTCCGCTCGCTGCTCAAACTGCATGCCTCAGTCAACGGCGCGCAGGGCGATGGCAGCACGGCCCTGCATTGGGCCGCCTACCGCGATGATCTGGAGATGGCGCAATTGCTGGTGCAATCCGGCGCAGACGCCAAGGCGATCACTCGCGAAGGCGCCATCACGCCGCTCTTCATGGCCTGCACCAACGGCAGCGCGTCCATGATCGATCTCCTGCTGAATGCCGGTTCTCCGCTCAATGCCACAAAGTCCAACGGTACCACTCCGCTGATGACCGCGGCTGCTTCCGGCAGTGCTGCCGCCGTGAAACTGCTGCTGGATCGCGGCGCCGACATCAATGCCAAAGAGGACGCCCATGGACAGACGGCACTAATGTTCGCCGCTGCTCTGGATCGCGCGGAGGTGGTCAAGCTGCTGCTGCAGCGCGGCGCCGCCGCCAACCTCACCACGAAGAGCGTGAAGCTCGAGCGGGTCCGCTTCGATCAGGATGGCAACGTGATTCCCGTGGCCGCAGCCGGGGGCCGGCGTGGCGCAGTGGCCGCCGCTCCTGCAACTCCCGCAGCCGCCAGCGAGACGCCGGTACCGGGTTCCGGCCGCGCTGGCCGTGCCGGCGATATCGCCGCACAGATCCGCCAGGTGGGCCCGTCCTTCATGGGCGGCATGACCGCGCTTCTATACACGGCTCGCGACGGCCAGATGAACGCGGCGCGCGCTCTGCTGGACGGAGGCGCCGACGTCAACAAAAGTAGCGACGGGGAAGGCGAGAGTCCGCTCGTAATGGCCATCAGCAACGGTCACCTGGAAATGGCCCGGTACTTCCTGGATCATGGCGCCGACCCCAATCTGGTGGGCATCGCCGGACTTGCGCCGCTCTACGCCGCGATCGACGTGCAGTGGGCCCCGCATGCCTGGTTTCCGCAGCCCAGCACCGAGCAGGAGAAGGTGTCCTATCTCGACCTGATGAAGGCGCTGCTTGCCAAGGGCGCTCACGTGGACGCGAAGCTCGGCAAGAAGATCTGGTTCCGCTCTTTCACTCACGACGTGACGTGGATCGATCCTGCCGGCGCAACCGCGTTTTGGCGCGCGGCGCAATCCTGGGACGCGCCCGCGATGCATCTGCTGATCGATGCCGGCGCCGATCCCAAGGTGGTGTCGACGGCCGGTGACACGGCGCTCATGGCCGCCGCGGGAATCGGTTGGGGCGCCAATTTTACAGTCAATGCGCCATACCCTGCTTTCGACGCCGTGAAGTATTGCGTGGAACTCGGTATCGACGTCAATGTGGCTGACGCGCGCGGCTACACGGCGCTACACGGCGCGGCCTACCTGGGCAACAACGAGATGGTGAACTTCCTGGTGTCCAAGGGGGCCAAGGTGGACGTGAAGACCAAGGCCGGCGACACTGTGGCCGATATGGCCAACGGACCCACTCGCTTCGGCCTGCCGCATCCGGAGACGGTCGCGCTGCTGGAGAAGTTGGGCTCCGCCAATTCGCACAATTGCCGTTCCGACCAGTGCCTGGTCGCGCCCAAGGAAGATACCGCCGCTCCGCGACGCGGCGCTGCCCCGGCCCCTGTCCCGCCGCCCGCGGAGAAGCCTGCGGCCACGACGCCACCCAAGTCCGGCGGCCGATGATCCCTTTCGCATTGCTGGCGCTGGCGCAGGTGTATCAGCAGAACCTGCCCACGGGCATGGAAGCGCCGCTGCGCGATCCCGTTTCGCAATTCATCGCCACGCGGCCTGAATTGGCATACAGGCCTGGGCCGCTCGGTTACCTGCCAGCGCTGCTCGCAGCCTTGCGGATCAATCCGGATACGCAGGCGCTGGTCTTCTCCAAGACGAGTTTTCAATCGCAGAAGATCTCGCCTCGTAATCCGCGGGCAGTCTACTTCTCGGATAACGTGGCGGTGGGCTACGTCCCCGGCGGCGACGTTCTGGAAATGGCTTCGCTGGATCCGCGGCAGGGCATCGTCTTCTACACGCTCGACGCGCGCCGGTCGGACGCGCCCAGATTCGCCCGGCGCGAGGAGTGTCTCAAGTGCCATCAGGGTCCGGCCACGCTGGGCGTCCCGGGAATCTTCATCGGGTCGGTTTTTCCCAATGCGAACGGCGCTCCCTCGCGCACCGCGGCCATCATTACCGATCACCGCACGCCGTTCGCTGACCGTTGGGGAGGCTGGTTTATCGACGGGACGCACGGGGAGCAACTCGGCCGCGCCAACCGCGTCGCGGGAGACCCGGCCGAGCCCGAGTCGCTCGATACGCGGCTGGCGAAGTCGTTCGACGCATCCGCTTATCTCTCGTCGACCAGCGACGTCGTCGCGCTCATGGTTTTCGAGCACCAGACGCAGATCGTGAACATGTTCACGCGCCTGAATTGGGAGGCCCGGATTCCGGGGACGCCGCCGTCGCAACTCGAGTCGGACCTCGACGCGACGGCGGCCTACCTGCTGTTCAAAGGCGAAGCGCCGCTCAAAGAGCCTATCGAAGGCGTGTCCAGTTTTACGCGTACCTTCGCCCGCGAAGGTCCACTCCGCGAGTTCGATCTGCGCACGCGCCTCTTCCTCTATCCGCTCAGCTACATGATCTACAGTCCGGCCTTCGACGCCTTGCCCGAAGATATCCGCGTCCGTCTCTGTCATCGCGTCTCCCGCGGTATCACGCCTGAAGTGCGAGAGATTGTGAAGAGGAGCAAGCCACAACTCGAGCGGATGCTTCGGTAATTCCGCTGTGCTGCCACGTTTCGCGAAGCCTCACACCTGAAGTCCGCGAGATACTGAAGGCGGCGAATCCGGAACTTCTTGTTGAAAGCATCTATACAAGAGCTAACTGCTCTGAGAAGGCGTGTTCCGAATCAGGAAGTTGCCGTCTTCTCAATACGCTCAAATTGGGTGAAGTGGGCCGTTGCGCTGATTGACTGTACACGGAGCGTACACGGCTGCCGCTTCTTTCCTTGGATTCGTGTTGCGGTCACATCCGAAACGGATTCAAGTGCCACCTGCATGTTCCAACCGTTCAGATGACCAAAGGCGTTCGGCGGGACACGAACCGTGCCGTCGGCGTCACGAAGAGCCTTCAATCGTCCGTCCGACACTTCAAATCCCCCGGTGATGGTTGCGACAACCCTGTACAGCGGACAATGCAAGCAACCCGTTTTCTTCAGGTTTTCTTCCTTCCCCAGATATATTGCCAAAGTGCGGAACTGGCTGTCTTGCCGCAAAGTGATGTGCGGGTTTGGCGGCTTTGGCTGCCACTGAAGCGATGCGGGGTACTTCACGTCGCCGGGAGAACCGATGTAGGCGAATGCCACCGCATCTCCGAAAATCGAGTTCTTCGTGACGCCGAACTCAAGATGAACGGTGTCGTTCGGACAAGATTCGTCTTGCAAGACGCTCCACTCAAAACCAGTATTGACGATTGCCCGAAGCTGAACGATCTTCCCGTTGAACCGGGCGGGTTCCTTCACCATTTCACAAAGCGAAGTCTTGATCGGCGTACTAGCCGTTTGCGCCAAAAGTGCGCCGGGTAGCACGGTAGCGCAAACGGAAGCAACTATAATAGCGACTGCACTGGTAGAGGCGTTTTTCAGTTCCAGCACGGCGATGACTTTCTCACCAGCCATTTAAGAATCCGCCATCGTAAGCGGCTGTGAACCTCTACGGCTGGTTTTGGGTCCACGGTGGCGGCGATCTTCACCCCGGTCTTAGGAATCATTCGACGTTCAGCTTCGAGTTCATCAGGCGGAACGTAGACCCTGCAAATTGCCCAACGTTCTGTCTTGAATTCTGCTTGAAGCGCAAGCCCCACGTTCCGGTCCAAAGCACGTTCGTACTCTGTCTTCGCCGTATTCGCTCGTTCTGAGGGATCACCCTTCCTGAAGTAATAGCGTAATCCCCAAAAGAGAATATCGTCCGGTTGAAGCCAAAGCAGATTGGGCGGGTAGTCTTGCTGGATGATAAACCGTTTGAAGTCGCTCACCGCTGCATCAAAATTCTTTGTGTTAGTGCTGAGTCGCAATGGGTGAACAAGATAGCTCGGAAACTGAAGAATCCGCCACGGCTCAGTAACGGTTATCTCGTATTCACTCGGATACGCCCCGATGGTCTTCAGCCGTTCCCACTGGCAAACGAGAGTTTGAGGCCATGTTGGTGGCGGCTCTGACCGCCAAAAAAACGCCGTCCATTCATCAGCACTGAACTCCGCATAATTCAAAGGCTCGACAATCGCCCCGACTGAACCGGGGTGTTGGACAACGTAGGCTGTCAACATTTTGCAGAATCGAATCAACTGCTGCTCATCAAGAACTCCGGTTTCGTAGCGGCGGCGAGTGGTGCCGTCCGGAAGATTATCGAACTGACAGAAGACATCGAAGCCGTCATCAATCCACCATTGAAACGGGACACCACTGTTTCTTTGGATCAGATCGGCCAATTCCGCTTCTGTGGCCTCAATTTGATCCCCTTCGTCGGATAGACGAGTCAGCTTACCATTCCCCGGATTTCTCAGCATCAGACCGTGCGCCTGAAAAAATGCGGCCAGTGCTAGAACGTCAACGGGGCTTTCACGATGCTCAAAGATGTATGCCCATCGGCAGCGCATTTAGGTCTCGTGATTGCGGCAGAACCGATTCAAAGACCGGAACCGACTCTCAGCAACCTGTTTGAGTTCATTCACATTCTCGCACTTCGCATCGGCCAATGCGGCCACGATGAATCGCTCACACCGCCTTGCGCTCGTGCGGGTTCCCGATGTTGCGACTCAGTATCTGGTTGACGGCGAAACCATGCCACTTCTTACCCGCTGTGCGAGTCGGAACGCCTTCATCATTCAACGTGGCGGCGATGCGGTCAAAGCTCATGCCAGCGTCCCGAAGTTCCCTAATGCGCCCCACGATGGGCTGTTCCCCCGGCTTCGTGCCGTAGGGCTTGCGGCCCTCACAGCGGCCCGTTTTGGCCTTGATACGCTGACGGGCGGCATGGAGCTTCAGAACGATATTCGCTTTCTCGCACTGAGAAATTGCGCCAAGGAACTGCCGCGCTATGACCCGATTGGGTTCCTCGTCCATTGCGTCTGGTTCGTTAACTGAGATTTCATCAAATGCTCAGGGAGCGGAACCGTTGTGCGGTTCGGTTCCGCTGGCAACGTTGGGGTGCTCCCCTTTTGAAGCCAGTGCAGGACTACGTTCTTGGCGAGTTCTTCGGAAGTGCGCTCGGTAGTCTTCCGCTTGAAACCCATCTCATCTCGAAGATCACGCCAACGGCGGAGAACGGACAGGAGCACCGCTGGCGTCCATCCAGCGTTTTCCACGGATCGCTGAACTTGAATTTGCGTTGACATTGCCCGGTGTGCCGCCGCGTTAGGGCGATTAGATCTAATCGGGCCTGAATCTCTAGATGAATTCCAATGACCAGTGTACACGAGAATGTACGCAGACATCCAGATCAGACGTAGATGCTTAATCTTTTCTTCTGTTTATACGGGATTTATACAAGAGCTAACTGCTCTTCCGTGGGCTCCGCTCAACAGTACCAGGGCTCTGTCAGATAGGGAACGGTCGCGCGCGATTCCATCGGGACGTCGACACGCCATTCGCCGGCCTCGGCCAGATCCCAGATCTTGCGGTAAATGCCCATGCGCGGGGTGTGGCGGCGTTCCTCGCGCTTGATCGTCTCCTGAATGCTCGCGCACAGCACGTCGACCGCGCCGTCGCGATTGTGCCAGGGATAGCAGAGGCCCTTCCAATCGAATGGGTCGACCATGGCGCGGACCTCGGGCAGTTTCATCAGCAGCGACCCTTCGGGGATCAATAGCCGGATCGCTAATTGGATCGGCGCAACCTGGTCCGCCAGATCCAACTCCACCAGCGCCCGCAAAAACTCCGCGAAGGTCTCGCGCGTGGTCCACGGCGTGAATGGAATGAACGTCGGCGACATCCATAGTCCCGCCGCCCGCATCAGCTGCAGCGCCTCTTCGAAGTCGGCGCGCGTGTGGCCCTTATCCAGCCGGACCAGCACGGCATCGTCCAGCGATTCCACCGCACTGACGACGAACAGGCATCCCGCCGCTTTCAATTCCGGAATCAGCGCGCGATGCTTCAGCAGGTGTTCCACCTTGATCGTCGCGTCGAAGGTCAGGCGCGGCCACTCCTTGTGCAGCGCCTCCACGATCGGCATCGCATGTCCCGGCCCGTTCAGGAAATCCGGATCGCCGAAGGTGATGTGCTCCGCGCCCGCCGCAACCTGCCGCCGGATATCCTCCAGCACCACATCCTGCTGGACGATGCGGAACGTTCCCTGATACACCGGCACCACCGGACAATGGCGGCACAAGTGGCGGCATCCGCGACTCGCCTCCGTGTACCCCACGCGCCGCGTGCCCTCGCCCGTGACCAGCCGCGCGTAGGCGCCGAGCGCGGGCAGTCCCGTCCGGTCGGGCACCAGGAACTGCTGCCGCGCCAGTGAGATTTGCGTGCCTCTGGCGAATTCCTCGCCGCTGTTCAAGCGCCGCGCCAGTTCCACCAGACCGGGCTCGAACTCGCCGCCGATCACCGTTTTCACGCCCGCCGACCGCAGCACTTTCTCGTTCAGCGGCGCGTACAGTCCGTAGCCGCACAGATGCGCCGCCGGGTTCAGCGCGCGCAGCCGGTCGATCAGCCGCAGGAACAATCGTGTTGCCGTGTGCATTGGCAGGAAGAAGGCGATCAGCCCCGCTTCCTCGGTCGCAGCCTTCGGCAAAGGGCTGCACGACAGGTCCGCGACCGTGACTTCATGACCTTCCGCGCGCAACCACGCTGCTGGAGATGCCAAGCCGAACGGCTGGCGCCCCAGTTCGTATGTCGAGACCAGAAGGATACGCACTACTCCCATTATCAACGGCCCGCGAGGGCTTTGATAAACTAAAAGAAGACCGCGACGTCGTCCCACAATGTATTCCGCACCTACTATCGCCGAAGAAATTCTTGACCTCAAAAAGCAGCGCAAGGCCATCCTGCTGGCGCACCACTACCAGGAACCGGAAATCCAGGAACTGGCCGACGTGGTGGGCGACAGCCTCGAACTAGCCCGCAAGGCCCGTGAATTCTCCGGCGACGTCATCGCTTTTTGCGGCGTCTGGTTCATGGCCGAGACGGCTAAGGTGCTGAATCCCAACCGCATTGTCGTCGTGCCCGATCGCGATGCCAGTTGCAGCCTCGTCGATAGCTGCCCGGTGGAACCGGTCCGCGAGTTTCGCCGCCGCAATCCGGATCACGTCGTGGTCAGCTACATCAATACGTCCATCGAAGTGAAGGCGGAAAGCGACATTCTCTGCACCTCGCGCAACGCCGTGCAGATCGTCAATTCCATTCCCGTCGAGAAGCCGGTGCTGTTTCTGCCCGACCGCAATCTAGGCGAATACGTGAAGCGCCAGACGGGCCGGCGGAACATGGAGATCTGGCAGGGCACCTGCATCGTCCACGCCACATTTCCGGCGCGCCGTTTGGTGGAAGCCAAGCTGGATCATCCCGAGGCCAAGGTGGTGGCGCATCCCGAGTGCCCAGAGTCCGTGCTGCAGATGGCGGATTTCGTGGGCTCCACCAGCGCCCTGATCGATTGGTGCGCCGCCAGCGACGCCAGCGAATTCATCGTCATGACGGAGAGCGGCATTCAGTATTCGCTCAACAAACTCCCCGGTAAGCGCTTCTATTTCGTGGCCAACGAAAACTGCAATTGCAGCGAGTGCCCGTATATGAAGCTGAACACACTCGATAAGCTGCGCGACTGTCTGGCGAACCTTGAACCGCGCGTCGAATTTTCGGCCGATCTCATGCAACGCGCGCTCCTTCCGCTGGAGCGCATGCTCGCCGTGAAATAAATGAGCAATGTCACCCCGCTTCGCGACAGTTTCGGACGGGTGCACGACAACCTGCGCATCAGCGTCACGGATCGCTGCAACATTCGCTGCTTCTACTGCATGCCCGAGACGGACGTCTCCTTCGTGGATCGCCGCGAGATTCTGGACTTCGAAGAAATCGAGCGCGTGGCCCGCATCGCCGCCGGAATGGGGATCACCAAGATTCGCGTCACCGGAGGTGAGCCGCTGGTGCGCCGCGATCTTCCCCTGCTCATCCGCCGTCTGTCGGCCATCCCCGGCATACACGACCTGGCCCTCACGACCAACGGCGTCCTGTTGCCCGATCAGGCAGAGGCTCTCTACGACGCCGGTCTGCGCCGCCTCAACGTCCACATCGACACGCTGGATCGCGAACGTTTCCTGCGCATTACGCGCCGCGACGATCTGCCCAAAGTGCTCGAAGGACTGGCGCTGGCCAAACGCCTCGGCTTCGCGCGCATCAAACTGAACGCCGTCGCCGTGAAGAATCTGGTGGAGGACGATATCGTCCCCTTGGCTCTCTACGCGCGCGAAAACGGCTTCGAAGTCCGGTACATCGAGTTCATGCCGCTGGACGCGCAGAATCTTTGGGACCGCAGCAAGGTGCTGCTGGCCGACGATATCATCGCCGCGCTATCCCGCGAGATTTCTCCGCTCACGCCCATTCCAGATCCCGATCCGCGCGCCCCCGCCACCGAGTATCGATACGCCGATGGCGGCGGAATGGTCGGCTTCATCGCCTCGGTGAGCCGCCCGTTCTGCCTCAACTGCAATCGCATCCGGCTCACCGCTGACGGCAAACTCCGCTACTGCCTGTTCGCCATCGAAGAGGACGACGTGAAGGCGCTGCTCCGCTCCGGAGCGTCGGACGAAGAGATCGCGGCCCTGATCCGACGCAACATCGCCGGAAAATGGGAAGGCCACGAGATCAATTCCAATAAATTTGTTGCCCCGCCGCGCCCGATGTATTCGATCGGGGGGTGACCCGGAGAGCCGGACATCGCCCGGCTTACTTCGGCGGCGGACCTTGGATGGTTAGCGTTCCCGTCGCCGTGCTATCCAAGTAGGTCGCCGTGACTTGCAAAGTGCTTACTGCCGTCGACGACGCAATGCCGGTCACGGGGAATGTGCCCGTAGTTTGGCCGCTGGCGACGGTTGCGGTGGCCGGAATCGTGGCGAGTTTCGTATTGTTGGACGCGAGCGTCACTACCGCTCCGCCGTCGGGAGCCGGAGCGCTCAGGGTGAGTGTCCCTGTTGCGACGCCGCCGGTGGCAGCCGTGGTGGGATTGAACGTGAGGCTGACCAGCGATACAGGCAGCACCAGCCAGAACCACATCTCGAAATCGCCGCCGCGCTGGCCATCGCCGCTCTTGGGAAGCTTCAGGCTGGTATGCACGTTGGTGGCGTCCTTCGGATCGTCGAGGCGCTGCACGCCATAGGCCTCACCGTCCAGGTAGGTCTGCGCCAGGCGGTCGTTCGGACCCCAGATGAAATTGCCCTTCAGGGTGATGTGGGTCAGCAGGCGCGGATCCTCTTTGTCAGCCTGCAGCTTGAGAAGAATGCTCTGCAGGTAGCGCAGGATCTCGGCATTCGCCACGCTCCACTGGATGGTCAAATTATCGGTGGAAAGGCTGGTCTTGGCGGCCAGCATCAGCGGATGGAATCCGAGTATCGGAGCGACGGCAGCGGCGGCAGCCGCCGTGGTGGCATCCGTTGTCGGTGTGGCGGCGGCGTTCGCGTTAATCGTAAGACCGGGGGTGGGATTGGTCTTGACTGCGATGGTCGCGGCGGGCGCCGCTGTATTGCTCAATGCCAGGGTCGCCTGCGACGCCTGAGCGAGGATCGTCTGGCCCACCGTGGGCACACCGGCGACAGTCGCCGAAAATGGCAGCTCGACCGTCACGAAGAACGTGGGCCGCTTGATGGAATGCGGAGCGACGGGGGCGTCGCAGACGATGGCAATGCCTTCAGTCAGCATGGCCAGGGGCACATCGCTGTCGTTCAGGAAATTCAGATTGTGCTGGAGGAAGCGGACCGCCGTCACATGGATTCCGGCCTCGGCAGCCGCCGTCGCACTCAGCGATACCAGCGGCGGAAATGTGGGCAGACAGGTGGACGTGACTGCCCACGCGCTGCCGTTAAATGTCAGGAGTGCGAGTTTGCAGTAGTGGCGGTCGATACCGCGCGGCGTCTGCGGTAGCGGATTGCCGGACGCATCGAGCGGCCATTCCACATCGGCTTTGAGAGTGCGCGCCGGAATCATCCAATAATCGCCGGGCGCGTAAGATCCGGCGGAAAACTCGACTTGCACGCCGTTTTCCAGATTGATCCAGCTTCCGGCTTTCGTGGTGACCGCCCCTGCGGAATCCCAGCGGCGAACCCGCGGATTCAACGGGAAACCGGCGAAAGCGGTGGGGCCTGTAGCGGTGGAGGGATCGATGGTGATCGTGTTGCCCTCGACATTCGTCACCTGCGCCAGGGTGCCCGGCTGGAAATTCAGCTCGTGAGTATCGTCGGTCAGTTCCACCCATTGGCCGGCGGCGAAGCCGAGCACGCCGTCGCGCCCGGTGCTGGTAACGGCCAGATCGTTGCCCGATACGCCGGTCCACGCTGTAACCACCGAGCCGTTATCGCGAGACCATTTATAGGTAGCAGTGCCGCCGCTGCCGCCGCCGTGAATCTCCACGCGGTAGAGCTGATTTTCCAGGCTGCGATAGCCGGCTTTGGCCGGAATCATGCAGGGATCGGTGCTGGTGGGGTCGGGCTGTGCGCGCGCGGCCAGCGTGCCGGTGCTGGCGGCAATCAGCGAGTCCCATTCCGGCAGGCTGGTCGAGCAAGTAATGTTGCCGGTGACTTTCGGCTGCAGCAGCCCGACTTGCCACACCGTGTGCGAACGGCTGCAGGTGTCCGGACCGCCCAGCGAGTCCTCGCGGATGTGGGCATCGTCGAGCGCCGTGACGTGGCGCAGCCAGACTCTGAGATACGCGACGTAGATACCGGGCGCGCTGGGAAGCTGAAAGCCGGGAAGATCGGGCTGGGCCGTGATGGAGAGGGCCGCCCCATTCTCACAGAGAATGCCATCGACATAAGCGCGTCCGGCGCCGATGGTCAGGTCCTTGCCTGAAGCCGTCAGCAGGAAGCCGGGATTGGCCGCGGGCGCACCGCACTGACCGACCACATCGACGGTCTCGGTCTCCACGCGATGAGACGCTATGGCGCCCTGCTCGTTCCAATCGGCATCCACGTCGACGCGTCCCTGCTGCTTGAGTACGCCGTGGTAGTGTTTGCCGGGGTCAAAAGTCCAACGACTGAAATCGCCTTTCATACGTCTCCTTTATGTTTCCTCGATCATGCCGGCCTCGACGCCGAAGCGCAGGTATTCCTCGAGGGCAGTCAGCAGGTTGCTGCGTCGCTGCGGTTGCAGCAGAAAATTGAAAGCTCCCATTTCAGAGCCGTTGTCGGCCCCGGCCGAGACACCCGCGTCGCAACGCGCACTGAGTTGCGCGAAGCCGGGTTGAGCGAAATCGAGCGATACGAACTGCGGTGTCAGGCGCGCGATCACGGCGTTGCGGGCGGCCGTTCCGGCGACGCCTTTCAGCGCCAGATCGGGCTGGCAATAATAGCGCGGCGCGGTTTGCGACCCGACGGGGAGCGACGAGAATCGGACGCACCCGGTCTGCCTGCGCTCGGCAATCACAAGTCCGGTGAAGATGCTGTCGCTGGCGCTCACAATACGGCATCGCGTGGCGCCGAACACAGTGGTGGTTTGGAGATTGATCGTAGAATCGGGCGCGTTGATGGCGAGCGTAGCCGGCGCATTCGCCGGTCCACTGCTCACGATGGAGTCCGCGATGTTCAGCGCCGCCTGGCATTGATTGAACGCGATGGGGCCGCAAATGGTGCGATAGAGATTCACCGCGAGTCCCGCATTGTCGCCACCCCCGAGTCCCGACGTGATGACGTTCAAGCCGCCGCCCGGAGCGATGGTCGAATGCGAGAGACCGAACGCGGCCAGATTGCCGCTGTTGATAGTGACCGAGCCTTCAATCAGCAAGCCATCGATGTACAGGGATCCGGGATTCACGCTTGCGGCAGGGGCCGTGCCTTGCGCCGCGATGCTGCCGCGCAAGTGCGGCCGGACGCCGTTGGGGCCGATCGCCTCGGATTCCGGCGGACCAGACTGCCGCGCTGAGGGCCAATCGGCGGCCACGATCAACAGCCGACTGCTGTCCGGGAGAAGTATGGGATTGGCGGTCAGGTCTTCGGCGTAGCTGTGGCTATCCATTATGGCGATGAGGCCATCAGTGGCCGAGGGCTGCGCGTTCCACGCCTGGATGGCGGCTGCCAGTGTAGAGAAGACTTCATTGGCCACGGGCGCCACATCCTTCGACACCGCCACCTGCCAGCGCGCCGGATTCTGCATCGGCGCCGGACCGGTATCGGCTCCAGTCAGCCAGGCTGTCCGGTCGTAAGGCCCCGCGCCAACGTCGCCGCTGAAGGCGTAGGTGTAGCTGACTTCCACCGAGGTCGGGACGATGCCGGCCGGGAATGCGATGCGGCCGCGCACTGGGTCCACCGAGAGTTCAATCGCCTCGTTCACCGCCGCGCCGCCGGCGGAAGGATGGTACGACTTGAATGCCGCGGGACGCCGCCAATCGGTCGCGGAGACGTCCTCGATGCTGCAGATGGCGATCTGATCGAACGGCACAGGTTTCTGGTTGACGGTCAGAGCGAAGACCGGATTGGCGCCGAAGTAGGCCGCGGCCGGGGCTGCCGCGCCATCCACTTCGGCCTGACGCAGTGACTCTAATTCCCGGTGGAGCGGCAGGCGACGCAGCATGCCCGGCACGTTGATCTCTTCGGAGAGGCGGCTGTTGTCGGTCTGCGTCTGCGGCCGGTTGCACAGCGGAGAGCCCAGCCCCAGCGGATCGAACGTGTACCGGCCATCGGCGGGCGTGGCCACGGCGCGCGCGTCGCCGGGCGATGAAATCAGGTAGTCTTCCAGCTTCCAGAGAAAGATGCCGAGACTCGGGATGTTGTAACGTCCGCGTTTGCTGGAGATGTGGCGGACATCCACTGTGTGTGCGATCTTCTCGAACGGTCCGCCCAGCAGTTCCAGCTCATCGGTGCGGCGGACGTTGACTGTGGCGGTATTGGCCGGCCGCAGGTGATTCAGATACTGGGTAGTGGCCAGGAGTTCGAAATATTCCACAACGCGCGCCGGCCAGCCGGTGACGTCGCGGGCCATGCTTTCCACCATGGCCGCGGTGCCTTTGCGGCGGCGGTAATCGAGTGTGTGCGCCACATAGGCTCGCGCACTGAACGTCCCGGTGGACGCGGCGTTCAAGGGGCGCACGCCTAACAGATCGCCGATATAAGGGACCACCCACTCGGCGCAGGTTTCGATGAACCAGTTCTCATAGAGGCCGGTAATATCCTGGTCCAGCGCGCTGTACTGCTGCTCGATCAGCGTCAGGAGCGCATGCAGAGGCTCGCCCTGCGCGGCATCCTTCACGCGGTAAACGGCCGGCAGCAGGTTGTACAGACGATCGGTCATGGTGCTCATGGCGCCATCTCCTTGAGGGTCACGCCGGCGTGGTTGAGCAACAGGAGTTGTGCGGGTCGAATCGCGCCACTCTCCCATCGCGCGGGCGATGCTGCGAGGAAGGCCGGAGGCTCCTTCTGGCTGGGACCGTTAGCGTCGCTGGTCAGGTACAGCTGCGAGAGCGTGCAGGCCCGCACGCCAGGCACGGATTGGATCAGCGTGACGATTTCCGCCTCTGTCACTGCCTCCGCGAACGACCGCGCGGAGAACGAAAACGCAGCGCGTAGCGCGGACGTCACGGCCGCCGTCACCCCGGCCAGAGTGTGGTTGACCTTATCCACCAGAAGTGCCGCCGTCAGGTTGAAGGCCAGCGATTGGAAACCGGCCACCCGGAAGGTTTGTACCGGATCCTTCAGATTGTTGATGGCGTTGACGAGTGTGGTGTAAAGCGAGCCGCCCGTCTTCACGGACGTTCCATCGGAAGCCGCCACGGTGAGATACACCAGGTGCGTCTCGCCGCTCCAGACTGCGATGGCCTGCGCTTTTCCCACACCGGCGAAGGCGCGCGCGAAGTTCTCGTAATCGGCCACGGAGACCACACGTTCCAACGTGAGCACGGTGAGAGGGGCATTCTTGCGAGCCGCCGAAAGGCGTTGGGGATTGGCTCCGCCGGTGGCCGGCAAGGGGTTGGTGACGCCGCGCAGGCCGGGGGGCCGCGACATCAGGGTGGTGATACTTCCGGCAGCCACGTTGCCCGCCAGGCCAATCTGCGAGCGGTAGGTGGCGCGCACGTTCTGCTGTCCGGATTTCAGCCGCGCGGCCGGCTCGCCGAAGCTGATAGTAGGAGTGCCATCGTCGTCCAGCCGGACGGTGTAATTCTGATCGCGGGAATTGAGTCCGTAGAGGGTGTCCACTTCCTGCCAGGCCACGTTGTTGACGCTGACGTGCAGCGTGCTTGCGATGCCGGTGGCGGTGGGCGCGGCAACAAAAGTCAGCGGAGGCTTCTTCAGGGTGAAGCTCTGGTGCGCCTTCGATCCATCGCCGCTGCCCAACACTTCTTGCACGGTGCCGCCGTTGGTTGCAGCAGTAAGGTTGGCGCTCATCGAAAGAGTGGCGCGCTCATAGCCGTATTGCAGATTGTCCTGAAAGTGCAGCGTGGTGAAGCCGCCGGTGTGCTCGACCTTCTGAATGAACTGGACCTCCGTGGCGCTCACTCCGGGTGCATTCGAGCGAGAGCCGTTGAGCGCGATGGGCTGGCCCTTTTCGAGCCCCAGCACCATGCCGTCCAGCATGATATTGTTCGACCCTTTCGCGATATTCTCAATCACCGGCACTCCGGCGAATTGCAACTGATCGCTCTGCACATAGGCGGTGGTGCTTCGGACGTAGAAAGGCGCCAGGTTGCCGTTACCCAGATCCTTTACCGGATCCCAACCCGAGCCGCCTAACGATGTGTAAAACCAATGTCCATCGGCGCCCACCAGGGATACCTCAAAGGCGCCCAGCTTCGGCGCGTAGGCAGACGGGGAGCCCAACAGATTGCCGTCGCCGCCCAGCGACTTGGCCTTGACCGACTGAAAAGCGAATGGATTGAAACCCCACGCCGCATTGAAGAGATCGCCGTCCGTGCCCGTGGCAAAGATCTGGATGGAGAGGCCGTCGGTGACAGCCGAGGGATTGCCCGTGAAGGTTCCATCGACAATGAGAACGGGGAACCAAAGGCCGAAGTCCCAGCCGAACAGCGTGTCGTTGCTGTAGAGAAATATCTGGCCGGTCGAGGTTCGAATGGCCACGTAGAGCGAATTATCGATGGGCAGCAGAACGGCGGACGGTGAATCGACCAACAGTCCGAGTTCCATGCCAAGCAGCATCGCTTCTGGACCCACTTTGATGCCGAACGAGAGCCAGATCGTCTGGTATAGGTCGCCATTGGTCCCGAGCGCAAAAACAGCGATACCGCCCGGTCCGAGCGAAACGGCCGAGGGGTTGTTCTTCAGGCTGCCGCCCCAATTGTCCGGACCCGCCCAGACGTTGTTGTCGAAGTGCGCGTGATACAGATTTCCATCCGAGCCAATGGCCACGACGTCGAGCGACTTTGCCTCGCGCGATACGGCCGAAGGAGAGCCGGCCAGTTTGGTGCCGCCGCGATTCTCCGGCCCGGTCCACTTGTTGTTGCCATCGCTGTACCAGTGATAAAGATGGCCGTTGGACGCGATCGCGAAGACGTCGATTCGATTCGATCCCCAGGAGACTGCCGAGGGCGAGCCCTTCAGCCCCGTACCGCCCAGGCTCACCGGACCCTGCCAGTGATTGTTGCTATCGAGCCAGCGATGATAGAGGTGTCCGTCGACGCCGATGGCGAACATCTCCACCTGGTTGGAGGCGGAGACGATGGAGGGCGACCCGAGCGAGATGCCTCTGGTCTGCGCCGTCATCTTCAAGCGCAGGCCCGTAGAGCGGCCACTCATTCCGTAATCGGCGATGCTCTTTTCAACGACGCTACTCACCTGATAAGTGGCCGTGCCCGCCTCGGGCGATTCGAACAACACCCAGCTATTCGCCAGCACGGCTGGAAAGGTGCGCTCCAGGAAGACGTCGGCATCCGCACGGGCGTGGCCTTGCGAATCGGTCCAGACCAGGCGGCCCTTGCCGCGATTCGGCGAGTCCCAATCGCTCGGGTAAGCATCGGCCCGTTGTGCCGTGGAAGGCTTTGGCAGGCTTTTCCACTGCGTCGCACTGTTGCCATAGAAGCCGCAGGTGGAGCGCAGGGCGAAGGCGCCGAAGGTACTCTTGGGCGGCGGCGGTGGATTGTTTGCGAGGGCCGCCAATTGCGCCGGGTCCCAGTTGCTGTCCTGGAGCAGCGCTTGCAGATCGCCTTCGCTGATCTTGGCGTCGAGCAGCGTCGAGGCGACGTTGCTCTGCGTGAAGCTGATGGCTTTGTTCCCCACGACGGCGACGGGCAGGGGCGCCGCTTCGAATGTGGGAATGGGCAGGTCCCTGTCGGCGAAGCTCACGCAGGTGGTGTTCATCGCGGAGTTGGTCACCACGCTGTGCACGATGAAGGTCTCGGTCTTGGTGGTGGAGTTGCGGAAGCCCACCAGCAGCACGCGGTCGCCCTGCTTGAGGTTCGTCGAGATGCCTTGCAGGTAAAGCTGATTCATCTGCACCGCGTCCACGTGAGTCAGGGACGGGTCCAGGGAAGTTTCGGAGTTGAGCAGGTAAACCTGCGTCACGGGCAGCTTCACGAACTTGCCGGCTTTGAAATGCGTGCTGGTTCCCAGCAGATACAACTGGCCGTTGTAGAGCGCCAGGTCGGGCGTTCGCTCGAGTCGCGGCAGGAGCTGGTTGCGCGTGACGTACGCCACGAAGTCCGCGGACGTCTCGAAGGTCTGCGGCTGTTGATTGGCGACCGGGATACTCTGCACCTGCGTGCCGGCGGGAATGGTCACCGTTCCCGAATTGATCGCGGAACTGGGCTGCGCCGGACTGCCGGCCGCCGGGGCGCCGAGGATGTTGTCCACCGTGAACTGCAGCAGTACGTTCGACGCTACACCGGGCGCCAGTTCGTAGCCGATGGCGCGCGCCAGTTCCAGAATGGAGCGGCGCTCCGTGGCGGTCCGCAGAAAGCCTTCATTGGCGATGCGCTCCTGGTAGAACGTGAGCACGTCGGCGATCACGGCCCACCCATCCAGCAGGGCGATGGAGGGATCGTCGGCGCTTCTGGTGGTCAGCGCCGTCAACGGCTGCGAACCCTGATTGGGACCGCTGGGAACCTGGACGGAGTGGATTTGATCCAGCAGGCGCTGCAGAAACGAGCCGTAGACGCCGATGCGATAGGTGAGCGCCGAAAGGCCTGGACGATTTTCGATGGCGTCCAGTTCGGGCATTGGCGCGCAGCAGCCGCACGAATTCAGGTCGCTCATAATCCGCCCTCCATCAGGAAGTCGATCTTGCCGTTTTCCGGCAGGCTGGGGTCGTTGTCCAGCCGTGCAATTTCCAGGTTCGCCATTTCGATTTTTCCAGCCGCCGTTTCGCCGTGCGAGGCCTGTCCCCATCGCTTGAAGTGATTCGGCGATGGCGCTTTGTCATTGGTATCGATCCAGGCCACGCCGGGAATTCGCATGGCCGCCGCGACAAGCTGGCTCAAGTAGACGGCCTGTCCGAATTCGAAATGGTCGGGATAGAAGAAGCCTCGCTGTCCATTCGGCAGAATGCGGTTGGAGAAGGTATCCAGCAGCGCCGCCCTGACCGAGTCGCGGAAATAGCCCGGCGCCACACATACGGTGAAGAAGATATCCAGCGGGATGAAAGTGGGAGCTTCAATTTCCAGGTCGTACCCGGCCAGGCGGAACTCCTCCAGGAAATTGCGGATGGCCGTACGGAACGCAGCATCGGCGGGCTTCGTGCCCTTGCGGTCCACGGTGAGGAACATGGTGTACCAACTGCCCGTCCACCGCAGATTGGCCTTCGCCATCTTCACCTGCGGATGACGCTGCGCGATGGTGGCGTAGTCCTTCACGGTCACGGCGCGCTCCTGCGTGCGGAAGGCAAAGGGCGCGAAGGTGCGGACCTGATCCAGAGTCTCCGGGTCGGCGCCGCCCTGCGCCGAGAGCGGGTTGCGGACGTTCACGATTCCGGTGAAGGGACTGGCTGGGGTGGCTAGCACGTGCGCCAGCGATTCGGCGCCGACGTTGCCGATCGACCCGTTGCCGGTCCGATACGATGCCTGCAGGACGCCGAGCGGTTTGGCGCCGAGGACTCCATCGCCGAAGCGCAGGTTGGCCGAGCCGTCGTTCTCCATCTCCACGACGAAGTCCAGAGCCGTAGGTCCGCTATTCAGCAAGTCGCCGCGCACGCTCCATGCGCCTCCTGGCTGGAGAAGCGCGATGTCCGGCAGCGCCTTCCGCGGATCCTGCATCAAGATGCCGGCGGCGGGTTGCAGGCGCGCCGCATGCTCGTCGTAAGGAACGTGGAAAGTCAGCCCGGTGTACTGCAGACGCGGCCGGTAAGGCGAGGGACTCGTGATGGGATTGGGCAGCGCTTCCAGCGGGCCGGTGAGTCCATGATCGGCCAGCACCATATTGCCGCGCGCCAGACTGGCCGGCGATGCGGGACTGCCCGGCTTCGACGAAACATTGCTGAGGCACATCGGGAATGGCAGTTTGTCAGCGGCGTCCCACGCAATTTCAATGACCTTGGCGCCGTTCAGCGGATCCATGCCGGGCGTCACGGTAGTAAGTCGAACCACGCAGCGGTGAGCAGGATCGGCATCGGCCGCCACTCCGGTTGCCGGTCCCAGCACTTCTTCGAAGAGCAGGACGTCGCCCACCGTAAGCAGCGGACCCGCGCCCGTATCCAGCAGCGTCGCCTGGGTAGCGCCCTGCGGCAGGCAGCACTGGTCGTCGCTCCACGTGTAAAAGAGAATCTGGTTCAGTTCCGGATGCACGTCGATGGCGGCCATGGTTTCGAAGGCCAGCGAGCCGGCGCTCATCGCGGCATTTGCCTGGTCCTGGGAAATCGGACCGTGCGGCAGAAATGTCTGCGTAAGCAGAGTCGTGCCCGCCGGCACCGCGACGTCCGGCCCGGCGCCCGCTTCGAAGCAGACCCATGTGCGCGCGTTCACGCCTTCCTGAATGGCGTAGTCCAGCAGGCGCGCATGGCGGCGGACGGAGATGCGGCGGCGCGCGGTGCCCAGGTATGCCTCGGTGGCGACGGCGTCCTGGTAGTAGCTCAACTGATCGCCGGCGTATGCGAGAAGTTCCACGAGCGCCACGCCGATATCGGCAGGATTGGTCTCCCGCCAGGCCGGCATGGTGCGCGCCATGCGATCGAACACCAATTGGCGGAAGCTCTCATAGTCTTTCGCCAGATAGTCGATCTCCGCCTGCGGGAGCGTCTCCGGCGGACAGGCGTGGACTGGCTTGCAATCGAAGTCGCTGGGACACTCCACCTTAAAAGAGAAGTCCACCGACGAAAGCTGCGGATCGATTCCGGCAGGCGCGAAGGGCGTGGCCACTCCGGCCACCAATCGCAGCGTGTATGTGGAGTAATCGCCCGCGGCGTTCACCTGTACCGTAAGCACATTCGCGGCCGACACTACCGAAGTCACCTGGATACCCGTGATGCGCACTCCGCCATCGATCACGACGTTGGCCACGGTGAGCACCGGCGCAGGACTCGGCGGAACCGCGCCCGCGGTGCCCGGCAGGTTGAAAAGGAAATGCACGGTGAGCGTCTTCTCATCGGTGGAGGAGACTTCCAGATAGTCGATGCCGTTGAGGACGCCGTGGCCCTGACCGTCCAGCGCCGTGAGCACCTTGGCCTTTCGCTGTTGCTTCCCGCAGAAGTACTGTGTGCTCATCCCTAGATCTCCTGTGAGAACTTCGCCGACTGCGTCTGCTGATCGCCGCGGACGATGTACTGCACCGTCACCTGCAACAGGCTGTCCGCCGTCGACACCTGCACGGTCTGCAATTGAATGAGGTTGCCGAGAAGCTTCTGCAGCGACGCCTGTAGCGTGAACTGCAGCGCGGCCGCCATCTCCGTGCTGTTCGGTTCGAAGACCATCTGCAACAGGCCGCTGCCGAAACTTGGCCGGTTCACGCGCTCTCCCGGATTGGTGAACAGCAACTGTTCGATCATGTCGCGAATGTGGTCGTCATCCGTGGTGGCGGCCGTTCTGCCGTGTCCATCGATCTGATAGGGAAAATCGATATTCATTCCGTCCTCACATTCCCGAGACGCGGGGCTGCGTCACCACGATGAGTAGCGGCGTCCCCGTGGGCACGCAGATTGCCTGACTGTCCATCAATAAAACCGGCAGTCCCAGTGATGTGACCCGCACCGCCGACGTGACAAACTGCGCCGTCACACAGGGTCCGTTAGCCGCGGGCGGCGGAGGTAGTGCGCAGCCCGCCACCACGTACGGCGCCGCGATGGTCACGATGGGCTGCCCGCTCACCGTGACTCTGGGTTGCACTACCGTGGGCTGCGCCTGGCCGCCGTGTGCGCAGGTGACCGTGGCGCCGAAATGAAGTAAGAAGCCTGGCATAGTATCCGCGCGGTCAGATGATGGTGAGCGCGCCTCCGTTGATGATCACGCTCGGCCCGGTCATTTGAATCATGGCGCCCTGTCCGTTGGAGATGGTGATGCCGATTTCGTTAATCAGAATCATGGCCCCCGCGGTAGTCTTCAGCATGATGCCGCCCGTGGGACCAGGGAGGTCCGAAATCAGCAGCCCGTTCTGCAATACCGTCTGCAGGACGATGCCCGGCACTTCCGGCGGAATCAGATGCGCCATCACCGGGACCTCGGCCGCCGAGCCGTAGAAGACGCCGGTCCAGATGGGATAATCCAGGTCGCCCTGTTCGAACTCCACCCACACGCCGGAGCCCGGGATGGGCATACTGAACAGCCCCTGCTGAATGCCGCCGATGGGAAATGCCGGCAGCGCCCAACTGGACAGCGCGAAGCCGGAGACATCCGGCACCATCACCTGAATGCGGCCGCGCTGTTCCGGGTCGACCACATTGATGACCGTGCCCCGGAATTTGCCATAGAACTTTTTCACTTCGCTCATGCCGCAACCTCGGGAACCGTGGACACCAGGCCATTGCGCGAGAGAGTGAATTGCTGTTTGTACTCGCCGCGCTTGAGCTGGTGCGTCACTTTGGAAACGTAATACAGACCGTCGAACGCTATGCCCGCGCCGCGCACTCCAACCAGTCCGCGCGATGCAAGGATGTTGCCGTACCGCAGCACGTCCAGCGACCCGGTGGCGCTCACGCCGGCCGCCTGCTTCGCCGCCTTCGCCAGGCCGATCAGCACGGCCTGAATGGGCGTCAGCTTCGACCCGCCGTTGATGATGGGAAACTGTTTGGGGATCGACAGGATCGCGCCCAGCGGCGGATTCAGTGGAGTGACCGGCGGAATCGGAATCACGATAGGCGCTTTGGAATACTGCTCCTGGATGTATAGCAGCGGCAGCGTGGCTGCATCGTTATTCAGGCTGAAACTGAGCGATTCGACATTGGTGTGCGCGTCCATATCCATGTTGAGCGCGGGCTGCGGCACGCCCACTTTGATGTCGGGTCCCCAGTAGGCGACGCTGGTCCCCGGCGCGGGGCCGGGCTTCATGAAGAAGGTGTAGCCCACGTCGTCGGCCAGTTTCTTGACGTAGCTCAGGTCGGTGCCCTGGTGCAGCGGAATGCGCTCGATGGGAATCGGCACGTCCAGCATGATGCTGGGAATCACCATCGGGATCACGCCGAAGAACGCGTACTTCGCCAGAATGGCCAGCACACGCAACTCGGGCGGCATGCAGGGATACGGGATACCCGTGAAATCGATGTAGTCCATCACGCGCGTCAGGTCCTCGCCGGTGATGGTGATGGTG
>DASZMZ010000036.1:0-25875 GCA_035551455.1 Candidatus Sulfopaludibacter sp.
ACCGGCCGCAATTCCGCCTTGTTGCAAAAAATGCTGGTCGTCATTCAAGCGGCACTCTCCCTGGTGCTGCTCACGGGCGCGGGCTTGCTGACCGTCAGCCTGAGCAATCTGGAGCACCAGGCGTTCGGCTTCGAGACTTCCGGCAGGCTCATCGTGCGGGTTCAGGCAGTCTTCGCCGGATACAGTCCGGAGCGTCTCTATCAGCTCTATCAGCAGCTAGAGGCTCGCATGAACGGACTGCCCGGCGTGCGCAGCGCTTCCTTTTCGTTGGGCAATCCCTTTTCCGGTTCCAACTGGTCGACCGGCGTTTACTTTGAAGGCCGCCCTGTGCCGCCGGGCGGCGAAACCAACGACTCGTCTTCGTGGATGCGAGTGAGTCCCCACTATTTCGAAACCCTCGGCTCGCACATAGTGAGCGGACGCGCCATCGATGAGCGGGACACACCCAACGCGCCCATGACCGCCGTAGTCAACCAGACGTTCGCGCGCAAATACTTCGCGGGCCAGGAACCGATAGGCCGCCGCTTTGGCGTGAACGGCGGCGCGCACCAGCAAGATTACGAAATCGTAGGCGTGGTGGAAGACGCCAAGTACGTGGATGCCCGCGACGCCGCCCTGCCTATGTTCTTCCTGCCCTACTTGCAGATGCCGGCGGGCTACTGGAGCGACAATGCGCAGGCGCGGAGTAACTATCCGCACTTCCTGCAACTGCACGTCGCGCGACAATCCAGCAGCCTGGAACCGCTGCTGCGCCGCACGCTAGCCGAACTCGACCCGAAGCTGACGGTGGTCCGCGTGCAGACGATGCCGGACCAGGTGGCCATCACCTTCAATCGCGACCGCCTCATCGCGCGCCTCGCCGAATCCTTTGGCCTGCTGGCGCTGGTTCTGGCCTGCATCGGGCTGTACGGAGTGACGGCATACTCGGTGGCCAGCCGGACCGCGGAAATCGGCATCCGCACGGCTCTGGGAGCATCGCGCGGCGGCGTCATGGCTCTGATTTTGCGCGGCGCGCTGGCGCAAATCGGCCTGGGACTCGCCATCGGCCTGCCGGTCTCCGTCTGGGTCGGCGCCATCGTAAAGAGTCAGCTATTCGGCGTGCAGAACGACAACCCGTGGATTCTGGCCGCCGCCACCGCCGTACTGATCGCGTGCGCCGTGTTGGCGGCGCTGGTGCCGGCGCGCAGGGCCACGAAAATCGATCCCATTCGCGCTCTGCGCGCGGAATAAAGCGCCGCGTATTATGCTGGTTGCGTCATGCGCTTCAGCAAATTACAGAAGGCCCTTGCCGCCGCGGCTGGCGTCGCAGTCTGCCTGGTAGCTCAACAGGTTCACCGCGATGGATACAAAGATACCCCCATCCTGCCCAATCAGAAATGGCATGTCCACGACCCCGACCGCCCCTATCCGCCAGACGTGACGCCGGGCGCCACACCGGGCGCGCCTCCGAGCGATGCCGTAGTCCTGTTCGACGGCAAGGATCTTTCCAAGTGGACGCAGCGGGGCCGCGGCGCCGATCGCGGCAAGATGATCGACGCGAAGTGGAAGGTGCAGGACGGCTACATGGAGATCGTCCACAATACCGGCGACCTGATCTCACGCGACAAATTCGGCGATTGCCAGCTTCACGTGGAATGGCAGGAACCGGAGGGCATCCAGGGCGAGAGCCAGGACCGCGGCAATAGCGGCGTGTACCTGATGAGCCGCTACGAAATTCAAGTGCTCGACAACTATCACGCCGCCACCTACGCCGACGGCATGGCCGGTTCCATCTACGGACAGTGGCCGCCGCTGGTGAATCCCTCGCGCAAGCCCGGCGAGTGGCAGAGCTACGATGTCATATTCGAAGGCCCCCGCTTCGACGGCGACAAAGTAGTTCACCCCGCCGTCGAGACACTCATCTTCAACGGCGTGTTGGTGCAAAATCACAAGGAATTGAACGGGCCCACCGAATACAAGGTGGTCCTGCCGTATAAGAAACACGATCCGGAAGAGCCGCTGGTGCTGCAGGACCACGCCTCGTCGCGCCCTGTGCGCTACCGCAACATCTGGATCCGGAGGCTCGCCCAATAATGCTCGCTGCCGCAGTTGCACTGACGATGTTGATGCCCATGCCCCGCGTTGCCACACCCGGGGACGGCAAACTCGCAATCACGGGAGATTTCACCGTGGCCGCGCCGGGAATTGCAGACTCCCGCATGGATTCGGCAGTCGACCGCCTGTTGACGCGACTCTGGCGACAAACCGGAATCTGGATGGTCGCGCCGAAAGCGGCCGATCCCGCCCGTGCCACTTTGCGCATCGAATGCGCCGCCCCTGGCCCGAACTATCCCACACTGCGAGAAGATGAAGCGTACACGCTCGACGTGACGCCGCGCGGCGCAGTGGTGAAGGCCGCCACCATCGACGGCGCGATGCACGGCATGGCCACCTTCCTCCAACTGGTGGGCAGGGATGCCGAGGGATTCTCGGCGGCCGCCATCCACGTTGAAGATCGGCCGCGCTTCGCCTGGCGCGGACTCATGCTCGATGTCTCCCGCCACTGGCTGCCGGTCGAAGTGGTGAAGCGCAATCTCGAGGCGATGGCCGCGGTAAAGCTGAACGTCTTTCACTGGCATCTTTCCGACGACCAGGGCTTTCGCGTGGAAAGCAAGCTCTTCCCCAAGCTGCAACAGAAGGGCTCCGACGGCCTGTTCTACACGCAGGAGCAGATTCGCGATGTGGTGAATTACGCGCGAGATCGCGGCATCCGCGTGGTGCCAGAGTTCGATATGCCCGGACATACCAGTTCCTGGCTGCCGGGCTATCCCGAAATCGCCGCCTCGCCCGGACCTTACGAGATCGGCCGCCACTTCGGCATCTTCGACCCCGTGCTGGACCCCACCAAAGAGGCCACGTATACCTTCCTCGAAGGCTTCCTCGGCGAGATGACGAAGCTCTTCCCCGACCCGTATTTCCATATCGGCGGCGACGAGGTCAATGGCAAGGAATGGACGCAATCGGCCTCCATCAAGGCGTTCAAGGCGGAACACAAACTGGCCGACAACGATGCGCTGCAGGCATACTTCAACCAGCGGGTACTGAAGATCCTGGAGAAGAACGGCAAGACCATGATCGGGTGGGACGAAATTCTGCATCCCGATTTGCCGAAGGCCTCCGTTATCCAGAGTTGGCGCGGCCAGAAGGGCCTGGCCGAAGCGACCTCGAAAGGCTACCAGGGCATCCTCTCGTGGGGCTATTATCTGGACCACCTCAGCCCGGCCTCATTCCATTACGCCATCGATCCGCTGGCGGGAGACCCCACGCCCGAACAGGCGTCGCGCGTACTCGGCGGCGAGGCCTGCATGTGGGCCGAACTGGTGAGTTCCGAGACCGTGGATTCCCGCGTCTGGCCGCGCACCGCGGCAATCGCCGAGCGCTTCTGGTCACCTGCCGAGGTCAAAGACGTCGATTCCATGTACACCCGCATGGCCGCCGTCAGCCGCCAACTGGACTGGAGCGGCGTACAGCATCGCGCCAATTACGGCCCCATGCTCGACCGTCTCGCCGGCAGCGATCCGGTGGGTCCGGTGCGCGTGCTGGCCGATGCGTCGGAAGCTCTGGGACTGGGTCCTCGCCGCGGCGGCCGCTACACCACGCTGATGCCGCTGAATCGCTTCGTGGACGCCGCCCGGCCGGAAAGTGAAAGCGTGCGTGCCTTGGAAGTGGCCGCCCGACGCGCCGCGCCGGACGATCTGGCATCCTTGCGCCGCCAGTTCACCGCCTGGGCTGCGAATGACGCGAGGTTTCAGCCGCTCGCCGGGCAGAACGCCATGCTGGCGGAATTGAAGCCGCTCTCCAAGGATCTGTCGGAACTGGGCAACATCGGCCTGAAGGCCCTCGACTATCTGGCCGCCGGGAAGTCCGCCCCCGCCGACTGGCTGGCCGCTCAAAGCGCCGAAATCACGCGCATTCAGAAGCCCGATGCGGAGGTCACTCTCGCCGCTTTCCGTCCCGTGAAGATTCTCCTGGATTCGTTGAAAAAGTAGGGCTGGCCGCGGAGCTTGATCCGGGCTCCGCCGGTGCCTTTCTCCCGCTTCGCCGTCTGTAGAATTTATGCGTTACGCCCTCCGCTCCATGCGGAAGAGTCCCGGATTTGCCGCCGTCGCCATCCTCACGCTGGCGCTGGGCATCGGCGCCAATACCGCCATCTTCAGCGTGGTGAGCGCTTTGCTGCTCCGGCCCCTGCCGCTACAGGACCCGGCGCACCTGCTGGTCCTCTCCAATTCCAACCCGCGCCGCGGCCTGTCCGGAATTCCCTTCTCTCTCAGCACCTTCGAGACCATCCGCGACACGAACCAATCGTTCTCCGGGGTCACCGCCTACGCCAACGAGACCTTCACTCTCACCGGGACCGCCGAGCCTGAACAGCTCGTCGCAGCCCGCGTGGCACCGAACTATTTCGAGGTGCTCGGCGTGCTGCCCAAAATGGGACGCGGCTTCTTCGAGGCCGAAGGACATCCCGGCGGCAACGCCGTCGTGGTAATCAGCGATGGGCTGTGGCGGCGGCGTTTTGGCGCCGACGCGGGAGTTCTCGGCCGGAGCATCAACCTCAGCCTGCATGCCTACACCGTGGTGGGCGTGATGCCCGCCGGCTTCAGCTTTCCCTACGCCGGCGTGGACTGCTGGGTTTCCAAGGTGATCGAGTACAGCGGTTTTCATCCCGAGCAAATTCAACACGGCGGCGGATTCCTCTATGCCACGGCCCGGCTGAAGCCCGGCGTCTCCGCGCAGCAGGCCGAATCCGAACTGGCCCTCATCGACCAGCGAATCCATGAGGACCGCCCTGGCAACCCGTCCTCCGATCCCGACGCCCACGTGGACGCGGTCCCCATACAGGAGAGTCTGGTCAGCGGCATACGCCCCACCCTCCTGGTCCTCAGCGCCGCCGTGGGCCTGGTGCTGCTGATCGCCTGCGCGAACGTGGCCAGCCTGATGATGGCGCGCGCTACCGGGAGGGCCAAGGAGATTGCGCTGCGCGCCGCACTCGGCGCCAGCCGTGGAAATATCATCCGCCAGTTGCTGGCCGAGTCCCTGGTGCTAGCTGTCGCCGGAGCAACCTTCGGCGTCCTGCTCGCTCAGGTGGGAGTGGCGTGGCTGTCCCAAAGCCGCAACGTCAATCTGCCGGCCTCTGACACCGTGCGGCTGGATCTTCCAGTGCTCGCCTTCGCACTGGCCATCTCCCTGGCTACTGGCATCATTTTCGGACTTGCGCCGGCTCTCCAGTCATCGCGCCCCGACCTCAACGGCGTCCTTCGGGATAGCGGTTGGGGCACCACCGGCGGAGCGCGCCGCCACCGGGCCCGTGCCGTTCTGGTAACCGCGCAGATCGCCCTCTCCATCGTGCTGCTGATCGGCGCCGGCCTGCTGATTGAGAGCTTCCGCCGTCTGCAAACCGTGGACGCCGGATTCCAGCCGCATCATGCCATGACCATGACGCTGAATCTGCCGCCCACCAAATACCCCGACGATATCCGCCGCACCAATTTCCTCCACCAGGTGCTGGATCGTTTACAGGCGCTGCCCACGGTGGAAAGCGCGTCGGCCTCTCTGGCCCTGCCTCTTGCCGCAGCCATCCTTTCGCCTGTGCTGGGAGAAGGACAGCCCGCCGTGCCCATCGGCCAGCGTCCGCTCGCCACCTGGAATGCCATCACCCCAGGCTATTTCAAAAGTCTGGGCACCGCCTTGGTGGCCGGCCGGGATATCAACTGGGCTGACGACGCCATGGCGCCCCGCGTGGTCATCATCAGCCAAGCCATGGCCACCCACCTCTTCGGCAAGGAGAATCCCATTGGCCGCCACCTCACCTACAGCATGCGCGACGTGACCACCGAAGTTGTCGGCATCGCGGCAGACGTGAAAAGCCGCGGCCTCGCCGCCGACTCCGGCATGACCATGTACACCTCCTACGCCCAGTATTCCTGGCCGCGCGTCAACGTGGCTCTGCGGACGTCGGGCGATCCGGCATTGCTGGCCCGATCGGCCCGCGCGCAGGTCTACGCGTTGGATCCCGATCAGCCGGTGGTCGGCCTCCAAACGCTGGACGATTACCTGGATTCCACCCTGGCTCAGAGACGGCAGACCATGGTGCTGATCGCCGGTTTCGCCGCGGTGGCGCTGGTGCTGGCGGTGATCGGCCTGTACGGCGTGATGGCCTACTCGGTCTCGCAGCGCACCATGGAGATCGGGATCCGCCGCGCCATCGGAGCCCAGACCGGCGACATCCTGCGCATGGTGCTCCGGCAGGGCCTGCTGCTCAGTCTCTCGGGAATCGTCATTGGCACCGGCGCGGCCTTCGGACTCACGCGCCTCATCACCAGAATGTTGTTCCAGGTGAAGCCCGCCGACCCCTGGACCTTCGCCGCGATTTCCCTGCTCTTCCTCACCGTCTCGCTGGCCGCCAGCTTTATCCCCGCCTGGAGCGCCACCCGGGTCGATCCGCTACGCGCGCTGCGCCGCTAACCAACACTAGGGAAACAGCTTCCGCACCTGCTCCGCGCGATAGTCGAAAATCCGCCCCAGATCCCGCGATACCTGCAGCCAGTGGACCAGCCTGCCGAACGGTCCGAACGGCAGCGCATACTCCACTTCATCGATAATCGCCGTCCCGCCCCGCTCCGCCCGGAACCGGTGCGTATGACGCCACAGCTTGTACGGCCCGCGCGTCTGGACGTCGACAAATTCCGTCGGGGGATTCCACCGCTCGATCGTGGTGCGCCATCGCAGCGGTATTCCCCTGACCCGAATGGAATACTCGATGAGGGCCCCTGCCTGCATTTCCACGGGAGTGGGAGTCAGGATCCGGAAGTTCAGCCACGGCGGCGTAATCCGCTCCAGGTTTTCGACCCGCGAGAAAAACTCGAACACCTCGGACAAGGGTCGTGCAACCCAGAGTTCGCGCTTCAGCGTGTAGCTCATTGGCATTAGCGTAGCTCCAAAGGGCTATTCTAAACAGGCTCCAAAAGATTTTGGAACTTCCGTAACGGTGGAAGGCCCCTGGTCGCCTAAACTATAGAAAACCTTAGCGTGCGCAAACCTACTCTCATAGCTTTCGGAGGACTGTTCCCCACCGCCGGCAAGGCCATGGCGCACTTCGCGATACCTTCGTATCGGCATAAAATAGGGAATTGCTTCGTTAGCGCCAAATCAACTAGGGAAGCTGCATACTGGAGGTACCTGGGAAACTCATGAATCAGAAGACCCCGACTGTGCCCGAGCACGTTTCGCCCGCGCCACCCAACGGTGGAGATTCCACACGCCCACCAAAAGGCGCCAAGCGTAGCTCCGGTAAAGGTTGGATCTGGCTGCTGGTCCTCATCGCTGCCGCCGCGGCGGCCTACTACTACTGGCCCAAGGGAGAGGCTGCTCAGGCGGGCACCGCGCCTTCAGGCGGTGGCGCCAAGAAAGGCCGCGGCGCCGGCGGACTGCCTCCCGTGGTGGCAGTCAAGGCCACCCGGGGCAACATCGGTGTTTATCTGGATGGGTTGGGCAGCGTCACTCCCATATACACGGTCACGGTCAAGAGCCGCGTGGACGGTCAGCTGATGGCGATCAACTACAAGGAAGGCGACGTCGTCCAGAAGGGCCAGCCCCTCATCGAATTGGATCCCCGGCCCTTTGAGGTAGCTCTGGAACAGGCCGAAGGCCAATTGGCGCGCGACAAGGCTCTGCTGAACAATGCCCGCGTGGATCTGACGCGGTACCAGACGCTGCTCTCCCAGAACGCCATTCCGGAACAGCAGCTTTCTACCCAGAAAGCCCTCGTGGAGCAGTATGAGGGCACCATTAAGACCGATCAGGGCGCTATCGACAGCGCCAAACTGAACATCACGTACTGCCACATTACGGCTCCCATCACCGGCAAAGTCGGGCTTCGCCTGGTGGACCCCGGCAACATCGTGCATGCCAGCGATCAGACCGGCCTTCTGGTGATCACCCAGATGGAGCCGATCAGCGTCATCTTCCCCATCGCCGAAGACCACTTATCTCCCGTTGCCAAGCGCCATCGCGCCGGGCAGAAACTCACCGTCGAAGCGTGGGACCGCGATAAGACAAATAAAATCGCCACCGGCGCTCTGGAAACTCTGGACAACCAGATTGACCAGACCACCGGCACCCTGAAACTGCGCGCCCTGTTCGACAACAAGGACAACGCCCTCTACCCGAATCAGTTCGTCAATGCCCGGCTGCTGGTGGAAGAAAAACGCGGCGTGGTCTTGCTGCCCACGGCGGCCATTCAGCGCACCAGCGCCACCATTTACGTCTGGATGCTGAAGCCCGATTCCACGGTGACGGTCCGCAACATCACCGTAGGCACCACCGAAGGCGATCAGACGGAAATCACGTCCGGCCTGGCGGCCGGCGATAGCGTGATTATGACCGGCGTAGACAAGTTGAACGAAGGCAGCAAGGTGAACGTCAGCGGCGGCGAAGGCGGACGTGGCGGACGCGGCAGCAGCGCCGAGGCCCCGAGTGGCGTCGGTTCCGGAGTCGCGGCCGATGCACCCACATCTACCGACAAGTCCGGCAAGGGTGGACGCCGGGGCAACAAGTCCGGAGGACAGGGGAAGTGAGTCCGTCCCGGACATTTATTCTCCGGCCGGTAGCGACATCTCTACTCATGGTGGGCATTCTGCTCGCCGGCGGTGTCGCCTATAAGCAGTTGCCCGTTTCGGCGCTGCCCGAGGTCGATTACCCCACGATCCAGGTAATCACGTTTTATCCGGGAGCCAGTCCCGACGTGATGGCGTCTTCGGTTACTGCTCCGCTGGAGCGCCAGTTCGGCCAGGTCCCCGGACTCCAGCAGATGACCTCCACCAGCTCCGACGGCAGCTCGGTGATCACTCTGCAGTTCAACCTCGCCCTGAACATCGACGTGGCCGAACAGGAAGTGCAGCAGTCCATCAATGCTTCCGGCACGTTCCTGCCGCCCGACCTGCCGGTGCCGCCGATTTACAGCAAATCGAATCCCGCGGACGCGCCCATTCTCACCCTGGCGCTCACCAGCGACGCCATGCCGCTCTCCAAGGTCGAGGATCTGGCGGACACGCGCCTCGCGCCCAAGATTTCCCAGTTGCCGGGCGTTGGACTGGTCAGCATTTCCGGCGGTCAGAAGCCTGCCGTCCGCATTCAGGTCAACCCCACCCAGCTTGCCTCGTATGGACTCAATCTGGAAGACCTGCGCAATGCCATCGTTGCCGCCAATGTGAATCAGGCCAAGGGCAACTTCGATGGTCCGCACCAGAGCTACCAGATCGGCGCCAACGATCAGTTGCTGGCCAGCAGCGATTACGCGCCGCTGATCATCGCCTACCGCAACGGCTCGCCCGTCAAACTCACCGACGTCGCCGCAGTCAAGGACGACACCGAGAATATCCGCCAGGCCGCCTGGATGAACGAGACTCCGGCCGTCATCGTAAACATTCAGCGGCAGCCCGGCGCCAATATCATCTCGGTGGTGGACCGCATCAAGGCGCTGCTTCCCACGCTCACCACCACCATGCCCAGCACCGTGGGCGTGCGCATCCTGACGGACCGCACCACCACCATTCGCGCCTCGGTGGAAGACGTGCAGTTCGAACTCGTGCTCACCGTGGGCCTGGTGGTCATGGTGATCTTCCTGTTTCTGCGCAACGTGGCGGCCACCATCATTCCCAGCGTCGCCGTGCCCCTCTCTCTCGTAGGCACGTTCGGCGTGATGTACATGCTGGGGTACAGTCTCAATAATCTGACCCTGATGGCGTTGACCATTTCCACCGGCTTCGTGGTGGACGACGCCATCGTGATGATCGAGAATATCGTCCGCTATATCGAGGAAGGCGAAACTCCTCTGCGGGCCGCGCTGAAAGGCTCGGAGCAGATCGGCTTCACCATCATTTCGCTCACCATCTCGCTCATCGCCGTACTGATTCCCCTGCTTTTCATGGGCGACATTGTGGGCCGCCTGTTCCGCGAATTCGCCGTGACGTTGAGCGTCACCATTCTTGTTTCGGCGGTGGTCTCTCTCACCCTCACGCCCATGATGTGCTCCAAACTTTTGAAGCACACCCCCGAGGGCAGCCAGGGCCGCTTCTACCAGGTGTCGGAGCACGCCTTCAACAAGGTCATCGAGTGGTACGGCACTACACTGCGCTTTGTGCTGCGCTACCAGACCATCACGCTGCTGGTGGCCGCCGCCACGCTGGCCCTCACCATCTACCAGTTCTACAAAATCCCCAAAGGCTTCTTTCCGATTCAGGATACCGGCGTGATCCAGGGCGTCAGCGAAGCCAAGCAGTCCGTCTCGTTCGACGAGATGTCCACGCACCAGCAGCAGCTCACCAACGTCATCCTGAAGGATCCGGCGGTGGACAATCTGGAATCGTTCATCGGCATCGATGGCACCAACACCACGCTCAACAGCGGACGCATTCTGATCAATTTAAAGCCGCTGGACCAGCGCAAGATCAGCGCCAGTGACGTGATTCGGCGGATTCAGCCGGAGCTCAGTCAGGTTGCCGGCATCACACTCTTCATGCAGCCCGTGCAGGACCTTTCCGTGGAAGACCGCGTGAGCCGCACGCAGTTTCAGTACACCATGGAAGATCCCAGCATCGATGAGCTGAACAGCTTCGCCCCGCGCATGGTGGCCGAACTGCAGAAGCAGCCGGAGTTGCGCGACGTGGCCAGCGATCAGCAGTCGCAGGGCTTGCGCGCCAAGATCGTGGTGGACCGCGACACCGCGGCGCGCCTCGGCATCACGCCTTCCACCATCGATCAGACGCTGTACGACGCTTACGGCCAGCGCCTGGTCTCCACCATGTTCACGCAGCTCAATCAGTATCACGTGGTGCTGGAAGTAATGCCGAACTTCATCCGGAACCCCGAAGCGCTGCGCGACCTCTATATCCGCACCGGCATGGGCTCCTCTAGCGGGGGCTCGGGCGTGGTCACCGGCGGCACCTCCGCCTCCAGCAGCGCACGCGGCTTGACCGGCGCCATCACGTCGGGACCCTCCTCGCTCACCACCAACGCCTCTAGCGCCGTGTTCGGCGCCGGCATCGCATCCACCTCCGTATTCGCCAATGGCGGGCAGGTTCCGTTGAGCGCCTTCAGCCACGTGGAAATGGCGTCGGTACCCATCACCGTGAACCATCAGGGACAATTCCCGGTAGTCACCCTCTCGTTCAATCTGGCGCCCGGCGCGTCTCTCGGCGACGCCGTGGATGCCGTGAACCGCGCCAAAGCACAAGTCGGTTTACCAGCCAGTATCCAGGCCAATTTCCAGGGCACCGCGGAAGCCTTCCAGGCATCGCTGGCCAATGAACCTGTGTTGATTCTGGCGGCTCTGGTCACGGTCTACATCGTGCTCGGCGTGCTGTACGAAAGCTACATCCACCCGGTGACCATTCTCTCTACCCTCCCCTCCGCGGGCGTCGGCGCCCTGCTCGCATTGAACATCTGCGGCCAGGATTTCAGCGTCATCGCGCTCATCGGCATTGTGCTGCTGATCGGCATCGTGAAGAAAAACGCCATCATGATGATCGATTTCGCCTTGGAAGCCGAGCGTAAGGACGGCATGAGCCCGCTGGACGCCATCTACAACGCCTGCCTCCTGCGCTTCCGCCCCATCATGATGACCACCATGGCGGCGCTGCTGGGCGGCGTTCCCTTGGCGCTCGGCACTGGAGTAGGCTCCGAATTGCGCCGTCCCCTCGGCATCACGATCGTGGGCGGACTGATCTTCAGCCAGATGTTGACGCTGTATACGACGCCCGTGATTTACCTCTGGTTCGAACGCCTGGCCCGGCGTTTCTCCAGACACCATGAACCCGAAATTGAAGCAGGAGACGAACCCCTGCCGGCCCAGTAGGACAGGAAGTTTAGGTCAGCTATGAATATCTCCGAGCCATTCATTCGCAAACCGGTCGCCACCACGCTGCTTCTGCTGGCCATCGGACTGGCCGGCGGAACTGCCTTCCGATTGCTGCCCGTGTCCCCGCTGCCGCAGGTCGATTTCCCCACCATCAACGTCAACGCCGGCCTGCCGGGCGCCAGTCCGGAAACCATGGCGTCTTCCGTGGCTACGCCGCTCGAACGTCAGTTCGGCCGCATCGCGTCGGTGACGGAGATGACGTCCTCCAGTTCGCTCGGCTCCACCAGCATCACGCTCCAGTTCGACCTCAACCGCAATATCGACGCCGCCGCGCGTGACGTACAGGCCGCCATCAATGCCGCCCGCGGCTACCTGCCGGCCAACCTGCCGAGCAATCCCCGGTACCGCAAAGTGAATCCGGCGGATTCGCCCATCCTGATGGTCGCTCTCACCAGCGACGTCCTGGACAAGGGACAGATCTACGATGCCGCGTCCACCATCATGGCCCAGAAACTGGCCCAGGTTCCCGGCGTCGGCCAGGTCAATGTAGGCGGCAGCGCTCTCCCCAGTGTGCGCGTGGAACTGAATCCCACGGCGCTCAACAAGTACGGAATCGGCCTGGAACAGGTGCGCACCACGCTCGCCACCGCCAATGCCAACACGCCCAAAGGCCACTTCTCCGACGGCAACCAGATGTGGGAGATTGGCTCCAACGACCAGATCTTTAAAGCCGTGGATTACGCTCCGCTGATCGTCAGCTATCATGGTGCCTCTTCGGTCCGGCTCAGCGACATCGCTGAAGTGAAAGACTCGGTGGAAGACCTGCGCAATGCCGGCTACGCCAACGGCAAGCCGTCCATCCTGGTGATCATTAATCGCCAGCCCAACGCCAACATCATCGATACCGTGGACCGCATCCGCGCCCTGCTTCCGCAGCTCAAAGCAGAGATGCCGCAGTCCGTCGACATGCACATCGCCATGGATCAGACCGTCACCATCCGGGCTTCCGTCCATGACGTGGAAAAGAGTCTGATGCTCTCTGTGGTGCTGGTCATCCTGGTGGTCTTCCTGTTCCTGCGCAACGTACGCAGCACATTCATCCCCAGCATCGTGGTGCCGGTTTCCCTGGTGGGCACGTTCGGTGTGATGTACCTGCTGGGCTACAGTCTGGACAACCTCTCACTGATGGCGCTCACCATCTCCACGGGCTTTGTGGTGGACGACGCTATCGTGGTGATCGAGAACATCACCCGCTATCTGGAACAGGGTATGAACCCGTTCCACGCGGCACTGAAGGGCGCGTCGGAGATCGGCTCCACGGTGCTCACCATGAGTATTTCGCTGGTGGCCGTCTTTATTCCCCTCCTGCTGATGGGCGGCATCGTGGGCCGCCTGTTCCGCGAATTCGCGGTCACTCTCTCGGTAGCCATCGCCGTCTCCATGGTGGTCTCGCTGACTGCCACGCCCATGATGTGCGCCCACCTTTTAAGGGTGCAGCACGAGCACAACTGGTTCTATCGAACCAGCGAGCGCGCCTTCGAGTTCGTGGTCAACGTCTATGGCAAGACTCTCTCGGTCGTGCTGCGCCACTCGTTCGTCACGCTGTTGATCCTGATGGCGACCATTGCCATGAACGTGTACCTGTATATCCAGGTACCTAAGGGCTTCTTCCCCCAGCAGGACACCGGCCGCATGAGCGGCTCGATCATCGCGGACCAGGATACTTCTTTCCAGGCCATGAATAAAATCCTGCTGCCCATGGTCAAAATCGTGGCGCAAGATCCGGCCGTGGATACGGCGAACGGATTCTGCGGCGGTGGCGGCCCGGGCGGCGGCGCCACCAACCAGGCCCGCATGTTCATTTCCCTAAAGCCTCTGCAAGAGCGCAAAGTCTCTGCCGAGGCGGTGATCCAGCGGCTTCGGCCCAAACTGGCGCGGGTTCCCGGCGCGTCGCTTTTCCTGCAGGCCAACCAGGATATCCGCGTAGGGGGACGCCAGAGCGCCGCCCAATATCAGTTCAGCATGCGCGGCGACAACCTGCAGGATCTGGTGGATTACGCGCCGCAGATGTACCAGAAACTGCGCACGATTCCGATCATCGCCGATGTGAATAGCGATCAGCAGAATCACGGACTCCAGGCCACGGTGGCCTATGACCGGGAGACTGCCGGCCGTTTCGGCATCTCGCCGCAACTGATCGACAGCGTGCTTTACGACGCGTTCGGCCAGCGCCAGGTCTCCACGATGTACACCACGCTCAATCAGTATCACGTGGTGATGGAAGCCGCCCCGGAGTACTGGCAGGATCCGGCCTTCCTTAAGCAGATTTACGTCCGCTCGCCCAGCGGGGCGCAAGTGCCTCTCAGCGCCTTCGCTGCGTTCGAGCGCGCCACGGCGCCGCTCTCGGTGAATCATCAGGGCCTGTTCCCCGCCGTGACCATTTCGTTCAACCTGCTGCCCGGTGTAGCCCTCGGCGATGCCGTCACGGCGATTAACACCGCTGCCCGCCAGGTGGGACTGCCGCCTACCATTCAGACCATGTTCGCCGGCACCGCCCAGGCATACCAGGATTCTCTGGGCAGCGAGCCCATCCTGATTGCCGCCGCGCTCGCCACCGTCTATCTGGTGCTGGGTATTTTGTACGAAAGCTACGTCCACCCCATCACCATCATTTCCACCCTGCCTTCCGCCGGTGTGGGCGCGCTGCTGGCTCTCATGCTGACCAAAACGGACCTCAGTGTGATTGCCATTATCGGCATCATCCTGCTGATCGGGCTGGTGAAGAAGAACGCCATCATCATGATCGATTTCGCCCTGCAGACCGAGCGCCTGGAAAACAAGAGTTCGCGCGACGCGATCTTCGAGGCCTGCCTGCTGCGCTTCCGTCCCATCATGATGACCACGATGGCCGCTATGCTGGGCGCCGTGCCCCTGGCCCTCGGAGCCGGGACGGGGGCGGAACTGCGCCGCCCGCTCGGGATTACGATTATTGGAGGCCTGCTCGTGAGTCAGGCCCTTACACTCTATACGACACCGGTGGTATACCTGTATTTCGACCGTTTCCAGCATTGGTGGAGTGGACTGCGCAACCGGCGTCATGCCGTGATCGAGCCAGCCGGGTCGGAAGCCTGACGTGACGAGACGATAAATGAACCTGAAGACCAGACTCGGTGGCGTGGGAGTGCTTGCCTGCATGCTCTTCGCTGAGGGCTGCATGGTGGGCCCTAACTACAAGCGGCCGGCCGCACCCGTACCCGCTACCTACAAAGAGCCGCCCACCAGCAATTTCAAAGAAGCCGGCGGTTGGAAGCCCGCCTCCCCCAACGATGCCCAACTCAAAGGCAAGTGGTGGGAGATCTACAACGACCCGGCGCTGAACATCCTCGAAGAGCAGGTGGCCGTCAGCAATCAGAACGTGTTGGCGCTGGAAGCCCAGTATCGCGAAGCCCGCGACGCTACCCGCGTGGCGCGCGCCGCCCTGTTCCCCACGGTGGGGACCTCGCCCGCGATCACCGAATCGCGCAGCGGCGGTTCGAGCAGCGTCTCCTCCCTGCGCACCGCGTATTCGTTTCCTCTCAGCGCCTCGTGGGCCCCCGACCTTTGGGGTAGTGTGCGGCGCAACATCACCGCCGTCTCGGCCACCGCGCAGGCCACCGCCGCGCAGCTTGAAAATGCCCGCCTGCTGTACCAGTCGGAACTGGCGCAGGATTATTTCCTGCTGCACGGCCTGGATACGCAATACGAGTTGCTCGACCGCAACGTCAACTCCTACCAGGAGTATCTGACGCTCACCCGCAACCGGTTCACCGGCGGTGTGGCGTCGGACCTGGATGTGGCCGAAGCCGAATCCCAGCTCTACACCACTCAGGCCTCGCTCCAGGACTTGGGAGTGCTGCGCGCCCAATACGAACATGCCATCGCCGTGCTTACCGGCAGGCCGCCCGCCGAACTCACCATTCCCGCTTTGGTGATCAAGAACCCGCCCCCCGTCGTCCCCATCAACGTGCCTTCGGCGCTGCTGGAAAGACGGCCGGACATCGCCGCCTCCGAACGCCAGATGGCCTCCGCCAATGAGCAGGTGGGAATCGCCACCGCCGCCTTCTACCCGTCTCTCAGCCTGGGCGCCAGCGTTGGCTTGCAGAACTCCGGCATTCTCCAGTGGTTCACCTGGCCCAGCCGCTTCTTTTCCATCGGCCCGTCGCTCTCTGAGACCATCTTCGATGCCGGCCGCCGCCGCGCTGTCCTGGCCGAAACCAAAGACTTCTTCGATGTCACCGTCGCCGACTACCGGCAGACCGTGCTCACCGCCTTCCAGCAGGTGGAAGACAATCTGGCCGCCCTTCGCGTGATGGCCGACGAATCGATCACCGTGGACCTGGCCGTCAGTTCCTCCGCGCGCGCGCTCACCGTTTCCACCGCGCAGTACAAAGCCGGAACCACTAGTTTTTTGACCGTGATTACGGCGCAGGCCACCGCTCTGAATGCCGAGCGGACCGCCGTGCAACTTTTGACTCGCAGGCTGACCGCCAGCGTCGCGCTGGTGCAGGCCCTGGGCGGGGGTTGGGACGCCTCGCAGTTGCCCAGTATGAAAGATGTACAGTCCAAGACCCGGTGATCCGGGCCTATGCTGCGACATTCGGGTCCGGATTGATATATACTGGCCCCATCCGGACGCGATTCGCGTTAACATTTCACTAGGTTGGTGAACGTACGATGTCGGGTAAACTTTCCAGAAGACACTTCTTTTACGGCTCGCTGCTTGCAGGCGCCGTCCCTACCGGCGGCTTTGGCAGCACGCCCTCGCTGAAAATGCTGGGCTATAAATCGCCTAATGAAAAGCTGAATATCGCTTCGATCGGAGCCGGCGGCAAGGCTGCCAGCGACATTCGCGGTTGCGCAACCACGGAAAACATTGTGGCCTTGTGCGATGTGGACGACAAGTCCGCAGCCGCTATCTTTAAGGCTTTCGAGAAACCGCCCAAGTACAAAGACTTCCGCAAGATGCTGGACAAGGAAGGCGCCGGCATCGATGCCGTCATCTGCACCGTGCCCGACTTCATGCATACCGTGACAGCTTATAACTGCATGGAACGCGGCAAGCACGTTTACGTACAAAAGCCTCTCACCCGCACCATTTGGGAAGCTCGCCTGATGCGCGAGTCGGCCAACAAGTTCAAAGTGGCCACCCAGATGGGCAATCAGGGTTACTCCAACGAAGGCACCCGTCAGGCTGCTGAAATGGTGTGGGCCGGCGACATCGGCAACGTCACCGAAGTGCATGCCTGGACCAACCGGCCGATCTGGCCGCAAGGTGTCACCGCCGTTCCCGCTCCCTCGCCTGTTCCCGACACGCTGGATTGGGACCTGTGGCTCGGTATCGCCAAGGAACGTCCGTACACGTCCGGGGGCGAAGGCTATCCGGCCGGCTACGCCCGCGGCAATTTCTATCAGCCGTCGAACTGGCGCGGCTTCTACGATTTCGGCTGCGGCGCTCTCGGCGATATGGCCTGCCACATTCTCGGCGCTCCCAACATGGCCCTGAAACTCGGCTCGCCCACCAGCGTCGAGTGTGTTTCGAAGGAAGGCGTCAGCGACTTCCAGTTCCCGAAGAAGTCGGTCATCAAGTACGAATTTCCGGCGCGCGGTAATATGCCGCCGGTAACTCTGTACTGGCACGACGGTCTCACCGAAACGCCGAAGATCAAGGGCGTTCCGGAAGGCGAGTACCTCGGCGATCTCCCCAGGCCCGCGCGTCCCCAGGCTCAAGCCGGCGCAGCCGGTCGTGGCGCCGCAGGTGGCCGTGGCGGACGTGGTCCGGGCGCAGCCCCCGATCTTCGCCGCCCCGAAGGCACTGGTCCGGTCTTCTCCTGGTCCAAGATCGAAGCACTCAAAGCCAATCCGCCGGCGCGTCTGGGAGACCCCGACGGCAGCTTGTTCATCGGCGACAAGGGCATGCTCACCACTGGAACTTATGGGGACGATACGCGCCTCATCCCGGTCGAGAACATGAAGGATTACGAGTTCCCGAACGAAGTCCTCACCCGCTCGCCCGGCCACTATCATGACTGGATCCGCTCCTGCAAAGGCGGCGAGCCATCCTGCTCCAACTTCAACGTGGCCGCGCCTTTCGTCGAGTGGATGCTGCTCGGCGTCATCGCTCTGCGTAGCGAAGGCAAGATCGAATGGGATCCGGTGAAGATGCGCATCACCAATAACGCGGATGCCAACAAGTACGTCCGTCCCTACATCCGCAAGACCTGGGAAAAGTACCTTCCCAAAGTTGGATAGTTCACTCCCAAGGAACACAGGCGCGCTCTCGCAAGAGGGCGCGCCTTTTTCAATTCTATGAAGCAACTCTCTGCTGCCATCCTCCTATCTTCAGTTCTCCTGACCACGGCATTCGCACAGAAGGGGAAGTCTCCCTTCGCCGGACGTTGGGATCTCACCGTCACGCCGCAGACCGGCGTGCCCTACCCCGGCTGGATGGAGTTGGTGGACCATGCCGGCGGCTTCGATGTCCGCGTGCAGCCTCGCACCGGCAGCGTCCACCCCATCGCCGACGTCCGCATGGATGGTGGCAAGCTGACGCTGGTCGTTTCCCCTGCCGCCACTTGGGAACTGGAAGTCAAAAGTAACAAGCTCACCGGCGTGCAGAAGCAGGGAGACAAGGTGACGGCGCAATTGGCCGGCGTACGTGCTCCCGAGCTCAAGCGGAAGATGCCCTCGGCATGGACCACGCCCGAGCCGCTGCTCAATGGGAAGGACCTCACTGGATGGGAGCCTATCCCCGTCACCGCCGCGAATCACTGGGTAATGCAGGACGGCGTCCTGGTCAATCTGGAGCATGGCGCCAACCTGAAGACCGTCCGCAAGTTCGAAGATTTCAAGCTGCACATTGAGTTCAACTGTCCCGAAGACGGCAACAGCGGCATCTATCTGCGCGGCCGCGACGAGGTCCAGGTGGCCAACGAAAAGCCCGGCGTCAACGACAAGTTCCACGACATGGGCGCCATCTACGGCTACCTCGCTCCCAGCGTGGACATGCCGCACAAGCCCGGCCAGTGGGAGACCTTCGACATCACCCTGGTGGGCCGCATGCTGACCGTGGTGCGCGACGGAGTCAAGACCATCGACAACCAGGAGATCCCCGGCATCAGCGGTGGCGCACTCGATTCCCACGAAGCCGAACCCGGCCCCTTCTACCTGCAGGGCGATCACACCGGCGGCATGAAGTACCGCAACATCACCGTCTCCGTCCCCAAGTAGGCCGGCGCTTTCGCCAGTAACTTATCGCCGGATCTGGAAATCGATGCCCTGGCGAGCCGTTCGCGGCTTTGCCGACTGAGTATCCCTCACGCTCACTTCGAGATAATATTGGCCGTTCGGCAGCGCGGTGGAAAGCGTGACCTCTCCCGCAACCGGCCGCCGCTTCGGATCCTCCAGCTTGACCGCGCCTAAGGACTGGGGCCTGCCGGTGAACACTTCCCGGCCGTCTCTGATCAGGTGCAGCAGTGTCTCCACCTCCGCCCCGGGATTCAGAATCTCGTACGTGAAAGTCACCCGCGCCCCCGGAGCAAAGATGCGCCGCGCCGGACCCGACGCAGCGACTTTGGAATCCTTCTCGCGCAGTACGATTCCCGAAAGCATCAGATCTCCGCTGGAGATATTCGGCGCCGCCACAAACTGACTGGCCTTTCCCATCCGGCCCGACGTTTCGTCGCGCGCCGTGACCCGCACCTGGTAGAAGCCGGGCTCGCGAAGGTCCAACTCGCTCTGCACCACCACGCCATCCAGCAGTGCCTGCTTGTACTCGTCCGCATCCAGATCCAGCGTGAGTTGCGCGCTGGTCTGGCCCGCGCTCAAGCCGGTGCTGCCGAAGGCCGCGATCACCACTTCGGCGCTGGCTTTATGCCGTCCGTTCAACTGATGAGTGAACGACAGGTCGCCGGCTTCGATCCATACCAGCGCGGTTAAAGAAGGTCCCTTGGCGCGGCTGTTGCCGAAGAGCCCGGTCACTTGCACGCGAATCGCCTCGCCATCGAATGGCGAATTGACCGCGCTCACCAGTTCCTGATACTCGGTCCTCGCCCGGTAATTCCGTTCCTCGTCCGAAGCCATCACCGGACTAATCCGCGCTCGCGCCGTGAATGCCGTGTTCCTGGTTTTCAACTGCAGTGAGGGCGGCGCATCCAATTGGAAGGACCGGCTGACAAACTCGCCCTCCCGCACGTAGCTGAACAGGTAGTAGCCGTCTTCGTCGTGCAGCGCGCGCGCCAGCCCCGCCGCCAATTCGCGGCCCAGGTTGAGCCCGCCCGTCGCCACGGCCAGCGGCAATCCCGCCGCCTCGCTTCCCGCCTCTCCATCGCTCAAGTCCACTGTGTAGACCACCGATGAGGAATCGGCGGCCAACACCTGCAGCCGGTCGCTCAATTCGTGGTGATGTAGCCCCAGATGCTCCGACATCAGCACCACGCCCTTACGCCCGGGTATGCCGCTCAGTCCGGCCAGCGCGCGCCGTAGCGTGATCACTTGACCAGCCACCGCGAACTGCCCATTGGCCACTCCCTGCATGGCGCCGGCCGGGTCTGGCAGAATATGCGCGATGGCGGCCGCTATCACTTTCCGATCGCTGGTGATCGCTTCCAGATCGCCCGATCCCGAGCGTGTCCGCAGAATCGACAGTTCATCCGCCCCCGTCATCTGCGAAGCCACAAAATCCGCCAGCTCTTTTCGAACGCGTTCCGCGGCGCTCGCCGAAAGCCAGGCGTCGTCCAGGATCACGACCAGGCGGCGCGGTCCGGCGCTTTCATATTGGACACTCGACAGGGGCTGCGGTTTGCCCTCCACCGTCAGGTCGAAGTCGGCCGCGGTCAGACCGGGAACCGGCTTGCCCGCGGAGTCCATCACCGTGGCGTCTAGCTTCACGACGGGGAGAGGAATCGCCGGCTCCTGGGGCGCGCTCTGACGCGCGGGAAAACGGCGCATTCCGCGCTGCCCGGGCTGTGCCGCGGCGGCCACACTGAGAACCAGAAACAACAAGAAACGTCGCACCTATCTATTGAATACCATTGGCGATGGTTTGCGTTTAGCCCTTTTGGCCCGCCGCGTGCCTATTATGGTCGATACTTTAGTTACAATCGTACTTTCAGAGGCAAGCAGCGAATGAAAATAACGGTAGGGCTATGTCTGTTCGTGCTCGTGTGTTCGACGGGCGTTTTTGCGCAATCGGTGGTAGGCTCCGGCGCGGTAACCGGAATCGTCCGCGACCAGTACGGCGACGGATTGCCTGAGACGAAAGTCGTCCTCTCCAACGCAGCCCTGGGAATCAACCGCACCATTACCACCACCGACGATGGCGTGTTCGACGTCCCCATGCTGCCGCCGAATGGCGAGTACAAGCTTCAGGCCACGCGCACCGGATTCGCCAACTGGGAATCCAACAAGTTCGATGTGTCCATCGGCCAGACGGTCTATTTTCAAATCGACATGAAGGCCGAAGAGCCGGCCACGCAGGTGGAGGCGGGACGCGCCTTGATGCCCGTGGACAACAATCGCACCGGCGTTTCCACGCTGGTGACGCGCACCCAGTTGGAGAGTCTGCCTTTCGCTTCGCGGCGGTTGGATTCTCCCGTCCTGCTGGCGCCCGCCGTTACGGTAGACCCTACGACCAAAGCCCTGGTATTCCGCGGCGTGCCACTGCCCAACGCATTTTTGGCTGACGGCATCCTCACCACCAATCAGTACGACCCCGGCCGCCCCGGACTGGCCAATCAATTGGCGCCCGACGCCGTTTCGGAAATGCAGGTTGCGGTGTCCGGCCAACCGGCGGAGTTCGACCATTCGGCCGGCGGAATCGTGAACGCCGCTACCCGCACCGGCGGCAACGGCTTCCATGGCGACGCCTACGGCTATTACGGCAGCAGTTCCTGGAGCGCGGTTGATCGCTTCGCGTTGGGGCAGAAGCTCTTCGACAAGCAGACCGAAGGCGGCGCCAGCGTAGGCGGCCCAATCATGCACGATAAGCTTTTCTTCTTCCTCAATGCTGACGTGCTGACCGGCAGCTTCCACGATTTGAACCGCATCACTTCGCCGCTGATTACCGATAACGGCTCCACCATTCCCACCGCCAACTGTAAGTCCACCGTAGTGGCCTGCACCGCGGCGATCAACCTGATCCTGCCCCAGATGAACGTCGCCGCCGCGCTCTCCCAGCGTTTCACCAGCGGCGTGGCGCGCGTGGATTACCGCCGCAGCGATCGGAATACCTTTAGTGCCGAAGGTAATGCCATGAATTCGCGCCTGCCCATTCAGGCCAATATCAATGCCGTCGCGCCGAATGGCGGACTGCTCGGTTTGAACAATTCCACCGAGGATACGCGCTTCGGCAAGGGATCCTGGCTGCATACGTTCTTCAACGGCGGCATCAATGAACTGCGCGGCGGCTACGTGAACGACCGCTTTACCGATCCGATGTCCACGGCCAATCTGTCCACCGGAGCACTGGGACTTCAAGTGGCCGGCGCCACGGTCGGCGCCGCGCGTCCCGACGCCGGCTCTCTGGAAGAGCGCCGTTATCAGGTGATCGACACTTTCAACTGGACCTCCTATTCGCACTCTCTGAAGATGGGTTTCGAATACGTTGAGAACCGCGACTCCATCAATGACCTGCCTAATCCCTTCGGCTCCTATACGTACCCGTCGATCACCGGCCTGGCCACCGATATCGTCGGCAACAATCAGCGCAACTACACCTACTACAACCAGAGCCTGGGCATTTCGGCGCGTAGTTTCCGGCTGAAGGAAAAGCATGCCTTCGCGCAGGACACCTGGAAGGTAGCCCGCTATTTGACCGTGACCGGCGGCCTGAACTGGGAAAAGACCACCATTCCACAGCCGGTGAATATAAGCCCGACCTACTACCAGACCGGCACCATCGCCTCACGAAATCTAAATTTCGCGCCGCGCATCAGCGCTGCCCTGCAGCCTAACGACCGGACCGTGCTGCGGATCGGTTTCGGCTGGTTCTATTCGCCCTATCAGGGCGCTTTGATCGATGCGCTGCTACTGGGGAACGGTGTCGACCAGACCAGCATCTCGGCCTCGCCTTTCATGACGAATGCCCCGGTCTTTCCCAAGTCAGTGGCATCCATCACAGCGGTTCCCGCGGGCCAGCAGAACATCTATTACGGCGCCTCGAAGTTCCGCAATCCGTTCACACAGCAGGCCAATGTAGCTTTGGAGCGCCGGCTGACGCGCGATACGGCGCTGACGATCAACCTGATGAATAGCCGCGGCTACAAACTTTACACCGCCAGCGACCTCAATCTGAACGGCGCCACCATCACCGAGACATACACCATCGACAATGCCGCCGGCGCAGCCGTAAACACGTTTAACACGCTGGTGTGGACCAATCGTGCCGACACCAATCACCAGCACGTCTATCAGATTGAAAACGGCGGCTCGTCCTGGTACAACGGCGTGGCCGTGCAGCTCCGCAAGCAAATGGGCCGCGATCTCAGCGTGCAGCTTTCCTACACCTACTCGCACTCGATCGACGACGTCGGCGGCACCCCGATTCTACCGGGCGTCCCTTCCAACATGCTGCCCGGCGACTACATCAGCGACAAAGGCAACTCGGCTGCCGACCAGCGTCACCGCGGCGTCCTGAATTGGGTTTGGACTCCGACCATCCTGAAGAGCGATAACCCCGCCGCGCGCATCCTGGTCAACGGCTGGCAGTTCTCCGGCATCGCCACCATCGCGTCGCCGCAATCCGTCAATCCCATCGTGATTCTGAGCGGCCAGCAGTTCACTGGAATCACCCTGGCGTATCTGAATTCGCTCAACGGATCGGGCGGCTGGAATCGCGTGCCCTTCGACGCCGTCAACGCGATCCGCCTATCGAATCAGTACAACGTGAATGCCCGCTTCGGCAAGATTTTCTCCTTTACCGAGCATGTCCGCGCCAGCTTCGCCTTCGAAGTCTATAACGCCCTCAACAATCAGTACACGACCGGGGCGAACAACATCGCCTTCGTGGCGACGGCCGGTGTCCTGAAGCCCGTAGCCAACGTCGGAGTGGCCAATGCCTCCGCGGCTTACCCCTACGGCAGCACCGCACGCCGAGCCCAGATTTCCGTTCGCCTGGAATTTTAATAGCCGGTCTACCGCACCATGTACGCGGATGAAGGGATATCCGCGGAGTAACCGGCGGGCATGTAGCGGGCCTGCGCCCATCTCCAGCAACTCGCATCGCCGGCGCAGTTAGTTGGCGGTGGGTTTCTCGGCGCTGTCGACAATGAAGTAGTCCACCGGGGCGGTCTCGGTTTTCAGGGTCAAGCCGAGTTGTTCCCGCATGGCCGTGATGATGAGCGAGGGATCCAGCGGATTCGGCCGGTTATCGTCAGGCGTCAGGTCCAGCGTGAAATCGAAATCGCCGTCCAGACCGGTCTTATTGACGATCACGCGGCCTAACTGCCGTGCGAAGATGTCGGTCAAGTCCGCCAGCGAGTAGCGTACAGCGATCACGTGCCAGGAAACCACCTTACCCTCGGAGTCCGTCCGCGGAGTGGGAGTAAGAGAATGCAGCTCCCCGTCCTTGGGCGGGAAGAGTTTCGCCTCGGTCTTGCCCAATGAAATGATGTAGGCGGGGAGGTTCCGGGTCTCTCGGTGGAACTTCAACTGGAACCGTTCGGCCAGCAGCGTTTGCAGCATCCGCTTGACCTCGGGATCCGTGGCTTTACCCGCGGCCTTCGCGACTACATCGTAGCGATCCGTCTCGCTCCACGAGGGGCCGCGCGAATGCTGGAATGGCAGAACTCCGTAAGCCCATTCGAACAGGACTTTCAGCGTCACCGCGTCGGCCTGAAATCGACCGCCGGGATATGTGAAGCGCACCATTCCGCTCTCCTGCCCGGCAGGCGCTGCGGTGCCCGGCTCGCAGAGTTTGATAGATGCGACCTCGAAGGCCGGCGCCTTCGCAGGCTCCTGGCACTGGCCGCGGCTCGAAAACAGAACCGCGAGTAGTGAAATACCGAGAACTCCAGCAATTGGTCTGCTCATGATCTGAACATAAAGCCAAGGCGCTGCCGCGCGCGTCCAGAAATGCCAAGCTTGGTCAAGAACGGTTAAGCGGCTTGACACATCTTGACGGCCGGTCAGCGGAACGAGGCTTAAAATGGAGTGTCCCCGGATTGCCCAATGGAACGTGTGCTAGTGGTCGACGACGATGCCGAGCTCTGCCAGCTGGTCACTCGTTACCTGACTCGGGAAGGCTTCGAAATCAGTTGGGCCCCCAATGGCGCGGCGGGCGTAGAGCGGGCGCTCAGTGAGCCCTACTCCCTGATCATGCTGGACGTGATGATGCCGGACACCGACGGTTTCAGCGTATTGCGCCTCATCCGCCAGGAGTCCCGCACGCCGGTACTGATGCTGACCGCGCGCGGCGATACCCAGGATCGAATTCGAGGCCTGGAAATGGGCGCGGACGATTATCTGCCCAAGCCATTCGACCCAGCGGAATTGGCCGCACGTATCCGAGCCATCCTGCGCCGGTCGGCGCCGCAATCTCCGCCGCCGGGTGCCATCGCCCTCGCCGATGTCGTGCTGGATGGCGGATCGCGCACGGTCCGCCGTAGCGGAGCGGCCATAGATCTGACCACCGTGGAATTCGATCTGCTCTCCGCCTTGATGCACGTCGCGGGAAGCACCGTCAGCCGGCAGGACCTGGTGCGCACGGTGCTCGGGCGAGAGTTTTCTCCGTTCGATCGCAGCATCGACACGCATATCTGCAATCTGCGCAAGAAGCTCGGCCCGCTCGAAGACGGAAGCGAGCGCATCAAAGGTGTGCGGGGGGCCGGATATCTATACGCTTCTCCCGCCGTCCCGGGGGCGTCGTGAGACGGCTCTTTTTGACGATCTTTCTGTGGTTCTGGCTTACGCTGATCGGCGTTACCCTGCTGCTTCTACTGCTCTTCACG